>NZ_VFWC01000004.1:0-433806 GCF_006442405.1 Mesorhizobium sp. B2-2-3 | reverse complement strand
AATCCGTTGAGCTTTTTGGGAGCCTACGCCGTTCGGGACGAGGGGGTCGCAGGTTCAAATCCTGCCACTCCGACCAGAAAAACAAAGCGATACGCGTGTTTGTTGTTCCCGCTGCAGCGGCTCGATGTTTGATCGTCGCCTGCTCCAATTCATCGCTTTACGCAATTCCGGACGGAAAAAACCGCTGCGCAGTTTTCCTGGAATTGCTTTAGCTGACGCGTTCTATGAGTTCGATTGCCGCTTTTGTGACGTCGGCAGCGTCAAGCCGTTGAACGCAATAAACGCCCCCTGCATTGCCCGCCTTGCAGAGGCCCGGCGCTATGCACTTGCATGGCATCGGAGGCTGTAACGTACGGCTGGGAACGCCAAGGGGCCCCCAGATGTCGGGTTGGGTCAGACCGAACAGGCCAACGACGGGCGTTTTCATGGCCGCGGCCAGGTGCATGGGTCCGCTCTCGTTGCCAAGGAAGATCAGGGCCTCGCCCAGCAGGGGCAAAAGGGTGGTCAGGGGTGCCTGGCCAACGAGATTCACGATCGGCGATGTTGCCGCATCCAACACCTTGCCTGCGATACCTGCCTCGTCCGGACCGCCAACGATGACCGCCCGGAGACCCTTTCGACGGTAAATCTCTCCCAGGACCGAAGCGAAACGATCCGGCTGCCAGCAACGGCCTGGGAAACTGGCGCCGGCATGGACGGCGACAAACGACTTCGTTTCCAGTTCGTGTCGGGCAAGCAGCTGCTTTGCCTGGCGCGAACCGGATTCGGTTGGCTTGAGGGACGGAATAGGATCGGTCACAGGAATGCCAAGGGCAAACAGCGGCGAAAGGTACCGATGCAGATAATGCTCACCGCCATGGCCGTATGTGGCGGCAAAGATGTTGGCGCTTTGGCGCTCCCAGAATTTCAGGGGCTGCTCCGATGGAACATAGCCTACGCGAAAAGGCGCCTTGACGAAGCGCATCACAAGCCGTGATGTCTTGGAGTCGGACAGATCGATGATAAGATCATACTCCGACTTCCTCAGATCGTGCAGGAGCCTGGACATTCCGGACATGCGCTCGAAAGGGGAGCCGCGCATTTTGCCGCGATCGAGCGAAACCACGCTGTCGGCGATGCCTTGCTCCAGAACGAATTTCGCCAGCGCCGCCTGGCATAGCATGGTGATCGTCGCGTTCGGAAACTCTGCCCGCAGATGCCTGACCAGAACCGAGGTTAGAACGACATCCCCGATAAACTTCGTCTGATTTATGAGTATTGATTGTACGTTGCCAGCCTTCGGCAGCGCCTTTGCCGGCTCTTTTGAATTCTTGATCCAACTTTTCATGGAATGACTATTCCATTTCAGCCAAAAAGAATCCAAAATTTTCGACAAACGATCGATGTAGGCAATAGCCGCGCAATGACAAGCTCGTTCTGTCCGCTGATATAGGATATCGCCTCAGCCATCAACCAACCAGGAATATTTGTCAACGCAGATGGGGCTCGCAGGCTCTCTTTCAAGGGTTCCGCCGAGGTCGAACTCGTGTCCGTCGTGAATGTGAATGACCCCGGTTCGTTTCGGCGTACGCACGCATGCGGACATATCGGAGGGTGGCCATGGTCGCTTACGCTGGAGTAAGGTCGTGGACATGAAATTGCATTCGACCCCCAGCAGGCCGTTCATCCCCGTGCTCCTCCTCGCCCTTGTCGGAGGCTGCGCGTCGACCAGCGGATCGATCGATCCGGCGAATTACGACAAGATGACATGCGCCGAACTGAACAGCGCCATAGGCGAAGCCGCCAAAGGCATCTCGCAGACAGCCATCACGCGGGGCAAGGTCGCCAGCACCAGTGTTCCGAGATGGCTGCTGGGCGGCTCAAGCGTCAAGGCCGCCGTCGCCAATCGCGAAACGACCAGGATCGATCGGCTGAAGCAGCAGCAAGCGGCCATGGCCGCGGCCAGGGCGCGCAAATGCCCAGGGCTGGCGAATTGAGCTGAGGCGCCGCTGCCGGGCTCGCCTCACGCACTCAAACGAAACCGCGTGACATCGATTGCGGCGCTCATCAGCGTCTGCGTGTAGCCGGCCTGCGGATTGCTGAAAATGTCTTCCGTCGGCCCTTCCTCGACGATCTTGCCCTGCTTCATGACGATGATGTAGTCGGCCATGGCGCGCACCACGGCGAGATCGTGGCTGATGAACAGATAGGACAGCTCATGATCGGCCTGCAGCTTGCGCAGCAGTTCGACAATCTGTTTCTGCACCGAACGGTCGAGCGCCGAGGTCGGCTCGTCCAGCACCACCAGCTTGGGTTTGAGGATCATGGCGCGGGCAATTGCGATGCGCTGACGCTGGCCGCCTGAGAATTCGTGCGGATAGCGATTGCGCGAGTTGGGATCGAGGCCAACTTCGCGCAGCGCCTCGACGGCGCGCTGGTCGCGCTGCTTGCCCGAGAGGTTCGGTTCATGCACCAGCAGCCCTTCGGTAATGACCTGGCCGATGGTCATGCGTGGCGATAGCGAACCGAACGGATCCTGGAAGACCAGCTGCAATTGGCGCCGCAGCGGCCGCATCGTCTGGCGGTCGGCGGTCGAGATATCGCGGTCGCCGAAGCGGATCACGCCATCGCTCGGCAACAGCCGCAGCAAAGCGCGGCCAAGCGTCGATTTTCCAGAGCCTGATTCGCCGACGATGCCGATCGTCTGATTGCGCCTCAGCCTGATCGAGATGCGGTCGACGGCGCGCAGCATCAGCGGTTCGCCGGCCAGAAAGCCGCCGCCGATGCGGAAGGTGACCTCGACGTTTCTGCCTTCGAGCAGGACGGGCGCATTGGCCGGCGGCGGCGCCTTGGTCCCGGTCGGCTCGGCCGCCAGAAGCATCTTGGTGTAGGCATGCTGAGGACTGGCGAAGATGGCTTGCGCGTCCCCCTCCTCCACCACCTCACCGGAGCGCATGACATAGACCCGGTCGGCAAAGCGCCGGACGATGCCGAGATCGTGTGTGATGAAGACGATCGCCATGCCGAGCTTGCGCTGCAGCTCAGCCAGAAGCATGAGGATCTGCGCCTGGATGGTGACGTCGAGCGCAGTCGTCGGTTCGTCGGCAATCAGGATGTCGGGATCGTTTGCCAACGCCATGGCGATCATGACGCGCTGGCGCTGGCCACCCGACATTTCGTGCGGATAGGATTTCATGCGCCGTTCGGGATCGGGAATATGCACCAGCCTGAGCAGGTTGAGCGCCTCCTCGCGCGCTTGCGCCGCATTCAAGCCCCGGTGCCGGCGGATCGGTTCGATCAGCTGGTTGCCGATCGAATAGAGCGGATCGAGCGAGGTCATCGGCTCCTGGAAGATCATGCTGATCTTGCGGCCGCGGACCTTGTTCAGCTCGGATTTGCTTAGCGTCAGAAGATTGCGGCCGCGATAATCGACGCTGCCGGTGGCTTCTCCATTGGAGGCCAGCAGGCTCATCGCCGCCATCATCGTCTGGCTTTTGCCTGAGCCGGATTCGCCGACCACGGCGACGGTTTCGCCCGCCTTGACGTGGATGTTGATGCCTTTCACCGCCTCGACCGCGCCGTCGAGGGTGCGGAAGCGCACGCGAAGATCTTTTACGCTGAGGATGGTCTCTGCTGCGTCCATCTTAGCGGTCCTTGGGGTCGAGCGCATCGCGCAGGCCGTCGCCGACGAAGTTCAGGGCGAACAAGGTGGAGACCAGGAAGAAGGCAGGGAACAGAAGCAGCCAGTTTGCAGTGCCGATGTTCTTGGCGCCGACCGAGATCAGCACGCCCCAGCTGGTCATCGGCTCCTGAATGCCGAGCCCGAGGAACGACAGAAAACTCTCCAGGATAATGACCTGCGGCACCAGCAGCGTCATGTAGATCACCACCGGCCCGAGCAGGTTGGGAATGACGTGGCGCAAAAGGATGCCGCGCTGGCCGACGCCCATGGCCTCTGCCGCCTGGACATATTCCTGGCGGCGGATGGACAGCGCCTGGCCGCGCACGATGCGGGCCATGTCGAGCCACAGCACGGCGCCGACCGCCAGGAACATCAGCACGAAGTTGCGGCCGAAGAACACCACCAGCATGATGACGAAGAAGATGAAGGGCAGCGAATAAAGCACGTCGACGATGCGCATCATCACCTCGTCTACCCTGCCTCCGGCAAAGCCGGCAGTGGCGCCGTAGAGCACGCCGATGGCCACGGCCACGACGCCGGCGAGCAGACCGATGGCCAGCGAGACACGCCCGGCCATCAGCGTCCGCGACAACAGATCACGGCCGGTGTTGTCGGTGCCGAAAAGAAAATATTGCTGCTTGACCGAGGCGCTCATCGTCGCTTCGAGGCCGTCAGGCGACTTGCTTTCGATCCTGGTGTCGTCGAAGGCGTCGGACCGGTCGAGATAGCGGATGTTGCGGTCGTCGATCGCCTTGCTGGAGGTGACGGTGACGAAGACGCGATTGCCGTCCTGGCGCCAGTCCTTGATGTCGACACGCATGCGCTTGATCGCCTCATTAAGCGCGGTCTCGATCATGTCCGCCTTCGGATAGGCCGACAGGCTCGGCGGCGTACGCACATAATCACCATAGATGGTGGTGTATTGGTGCGGCACGAACCAGGGCCCGAACACGCTGATCACGGCGATCAGGATCAGATAGTAGAGGCTGAACATGGCAGCGCGGTTGGCCTTGAGGCGCGCCCAGGCATCGCCCCACAGCGAACGGCCGACGACCGGTGCGGCGATCGCGATATCAGTCATAGCGCACCCTCGGATCGACGACGGCGTACATGACGTCGACGATCAGGTTGAAGACGATGGTGAAGATGGCGATGACCACCACCGTCCCCATCACCAGCGTGTAGTCGCGGTTGAGCGCGGCATCGACGAAGTAGCGCCCGACGCCGGGAATGGAGAAGATCGTCTCGACGATGATCGAGCCGGTGAGCAGGGCGGCGGCAGCCGGACCGGTGAAGGAGACGATCGGCAGGACGGCGCCGCGCAGCGCGTGCTTGACCACCACCGACCAGTCGGACAGGCCGAGCGCGCGCGCCGTGCGGATGTGATGCGAGCGCAGCGATTCGATCATCGAGCCGCGCATCAGGCGGGCGACGATGGCGATCTGCGGCAGGGCAAGCGTCAGCACGGGACCGATCTTGTTGATAAGCGCGCCATCGCCCCAGCCGCCGATCGGCAATAGCTTCCAGGTCAATCCGAACACGAGCTGGATAATCGGCGCGATGACGAAGGTCGGGATGGTGCTGCCCGCGGTTGCCAGCGCAATCACCGTGTAGTCGCCAAGTTTGTTCTGGTTGAGCGCCGCAATGGTACCGAGCACGCTGCCGAGCAGCAGCGCCAAGATCAGCGCGGAGGCGCCGAGCTGAATGGAAATAGGCAAGCCCTTCGCGAAAAGCTCGGTGACGGTAAAGTCCGGCATATTGTAGCTCGGGCCGAAATTGCCGCGCAGGAGATTGCCGAGATAGTGGACATATTGCAGCCAGAGCGGGTCGGCGAGCCCGAACTGGGCTTCAAGATTGGCCCTGATCTCGGGGCTCAGGCCCCGCTCCTGGTTGAACGGGCCGCCCGGTGCGACGCGCATCAGGAAGAACGCCAAGGTCACGATGACGAATAGCGTTGGAATGGCGGTCAGAAGCCGCCTGAAAATGTAGCGTAGCATCGGCGGTGCCCTGCTTCGGCCAGGGTGATGGGCATCCAACCGGACGCCCGCAGCGCTCTGGCACCTCTCATCTTCGCACCATGGCCTGCGAAAATCGATTTCGACTTTCGGGCCCCATGCGACGACAGCTCGACCCGCCGTCCTGAACGGGCGGCGGGTCGATCAAGGTTTTCAATCCTTGGAGATGAAGCGGGACGGATGCACGTCCATGACGTTGTCGACGAAGCCATGGAGCTTCGGGGAAACGATATCGTGGTAGCTATAGTAGAGAAGCGGGATCTGGCCGACGTCGTCGACGAGGATACGCTCGGCGGCGGCGAGTTCCTTCATGCGCTCTTCCGGCTTGCCGCCGGCGGCGGCCGCCTTGTCCATGGCCGCCTCATATTGCGGGCTGTCATAGACCGAATAGTTGTTGCCGCTGGCCTTGCGCGAGATGCCCAGGAAGGTTTCGGGATCCTTGTAGTCGGCAATCCAGGCGGCGCGCGCAACGTCATAGTCACCCCTCTGCTCGAGGAAGGAGTAGTGGGTCTTGGTGTCGGTGTTGAGCAGCGTGACGTCGACGCCGAGCGGCTTCAGCTGTTCCTGGATGGCGACCGCAGTATTCTTGTGGTTCTCCGAGGTGTTGTATCGGATCTCCATCTTCAGCGGATGCTCCGGCGTGTAACCGAGTTTCTCGAGTATCTTCTTGGCTGCGTCCTCGCGGTCGATCTGCGACATGTCGGCATATTTGGCCATCGCCGGCGTGTAGCCCTCGATGCCCGGAGGGACCATCGAATAGCCTGGCAGCATTGAATTCTGCCAGACCTTTTCGGCAATGAAATCGCGGTCGATGGCCATCGAGATGGCATTGCGCAGCTCGACATTGTCCCAGGGCTTCTTGTCGGTCTTGATCGCGTAGTAATAGGTGCCGAGATACGGCCCCACCTTGATCTGATCACCGAACTTGGCCTTGAGGTCGGCGAGCTGCTCGGTCGGTAGATCGTCGTAGCTGTCGAGTTCGCCGGCCTCGAAGCGCTTCATCGCCGAGGAGCGATCCTCTGTCGGGATGTAGTTGACGACGTCGATCTTGACGCTTCCGGCATCCCAGAATTTCGGATTCTTGACCAGTTTCATATGATCGTTGGGAACCCACTCGGCCAGCGTATAGGCGCCGTTGGAAACGAGATTGCCCGGCTTGATCCAGTCGGCGCCGAGCTTGTCCATGGACGCCTTGTTGACCGGATAGGTCGCCTGGTGGGTCAGCATTTCGAGGAAATATGGCGTCGGCGCCTTCAGCGTCACTTCAAGGGTGGTCGCGTCGATGGCCTTGACGCCCATGTCCTCGGGCTTGCCCTTCTTGGTGTTGACTTCCTCGGCGTTCTTGACGGGATAGAGCATCGAGGCATATTCGGCGGCCGTCGCCGGGTCTTCGAGGCGGCGGAAAGCGAAGACGAAGTCTTCGGCCGTCACCGGGCTGCCGTCGGACCACTGGCCGTCCTTCCTGAGCTTGAAGGTGTAAACGGTACCGTCATCCGACACCGTCCAGCTCTCGGCGGCGCCGGGGATGACGTTGGCCTTCTCGTCCTGCATCACCAGACCTTGGAACAGGTCGCGCAAGACGTTGGCTTCATAAACCGTCGAGGTCTTATGCGGATCAACCGACTCGGATTCGGCAGCAGTGCCTCTGTTGTAGACGACCTCGGCAAAGGCCGGCGTGTAGAATGTTCCGGCGGCCAGCGCCATGGTTGTGGCGAATGCCGTCGCCTTCAGCATGTTTTTCAGCATGAAGTTTCTCCCTGTCGGCGCTGCCAACGGCGCGCCTTTGTGTGTTGACGCCCCGGGACCGATGTCTGGCCCCTTTGAGCGCGCCGCCGGTTCCCTCCGTCGGCTGGTGGCAGGAGACTAGACAGGCGGCAAGCTCTTTTCAACCGAGTACTGATTGACCCTAAGTCAATAGCCAGGAATCAAAGAAGCCGCGGCTAAATTAGCGTAGCTTTTCAATCATACACACTTCCAGGTTGCGCCTAGAGTTTTCGCTTTTTGCATGCGAACTTTGGCATGCTCGGCGGCATGGTTCAGAACCTCATTCGCCGGATCCAGGGGCGCCGATTCCAGACAGACACTTCGGCAACTTCGGCGGTTGAGTTCGCTCTGCTATCACCGATATTCATCCTTCTCCTGCTCGGAATGGTTGCATACGGTATCTATTTCGGCGCGGCCAATTCAATACAGCAGATCGCGGCGGACGCCGCCCGGACGGCCATCTCGGGGCTGAACCAGACCGAGCGGCAGACGCTCGTGGCCTCGTTTCTCGCCAATAACGCCGGTGGATATCCCTTCGTCGACGCCAGCAAGCTGACTTATCGGGCCAATGACAGCACGGCGGACGGCAATCAGTTCGTGGTGTCGATCCAGTACGATGCCCGAAACCTGCCGATCTGGAATCTCTTTCCGGGCATAGCCATGCCGGGTACCACGATCAAACGCCAATCAACGATCAGGGTGGGGGGCATCTGAATGCTGCTCAGTTCGCGCTTGAAGATCCGCAGGCTTGCACGCCTGATGCTTGGTGACCAACGAGCGAATTTCACGGTGATGACGGCGTTGAGCGCGCCGGTCGCGCTGGCGCTGGCAGCAGTGGCGATCGACGAGGCCTCCATTTACACCGAGCGCCGAGAAGCACAGGCGATGGTCGACCTGGCAGCGATCACCGCGGCTTCGAACATCAACAACGTCCAGACCGCGGTCTTGACCACGCTCACCGACAACGGGATGCCAGGTGTCGTCGTTCAGGGCTCGGGTCAAACCATTCCCGCGGCGGTGGGCAAAACCGTCGTGACGGTCACGCGGGGCCGATATGCAGGGGCATCCTCGGTCAATGTGGATCAACGCTTCCAAGCAGGCGTAACCCCTTACAACGCGGTTCATGTGACCCTGCGCAAGATCCCCAACCGCTATTTCGCAAGCTCGCTGATCCCAACGCCCATCATTGGCACCGAAGCCACCGCCAGCATGACGCCACAGGCCACTTTCTCGGTCGGATCGAGGTTGCTCAGCGTCAATACCAGCAACAGCCCCATCCTCAACGCGCTTCTCGGCGGCCTTCTAGGCGGCAACATCTCGCTCAGCGTCATGGACTACAACGGATTGATCTCCGCCGATGTCAGCGTGCTTTCCTTCGTCGATGCCCTGGCGGTGCAATTGAACCTGACGGGCGTGACCTATTCGGACGTTCTGGCCTCAAAGGCTGCAGTCGGCCAGATCGCCACCGCCATGGCCAATGTTCCCGGGCTCGGCAACACGGCCAAGGTCGCCTTGCAAACCATGGCAAGCAAATCGACTAACACGGTCAAGATTCCGCTCAGCCATCTCATCGACCTCGGCCCCCTCGGCAGACTTGGCCTCGGGCAGAGGCCAGCCGGCCTTGGCGTTGACGCCAGCGCGATGGGAATGCTGATGGCCGCCGCCGAACTGGCAAACGGTTCGAAGCAGATCGACCTCGGTCTCAGCACCGGCATACCGGGGGTGCTGTCGAGCACGCTCGCCATCGCCTTCGGCGAACCGCCGCAATCCTCGCCATGGCTGAAGGTTGGCGAAGTCGGCACCATTGTGCGGACGGCCCAGACCCGTATCAAGCTGGTGGTGAAGATCGGAGCCGGCAACAGCAATGTCGGAGGCGGTATCACCCTGGTGTCGTTCAGTCTGCCTCTGCATGTCGAAGTCGCCTATGCCGAGGCCAAGCTCACCGACATAAGTTGTCCGACAGGCCCCAGCAGCATCAAGGTGACCATCGCCACCCGTCCCGGTATCGTCGAAGGGCATCTCGGCGACAGCAGCAGCGCCGGCTTTGCCGATTTCACCAACAAGGAGACGTTTTCCAACACGGAAATCGCGAGCGTGAAACTTCTGATCATCCCGGTGCTGTCGGTGGTGGGCTCAGCGGCGTTCGACATGGCCAACAACACGCTAACGACGTTGACTTTCAACAAGGCCGATATCGATGCCAAGACGATAAGGACCGCTTACACCCAAAATTTTACCCAGTCGTTGACTACGTCGCTGGTCAGCGATTTGTCGCTGACGGCGAATTTACTCGGTCTGCCGCTGCTGAATCTGAACACGCTGATCGCAACCGTAAGCCCGCCAGTGGTGGCACTTCTGAACAGCGTAACAGCTCCGGTCGACACGTTGCTTACCAATCTGCTCGGAGCTCTTGGCGTGCGTCTCGGTGAAGCCGACGTCCGGGTCACCGGCGCAACGTGCGGACGTGCCGTGCTTGTCCAGTAAGATGGCCGGCACGCGCTGATCTAGGCAAGGTGTCCAAGAAAGCATCCGAGTGTCGGCAGCAAAAGCACGGCTTCTCCGGCGAGCGAGGCATCGCCGCCAAGTTTCGCAACCGCTCCTAAGTCTTGCGGCAGCGGCCAATTGGCCGGTTCCCCGGCGAAATTGAAGGCACAAAGCAGCCTCTCATCGCCATGCTCGCGGACAAAGGCCAGCACGTCGCCTTCGGCGTCGAGAAAGCGGATCGAACCGCCGACCAGCGCCGGATGCCGCTTGCGCAAAGCGAGTGCCGAACGGTAGGCGGAAAGTACCGATTGCTCATCGCCGCTCTGTACATCGACCGCGCGAGCGCGATGGCTTTCCGGCACCGGCAGCCAGGGTTTACCGGTGGAGAAGCCCGCATTATCGGCGCCGGACTCCCAGACCATGGGCGTGCGGCAGCCATCCCTTCCCTTCACACCGGGCCAGAAGCGGATGCCTACCGGATCGCGCAGGTCCTCATAGGCAAGTTCCGCCTCCGGCAAACCGAGTTCCTCGCCCTGGTAGAGGCAGATCGAGCCACGCAGGCAAGAGAGCAGCATGATCGAGAATTTGGCCACCACGTCAGGATCGCCGCCCGGCCGCGTCCAGCGGCTGACATGACGCATGACGTCATGGTTGGAAAACGCCCAGCAGACCCAGCCATCTACGACAGCGTTTTCGAAAGCCTCGACACAGCCGCGCACATGCGCCGCCGAAAATTGCGGGCCAAGCAGATCGAAGGTGTAGCACATCTGCAGCTTGTCGCCGCCGGAGGTGTAGGCGGCCAGCGTCTGTAGGGAGCGCCCCTCATCACCGATTTCGCCGACGGCGGCGCGATCCCCGTACTCGTCGAGCAGCGCCCGAAAGCGCCGCAGGAACGCTAGATTTTCCGGCTGCGTCTTGTCGAACAGGTGCTCCTGGTAGAGGTAGGTGTTGGTCTCGGTGTTGGTGCCTGCAACGCTCGACGCCAAGGGCGGGTTGCTGCGCAGCCAGCGGTCGTGGACGTAGTAGTTGACGGTGTCCAGCCGGAAGCCGTCGACGCCGCGCTCCAACCAGAACCGCACTGTATCCAGAAGCGCGTCCTGGACCTCCGGGTTGTGAAAGTTGAGATCCGGCTGCGAAGCGAGGAAATTGTGCAGATAGTACTGCCGGCGGGTCGCATCCCATTCCCACGAGGGGCCGCCGAAGACCGACAGCCAGTTGTTGGGCACACCACCATCCGGTCTGGCGTCGGCCCACACGTACCAATCGGCCTTTGGATTGTCGCGGCTGGCGCGGCTTTCGACGAACCATTCGTGCCTGTCGGAGGAGTGCGACAGCACCTGGTCGATGATGATTTTCAGGCCAAGCCGGTGCGCTTCGGCAACCAGTGTATCGAAATCCTCCAACGTGCCGAACATCGGATCGACGTCGCAATAATCCGACACGTCGTAGCCCATATCGGCCATCGGCGACTTGAAGAAAGGCGACAGCCAGACGGCATCGGCGCCGAGCGAGGCAATGTGGGCGAGCCTTGATGTGATGCCGGCGAGATCGCCGCTGCCGTCGCCGGTCGTGTCCTGGAAGGAACGCGGGTAGACCTGGTAAATGACGCAACCGCGCCACCAGTCGGCCGCTCGCTCGGCATTGTCGTCAGTCATCACGACCCTTTCCCTGTCTGGGCCCTTCCGTCCTGCGCTCGATCATGAAATTCACGCTGCGGCCCGGCAGCGCGCGAGAAAGATCAACTGCTTGCGCTTCGATGGCGGGATGCCATCGGAATCCGTCTCGCGCGGGCAATGTGAAGATGCATTGGCGGCGATCGCCATTGACCATGACGGCAAGCCGGCCATCCACGCCGCCGAGCAGCATGACGAGGCGATGCCGGGCGGGATCGTTCCACTCCGCCTCGCCGAGCAGCGCCCCCGTCTCGGTGAGCCAGGCGACGTCGGCAGTGTCCGACCCGGCCAGCGGCTGGCCGGTGAGGAAATCTGTATTAGAGAGCGCCGGCACCGCGCGGCGCAAGGCGGCCAGTGCACGCGCGTAGCCTTCCAGCGCCTGGTCACGCCCCTTCCAGTCGAGCCAGGTGATGTTGTTGTCCTGCGCATAAGCGTTGTTATTGCCTTGCTGGCTGCGGCTGAATTCGTCGCCGGCCGTCAGCATGATCGTGCCGCGCGAGGCGAACAGCGTGGCGAGCAGCGCACACTGGTCGCTGAAGCGCGCCTTCGCGATTGCCGCGTCGTCCGTCGCGCCCTCGACGCCGTTGTTCCAGGACAGGTTCTCGTTGTGGCCATCGCGATTTTGCTCACCATTGGCCTCGTTATGCTTCTCCTCATAAGCAACGATGTCGGCCAGCGTCATGCCGTCATGGGCCGCGATGAAATTCACCGTGCGGCTGGCGGGCTGGCCGCCCCTGCCGAAAATATCGGACGAACCGGCAAGTCGTGTCGCCAGCGTACCAACCATGCCGGCATCGCCGCGCCAGAAGCGCCTGGCATCGTCGCGATAACGATCGTTCCATTCCAGGAAGCGGGAGGGGAAGTTGCCGAGCTGATAGCCATCGAGACCGATGTCCCAGGGCTCGGCGATCAACACACGGCCGGCCAACAGCGCATCCTCGCGCATCGCCTCCAGCAACGGCGCTTGCGCTTCGAATGTGCCGTTGACGCGCCCCAGCACCGGCGCCAGGTCGAAACGAAAACCGTCGACGCCGGCATGGCGGACAAAATGGCGAAGCGTGTCGAGCACCATTTCCCGCACCGCCGGGTGATCGCCGGCGACCGTGTTGCCGGTACCAGTATCATTGACCTGCCTGCCATCCGGCTGGTGCCGGTAATAAGCCTGATTGTCGAGGCCGCGCAGCGACAATGTCGGACCGAGCCTGTCACTTTCGCCCGTGTGGTTGAAGACAAGGTCGAGAATGGTGCCGATGCCGGCCGCACGCAGCGCGGCAACGGTATCGCGCAATTCGGCCAGGCCGCCAGGGGCCAGGCGCGGGTCTAGTGCCATGAAGGTGACAGGGTTATAACCCCAGGCGTTGCTCAACCCGAGCGGCGGCAGATGCCGCTCGTCGATCGATGCCGTCACCGGCATCAGCTCGACGGCGGAGACGCCGAGCCTTCGCAGGTGCTCGACGATAGCCGGATGAGCAAGCGCGGCGGTCGTGCCGCGCTGTTTTTCCGGCACATCCGGATGCAGCTTGGTGAAGGCGCGCACCGGCACTTCGTAGATCAGGCCGCCCGGACGGAACAGCGGCGGCGGCACAGGCACAGCCGTGAGCAAGGCTTTCGCCACCGCCTTGGGCATCAGCGGCGCGGTGTCGGCACCTTCGTTGCGTCGCGCGGCGAGACGCCAGTGATAGGCATAGGGCCGATCGATCTCGACGGCGTAGGGATCGGTCAGCAGCTTGTCGGGGTCGAACCAAAATCCGCGCTCGGGCGCGTAATCGCCATCGGCGCGAAAGCCGTAGCGGGTGCCCTCGCCAAGGCCGGAGACGAAGAGGGCATGCACGCTGTCGCCTTCCGGTTTCAGCTCCAGCCTGTCGAGTTCGCGCTCACCCTGCTCATCGAAGATCGACACCCAGAGGCGGCGCGCCGACGAGGACCAGGCGGCAAAGCGGATGCCGTCGGGGGTGATGGTGGCGCCTGATGAGGTCATCGGCGCGTCCTCCACCCTCCCCCTTGTGGGAAGGGTCGCGAACGAAGTGAGCGGGGTGGGGGCTGACGCCGGCAAAGCCCTCTACGAGCACCCCCACCCCGACCCGCTACGCGGATCGACCCTCCCCACAAGGGGGAGGGTGAAGCCACCGCCACGCTCAAGTAATCACGCTCGGCTTGTCGCGGCCGGTGTGGCTCCTGATTCCCGCGATGTCATCCGCTGCCGCGATCAGATCGGCGAGCGCCTTCTGCGTATCGAGATCGTGCCTGGCCTTGTCCGGCTCGTAGCGCTCGATGTAGACGCGCAAGGTGGCGCCCGAGGTGCCCGTGCCGGAAAGCCGGAAGACGACGCGCGAGCCGCCTTCGAACAGCACCCTGATGCCTTGATGCTCGCTCACCGAACCGTCGACCGGATCGTGATAGGTGAAGTCGTCGGCATTGGCGATCTTCAGGCCGCGCACGCTGGTGCCCGGCAGCGAGCCAAGCTTTGCGCGCAGTTCATCGACCAGCGCATTGGCGCGCCCGCTCTCGACTTCCTCGTAATCATGGCGCGAATAATAGTTTCGGCCGTAGGTCGCCCAGTGCTCGGTGACGATCTGCTTACAGCTCTCGCCGCGCGCGGCGAGGATGTTGAGCCACAAAAGCACGGCCCACAGGCCGTCCTTCTCGCGCACATGGTTGGAGCCGGTGCCCGCACTTTCCTCGCCGCAGATCGTCGCCATGCCGGCGTCGAGCAAATTGCCGAAGAATTTCCAGCCGGTCGGCGTCTCATACATGCCAATGCCGAGTTTTTCGGCGACGCGGTCGGCGGCCCCACTGGTCGGCATCGAGCGCGCAATGCCCTTCAGGCCTTCCTTGTAGCCCGGCGCCAGGCGGGCGTTGGCGGCAAGCATGGCGACAGAATCCGACGGGGTGACGAAAATGCCCTTGCCGATGATCAAATTGCGGTCGCCGTCACCGTCGGAAGCGGCACCGAAATCCGGGGCGTCCGGTCCCATCATCTCGTCATAGAGATGTTTGGCATGGACCAGGTTCGGATCCGGATGGTGGCCGCCGAAATCCGGCAGCGGCTTGAAGTTGCGGCAGGTGCCGTCGGGCGCGCCAAGCCGGTGTTCGAGGATCTCCTTGGCGTAGGGGCCGGTCACCGCGTGCATGGCGTCGAAGCGCATGCGAAAGCCCGACTTGAACAGTTTGCGCAGCGCGTCGAAATCGAACAGGCTTTCCATCAGCTCGGCATAGTCGACGACCGGATCGATGATCTCGACCGTCATGCCGGCGGCCTTGACCGTGCCGATCGCGTCGATGTCGATCGGATCGATGTCGACGGTCTTGAAGCTGGAGATCGCCTTGGTCCTGGCGAAGATCGCATCGGTCAGCTTTTCCGGCGCCGGGCCGCCATTGCCGGCATTGTACTTGATGCCGAAATCCTCGTGCGGGCCGCCCGGATTGTGGCTGGCCGACAGGATGATGCCGCCGAACGTCTTGTATTTGCGGATGACATGCGAAGCGGCCGGCGTCGACAAGATGCCGCCCTGCCCGACCATCACCTTGCCAAACCCGTTGGCGGCGGCCATGGCGATGGCCTTCTGGATGACCTCGCGATTGTAGAAGCGGCCGTCGCCGCCGATCACCAGGGTCTCGCCCTTGAACCCGTCCAGCGCGTCGAAGATCGACTGGATGAAGTTCTCGGCATAGTGCTCCTGCTGGAATACAGGCACCTTCTTGCGCAGCCCCGAAGTGCCGGGCTTCTGGTCGGAATAGGGTTTGGTGGGAACGGTGCGTATCATGCTTCAAGCAACCCTTTTCGAAAGCAGCAGGCGATAGAGTTCAACGTATTTGTCAGCGCTTCGGTCCCAGGACAGGTCGGTCTTCATGCCCTGGCGCTGGATGGCCTCGAAGATCGCGGGGCTGGCATGGGCCTCGGCCAGGCGGCGGATGGCATGAAGCAGCGCGCCGCCGTCGCTGGGCGCGAACTGGAACCCGGTCGCCACGCCGGCGGCAATCGCCGCCTCGTTGGCGTCGATGATGGTGTCGGCGAGCCCCCCGGTGCGGGCGACCACCGGCACGCAGCCATAGCGCAGGCCATAAAGCTGCGTCAGTCCACAAGGCTCGAAGCGCGACGGGATGACGATGGCGTCGCAGCCGCCCTGCATGACGTGAGACAGGCCTTCGTCATACCCCACGACGACGCCTATGCGGCCGCGGTGGCGTGCGGCGGCGGCGAGCAGCGCGCCTTCGAGGCCGGCATCGCCCGAACCCAGAATAGCCAACCGCGCGCCCGTCGCAACGATGCCGTCGACCGCCGTCGCCAGTATGTCCATGCCCTTCTGCCAGGTCAGGCGGCTAACGACGCAGACGATCGGGCTACCGTCGCGATCGAGCCCGAAACGGCCCTCGACAGCGGCCCTGTTGGGCGCGCGCGCCTTGAGCGAGGCGGCTGTATAGTTCGACACCAGATGCTTGTCGGTCTCCGGGTTCCAGATGGCGGTGTCGATGCCGTTGACGATGCCATAGAGATCGCTGGAGCGCATGTTGATCAGGCCGTCGAGACCCATGCCGAATTCCGGTGAGCGGATTTCCTGCGCATAGGTCGGGCTGACGGTGGTGATTGCCCAGGCAGCCTGCAGGCCGGCCTTGAGGAAGCCGACGCCGCCATAATATTCCACGCCGTCAAGCGCCATCGCCGCCGTCGGCAGTCCGAGTTCGCCGAAGATGCCGGCGCCGAACTGCCCCTGGAAGGCGAGGTTGTGGACAGTCATCATCGACGGTGTGCCGACCGCCTTGCCATAGCGCATATAGGCCAGCGTCATCGCCGACTGCCAGTCATGGGCATGCACGATATCGGGCATGTAACCGGAGATGGCACCGCCGGCGATGTCGGCGCCGGCTTGGCTGAGCGCTGCGAAACGGCGCCAATTGTCCGGCCAATCGGCACCCGCGGCATTGCCATAAGGACCGCCGGGACGATCGAACAGATGCGGCGCATCGAGCACGAAAAGATCGAGCCCGGCAAGCTGGACAGAATGGACCGAAGCCTTGCCGCCCTGCAGCAGCGGATACTTGTAGACAGACTTTTTCTTCTTGAAGGCGTCCATCACCATGGGAAAACCGGGAATAAGCGTGCGCATCGTCACGCCTTTGGCGGCCAGCGCGACGGGCAGCGCGCCGGTCACATCGGCAAGCCCGCCGGTCTTGATCAGCGGAAAGATCTCTGGCGTGACCGACAGAACCTGCATGCGCTTACCGAACCGCTCCTGGTGCATGTAGCCCAAACCGTGCAGCGGTTCTGGGGCAAGGACATGCACAAACCACCCTAAAGTGACAGCTTGTTGATCAACCCGATCGGATTGACAACTTGTTGATCAAACTGATCAGGTTGACAACTTGTTGATCATGTCCTGCGTGATCAGGCAGATGCCCTTTTCCGAAACGCGGAAGCGCTTGGCGTCGAGCACGGGATCCTCACCGACCACCAGCCCTTCCGGTATCCTTACACCGTGGTCGATGACGACGCGCTTCAACGTTGCGTTCCGGCCGACATGGACGTCGGGCAGCATGACGACTTCTTCCAGCGTCGAATAGGAATTGATGCGCGCGCCGGTGAAAATCAGGCTTTTCCTGAGCGTCGCGCCCGAGACGATGCAGTCGCCCGATACCAGCGAGGACACGGCCGAACCGCGCCGTCCATCCTCGTCATGCACGAACTTCGCCGGCGGCTTCAACTCGGCATAGGTCCAGATCGGCCAGTCGCGATCGTAGAGGTCGAGTTCGGGCGTCACGTCGGTCAGGTCGATATTGGCTTCCCAATAGGCATCGACGGTGCCGACATCGCGCCAGTAGGCCTCATTTTCCGCGGTCGAGCGCACGCAGGACTTGGCGAAGCGGTGGGCGATCGCCTTACCGTGCTCGACGATATAGGGGATGATGTCCTTGCCGAAGTCGCGGCTTGAACCGGGCTCGGCCGCATCGCGGCGCAGCTGCTCCATCAGGAACTTGGTCTTGAACACGTAGATGCCCATCGAGGCCAGGGCAAACTCCGGTTTGTCTGGAATGCCGGGAGGGTCGGCCGGCTTTTCGACGAAGGCGATGATGTTGTCCTTGGCATCGACATGCATGACGCCGAAGCCCGTGGCCTCCATGCGCGGCACTTCGAGGCAGCCGACGGTGACATCGGCGCCGGCGTCGACATGCTGGCGCAGCATCAGCTCGTAGTCCATCTTGTAGATGTGATCGCCGGCGAGGATGACCATGTATTCGGGGCCATAGGCCTCGATGATGTCGATGTTCTGGTAGACCGCGTCGGCCGTGCCTTCATACCACTGGGTTTCCGACACGCGCTGGCTGGCCGGCAGGATATCGAAGCTTTCGTTTCGTTCGGGCCGCAGGAAGTTCCAGCCGCGCTGCAAATGGCGGATCAGCGAATGCGCCTTGTATTGGGTTGCAACCCCAAGGCGGCGGATGCCGGAGTTGAGGGCGTTGGAGAGCGCGAAATCGATGATGCGCGTCTTGCCGCCGAAATAGACCGCCGGCTTGGCGCGCCGGTCGGTCAGTTCCTTGAGGCGGCTGCCGCGCCCGCCGGCCAGCACATAGGCCATGGCGTCGCGGGCCAGCGGCTGGGTTCGTTTCGAGTTTGCCATTTTCTACCCTCCCAAGTTACCCGGTCTCGACATGGCTTGTTCCGCGACCAGTTCAAGCATGATCGTCGACAGCGGCGGCAAGAGCATCGTTGCGGAGATGCCCCCTTCCTCCGCCCGCGCTTCGACGGCGCCGCCATTGCCCTTGCCGGATCCGCCATATTCGGAAGCGTCCGTGTTGATGATCTCGCGCCATGTGCCGGCTTTCGGCAGCGGGACGCGGTAGTTGTCGCGCGGCACCGGCGTGAAATTGGAGATGATCGCGACCGGATTGCCTCCCGGCGCGCTGCGCAGCCAGGCGAAGACGGAATTCTGGCTGTCGTCGACGATCAGCCAGGAAAAGCCTTCCGGCTCGCAGTCGCGGCCGTGCAGGGCCGGTCGCGAGCGGTAGAGATAGTTGAGGTCGCGCACCACCTGCCAGACACCGCGATGCGAGCGGAAATCGAGAAGATTCCAGTCGAGCGCGCGCGCCTCGCTCCATTCGCGGCGCTGCGCGAACTCCTGGCCCATGAACAGCAGCTTCTTGCCGGGGTAGCCCCACATGAAAGCGTAGTAGGCGCGCAATGTCGCGAATTTCTGCCAGTCGTCGCCGGCCATCTTGCCAAGCAGCGTGCCTTTGCCGTGCACGACCTCGTCATGCGAGAGCGGCAGCACGAAATTCTCCGAGAAGGCATAGACCAGGCCGAAGGTAAGGTCGTTGTGGTGGTGTTTGCGGAAGATCGGCTCCTTGGAGAAATACTCCAGCGTGTCGTGCATGAAGCCCATGTTCCACTTGAAGCCGAAGCCCAGCCCGCCTTCATGGACCGGAGCCGAGACCTTCGGCCACGAGGTCGATTCCTCGGCGATGGTCATGACGCCCGGATGGTGGCCGTAGAGCTCCTTGTTCATCTTCTGCAGGAAGCTGACCGCCTCGAGGTTCTCGCGGCCGCCCTTCTCGTTAGGAATCCATTCGCCTGCCTTGCGCGAATAATCGAGGTAGAGCATCGAGGCGACCGCGTCGACGCGCAGGCCGTCGACATGATATTTTTCGGCCCAGAACAACGCGTTGTTGACCAGGAACGACACCACCTCGCGGCGGCCGAAATTGTAGATCGCGGTGTTCCAGTCGGGATGAAAGCCCTGGCGCGGATCGGCATGCTCGTAGAGCGCAGTGCCGTCGAAATGGACAAGGCCGTGCTCGTCGACCGGAAAATGCGCCGGCACCCAGTCGAGGATGACGCCGACGCCGGCACGGTGGGCGCCGTCGACAAAGCGGGCAAAGCCGGCCGGGTCGCCAAAGCGCGCCGATGGCGCATAGAGGCCTGTCGTCTGGTAGCCCCAGGAGGGATCATAGGGATGTTCGGAGATCGGCATGAACTCGATGTGGGTGAAGCCGGTCTCGACGACATAGGGGATCAGCCGGTCGGCCAGTTCATCCCATGACAGAAACGTTCCATCGTCGCGAAGCTGCCAGGAGCCGGCATGGACCTCGTAGATGGAGATGGCCTCGCGCCGGGGATCGGCATTGCGCCAGAAACTGCGATGCGCCTCGTCGCCCCATTGATGGGCGGGCGACGCAGCGGTCACCGACGCGGTCGCCGGGCGCAGTTCGGACTTGAAGGCAAACGGATCGGCCTTCAGCGGCAATCTCACGCCATCGGGGCCGATGATCTCGTACTTGTAGGGCCTGCCGGCGCCGATATCGGGGATGAATACCTCCCAGATGCCGGTGTCGCGGCGGTCGCGCATCGAATGGCGGCGGCCGTCCCAGTCGTTGAAATCGCCGACCACCGAGACGCGCCTTGCATTGGGGGCCCAGACGGCGAAATGCACTCCGGTGGCGCCTTCGTGCTCGATGACATGCGCGCCGAGCTTGTCGAACAGCCTCAGATGCGAGCCCTCGGCAATGTAGTAATCGTCCATCGGACCGAGCACCGGGCCAAAAGAATAGGGATCCGTCAACCACCAGTCGCCCCCGGCATTCCTGGCGTGATAGCGCAATGGCTGGCGCTTCTTGATCGACAGCTTGCCTTCGAAAAAGCCGCCATCGTCACGCCTGGACAGTTCACCAGCAATCATGCCGGTCAGCGTATAGGCGGTGACGAACTCCGCATGCGGAACGAAACAGCGGGCAAACAGGTTCTTGCCCACCTCATGGACGCCGAGGACCGCAAACGGATTGCCGTGCGTGCCGGCGACAATCGCCGCGACATCGCTGGCCGGGGCCGATCCGTCCGGCCCGCTTGTCGCAGCGGTCGCGCGCGGTTTCCTCATCGGGCAGTGTCCCTCCCCGGGCACCAAATGTTTGTTTTAAGGTATAAATTCGGCGTTTGAACTCACACCCCGGACTACATCGTTCGTGGCCTCATGCAATCACATCAGGCAGGTACGTTCCAGATGTCTTTCGCGTATTGGCGGATCGTGCGATCGGAAGAGAACCAGCCGACGCGCGCGACGTTGCGGATTGCCCTGGCGTACCAGTCCGGACTGTTGCGCCAGACGGCGTCGACGTCTCGCTGGCAAGTGGCATAGGCGTCGAAATCCGCCGCGACCATGAACCAGTCGCTGTCGTAGAGACCATTGATGAGATCGCGGTAGCGGTTGGGATCATCGGGCGAAAAGACGCCCGATGAAACGGCCGCGAGCGCCTGCGACAGTTCGGGCGATGCCTTGATGACGCCACGCGGATCGTAGCCATTGTTGCGGCGCTCGGCGACCTCCGCCGTGGTCAGGCCGAAGATGAAGATGTTGTCGTCGCCGACGCACTCCTTGATTTCGACATTGGCGCCGTCGAGCGTGCCAATGGTCAGCGCGCCGTTCAGCGCGAACTTCATGTTGCCGGTGCCCGAAGCCTCCATGCCGGCGGTCGATATCTGCTCGGAGAGGTCGGCGGCCGGCATCATGATCTCGGCGAGGCTGACATTGTAGTTCGGCACGAACACCACCTTGAGCAAGCCGCGAACGGCCGGATCGCGGTTGATGACCCTGGCAACGTCGTTGGCCAGTTTGATGATCAGCTTGGCATTGTGGTAGCTGGGCGCCGCCTTGCCGCCGAAGAATTTCACGCGCGGCATCCAGTCGCGCTCCGGGTGCGAGCGGATCTGGTCGTAGAGCGCGACCGCCTCGAGGATGTTCAGGAGTTGGCGCTTGTATTCGTGGATGCGCTTGACCTGGATGTCGAACAGCGCCGAGGGATCAAGCCTGATACCGAGCCGGTCGGCGACGAGATTGGCCAACTTCACCTTGTTCTGCCGCTTCACGCCGGCGAATTTTTCGCGGAAAGCGGTATCGTCGGCAAAGGCATCGAGCCCCTTGATGGCCTCGATGTCATCCAGGAAGCGGTCGCCGATCGCCTCGCGGGCGAGTGCGGTCAGACCTGGGTTGCACTGGATCAGCCAGCGCCGCGGCGTGATGCCGTTGGTCTTGTTGTTGATGCGGTCGGGGTAGAGCGTGTGCAGGTCGGCGAATACCGTTTCCTTCATCAGCTCGGTATGCAGCGCCGAGACGCCGTTGATCGAATGCGAACCGACGAAGGCGAGATTGCCCATGCGCACGCGGCGGTCGCCATTCTCCTGGATCAGCGAGATGCGGCTGATCTGCTCGCCGGAGAACTGATTGGTGGCGCGCGCCTCGAGCAGCACCTGCGCGTTGATGGCGTAGACGATCTGCATATGGCGCGGCAAAAGCCGCTCGAACAGCGGCACCGGCCAGCTTTCCAGCGCCTCCGGCAGCAGCGTGTGGTTGGTATAGCCGAAGGTGCGTTTGGTGGTGTCCCAGGCCCGGTCGAAATCCATGCCGTGGACGTCCATCAGGAGGCGCATCAGCTCCGGCACGGCGATCGCCGGATGGGTGTCGTTGAGGTGGATTGCCGCCTTGTCGGGCAGCGACTTCAGGTCGCCATATTGGCTGAGATGCCGCTGCACGATGTCCTGCAAAGAGGCGGTGGAGAAAAAATATTCCTGCCGCAGCCTGAGTTCCTGCCCTGCCATGTGGGAATCGGCGGGATAGAGTACGCGCGACAGCGCGTCGGCCTTGTTGCTTTCGGCGAGTGCGCCGATGTGGTCGCCAGCATTGAACTTGTCGAGCAGAATCGGATCGACCGGCATGCCCGACCAAAGCCGCAAGGTGTTGACGCGGTTCCCCCGCCAGCCCACGACGGGTGTGTCGTAGGCGACGGCCAGCACATGCTCGGTCGGCTTCCAGACATGGCGTTCCAGCCGGCCATCCCTGGTGGTGACCGATTCCACCGAGCCGCCGAACCCGACCTCGAACGACCGTTCGCGGCGTTCGAACTCCCAGGGATTGCCGTGATCGAGCCAGGTCTCGGGCAATTCCACCTGCCAGCCGTCATGGATCTCCTGGCGGAACATGCCGTTGGCGTAGCGGATACCGTAGCCATGCGCGGGAATATCGACGGTGGCCATGCTTTCCATGAAGCAGGCGGCGAGCCGGCCGAGGCCGCCATTGCCAAGTGCTGCATCCGGCTCAAGCGTGGCGATGAGGTCGAGTTCCACACCCAGCGACGACAACGCCTCGCGCATGTTCTCCATCAGGCCGAGATTGGAGAAGGCGTCACGCATCAGGCGGCCGATGAGGAACTCCAGCGAGAGGTAATAGACGCGCTTTTCTTGCTGGGCGTAGGCCTCTTTCGTCGCCTGCATCCAGCGATCGACGATGCGGTCGCGCACGACCTTGATCGAGGCGGTCAGCCAATCGTACTGGGTGGCGACGGTGGTGTCCTTGCCGACCCTGTATTTGAGGGCCATCAAGACTTCCCTTGCGAGCGTCTTGGGGTCGGGATTTTCAAGCAGTGGCGGGAGGGGGTCGGATGTCATCGTGCGCGTCATGCTGCCTCTCGTGCGGTTGCCACGATCATACCGGCTTTCATCATTCATCCCAGCCCATGCTACCGCATTGCAGCAAACGTTCAATCGATTTAAGTAAGCCCGAGGCGACTTACCCAGCGGCAATTTGGCAGTTCAGGCCGCCAGCGCCGCCTCCGGCGGCGTCTTTGCCCCAGTCATGAAGGCGACGGCATCGGACATTGTATGTTGTTTTGGATCGATGACGCACAGCCGACGACCCAGCCGATGGATGTGGATGCGGTCTGCCACTTCGAAGACATGCGGCATGTTGTGCGAGATCAGCACGATCGGCAGGCCCCGCTTCTTCACGTCGAGGATGAGTTCCAGCACGCGGCGGCTTTCCTTGACGCCAAGTGCTGCCGTCGGCTCGTCCATGATGACCATCTTGGAGCCGAAAGCGGCGGCGCGCGCCACTGCCACGCCCTGGCGCTGGCCGCCCGACAGCGTCTCCACCGCCTGGCTGATGTTCTGGATGGTCATCAGGCCGAGTTCAGTCAGCTTGTCGCGGGCGCGCTTTTCCATCGCCGGACGGTCGAGCATGCGAAGCCATTGGCCGACAAAGCCGGGCTTGCGGATCTCGCGGCCGAGAAACATGTTGTCGGCGATCGACAGCGCCGGCGACAGCGCCAGGTTCTGGTAGACGGTCTCGATGCCGGCTTCGCGGGCCTCCATGGGCGATTTGAAGGCGACCGGTTTGCCCTCAAGCCGGATTTCGCCTTCATCGGGCACCACAGCGCCTGAAATCGCCTTGATGAGCGACGACTTGCCGGCGCCGTTGTCACCGATAACAGCGAGGATTTCGCCGGGGTAGAGGTCGAAATCGGCATTGTCCAAGGCGGTGACGCGGCCGTAGCGCTTGACCAGTCCACGAGCGGTGAGGATAGGGTCCTGGGTCATGCCGAAACCTTTCTGATCCATTGATCGACCGCCACGGCGCCGATGATCAGCACGCCGGTGAGCAGCACCTTCCATTGCGGATCGGCGCCCAGCATGTTGAGGCCCATGGAGACGACACCGACGATCATCGCGCCGAACAGCGTGCCGAGGATCGAGCCGCGGCCGCCGAAAAGAGAAATACCGCCGATCACCGTGGCGGTGATCGCCTGCAGATTGTAGTCGGTCACGGCGGCCGACGGCGAGATCGACCCATTGCGACCGATGGAGACCCAGGCGGCGAAAGCGGCGATCAGCCCGGCCAGGGTATAGACCGTCATGAGCACCTTCTTGGTCTGGATACCCGACAGTTTCGCCGCCTCCTGGTCGTCGCCGACAGCGTAGACATGGCGGCCCCATGCCGTGTGATTGAGCACGTACCAAAGGAGCAGCACGAGCGCGACCATCGCAATCACGCCGGCCGTCAGCACAGCGGTGCCGACCTTGAAGCTGAGCGCGAACAGATGCAGCAGCGGTGCCTGAACGTCGACGTCGGTGTCGCGGATCGTCTCATTGGCCGAATAAATGAAGTTCGTCGCCATGACGATGTTCCAGGTGCCGAGTGTCACGATGAATGGCGGCAGTTTCATGTAGGCGACAAGCACCCCGTTGAGCAGCCCGCAGGCAGCACCCGCGGCAAGTCCGATCGCTACGGCAAGGACGCTCGGCAGGCCGTAGCTGACGGCGCAATTGCCCATGATCACGGCCGAAATCACCATGATGACGCCAATCGAAAGGTCGATGCCGGCGGTGAGGATGACCAGGGTCTGGGCGGCACCCAGAATGCCGACGATGGCGATCTGCTGCAGGATCAGCGTCAGCGTGTAGGACGAGAAGAAACGCCCGCCAATGGTGAGGCCGAACACGATGATCGCCAGGACCAGAACGATCAGCGGCACCGCGGCCGGCGTCGAATGCAGAAAATGCTGGATGCGTCTGACCGCCGATTTATGCTCGTCAAACGCGGCAACGCTCGTGTCGCTGCCTGAGAGAACCTTCTCGAATTCCTGAGCTTGAGACATGTTTCCTCCCCGTAGGGTATCAGCCACGCGGCGACACCCGTCCACGCCTTTCCGGTCTCCTGCCGGGATTGTTCGCGGTCACGCGACCATCGTCCACCCGAAGCGGCCGGGGATCAAGTCCGGCCGCTCCGTTTTTCGTTGCCAGTCAGACCGGCATCAGCCCCAGCACTTGGCGAGGCCTTCCTTGGTGTCGATGGACTTCACGCCATTGGCCGGCTTGTCGGTCACCAGATTGACGCCGGTGTCGAAGAAGTTCTTGCCTTCGGTCGGCTTCGGCTTGGTGCCGTCCTTGGCGAAGTTGGCGATGGCCTCGATGCCGAGCGCCGCCATCTGCAGCGGATATTGCTGCGATGTCGCGCCGATGACGCCTTCGGCCACCGACTTCACGCCGGGGCAGCCGCCATCAACGGAGACGATCAGCACCTGGCTTTCCAGGCCGACGGCCTTGAGCGCCTGATAGGCGCCGACCGCGGCCGGCTCGTTGATGGTGTGGATGACGTTGATGGTGTTGTCCTTCTGCAGAAGGTTCTCCATCGCCTTGCGGCCGCCCTCCTCATTGCCGTTGGTGACGTCATGGCCGACGATGCGCGCGTCATCCTCGTCGCCGATCTTGTTAGGATCCTTCACGTCGATGCCGTAGCCCATCATGAAGCCCTGGTCGCGCAGCACGTCCACGGTCGGTTGCGAGGGGGTCAGGTCGAGAAAGCCGATCTTGGCGTCCTTGGCCTTGTCGCCGAGCGTCGCGGCGGCCCAGGCGCCGATCAGCTTGCCGGCCTCCAAATTGTCGGTGGCAAAGGTCGCGTCGGCGGCGTCGATCGGATCGAGCGGCGTGTCGAGCGCGATCACCAGCAGGCCGGCGTCACGCGCCTTCTTCACGGTCGGCACGATGCCCTTGGTGTCGGACGCGGTAATGAGGATGCCCTTGGCGCCGTCGGCGATGCAGCTCTCGATCGCCGCGACCTGGCTTTCGCTGTCGCCGTCGATCTTGCCGGCATAAGTCTTGAGGTCGACACCAAGCTCCTTGGCCTTGGCGGTCGCACCCTCCTTCATCTTGACAAAGAAGGGATTGGTGTCGGTCTTGGTGATCAGGCAGGCGCCGACACCGGCCGCGGATGCGGACGAGGCGAATGCCATCAGGCCCAGAGCGGCCGCCGCAAAAACGGTGGACTTCAACAGTTTTGTATTGGTCACGATTTTCCTCCCAGTGGAACATTCCGGATGCCGGCCAACCGGCATCCGTACGGCATCCAAGCAACCTCTCCCGGTGGGGATGCCTGCCTCAAATGACACCAGACCAATCTCTCTGTCAATAATTAAATCACTCTTATTTATTATTGACAGCCTTGCGCCGTTCGCACATTCTGTTCCAAAAGCCTCGAGGGGAAATGACGGGAGGAACAGGGGTGGAGACGGCCACTGCCAGGCATGGTTCGCCCGAGGCGAATGAGAGCCTTATTCACCGTGGTACCAACCAGAGCGGCATGCGGGACCACAATGAGCGGCTGGTGCTGTCGCTGGTGCGCCAGCATGGCAGCCTGGCGAAGTCCGACATCGCCCGCATGACCGGACTGTCGGCGCAAACCGTCTCCGTCATCATGCGCGAGCTCGAGGAGGAAAGCCTGCTGCTGCGGCAGGCGCCGCTGCGCGGCAAGATCGGCCAGCCCTCCATCCCCATGGCGCTCAATCCCGAAGGCGCGTTCTTCATCGGCCTGAAGATCGGCCGCCGCAGCGCCGAACTCGTGCTGATCGATTTCCTCGGCAATGTACGTTCGATGCTGCAGCATTCCTACCGCTACCCTGCCCCGCGCGAGACGGTGGAATTCGTCACATCAGGCATGAAGAAGATGCGTGGCGAGCTTTCGCCCGCGCAGGACAAACGCATAGCGGGGCTCGGCATCGCCATGCCTTTCGAGCTCTGGAACTGGGCCGATACCGCCGGCGCGCCGCGCGACGTCATGGACGAATGGCGCCATCGCGATATCCGCGCCGACATCCAGGCGCAATGCGATTTTCCGGTCTATCTGCAGAACGACGCCACTTCGGCCTGCGGCGCGGAACTGGTCTTCGGCCAGGCAGGCGCCCCGCGTGATTTCGTCTATTTCTATATCGGCGCCTTTGCCGGCGGCGGCATCGTCCTCAACGGACGGCTCTTTGGCGGCCCGACCGGCAACGCCGGCGCGCTGGGCTCCATGCCGGTGCCCGGACCGGAGGGAAAGCCGACCCAATTGATCGACGTGGCCTCGATCGCCATGCTCGAAAAAGCGCTCAATGCGCGTGGCGTCGAGGCGTCGCATCTGTGGACGTCGCCCGACGACTGGGGCGAGATCGGCGCCGAGCTCGACGACTGGATCACAAACGCCTCGCGGGCGCTCGCTTATGCCATAGTCGCGGCGTCGTCCGTCATCGACTTCGAGGCGGCGGTGATCGACGGCTGGATGCCGACGCAGGTGCGCCGCAGGCTGGTCGACGCCGTCATCGCAACCATCGACACGATCGATGCCGAGGGATTGAAACTGCCAAACGTCCGCGAAGGCACCGTCGGTATTCACGCGCGCGCTCTCGGGGGCGCCAGCCTGCCACTATCCGAGCGCTTCCTGATCGGTTCGACGACGATTTCCAGGAGCATCTGAATGCTGATCGGAATTCCGGCGCTGCTCGGTCCGGAGCTTCTGGCGATCCTGCGTGCGATGGGGCATGGCGACGAAATCGCCCTGGTCGATGGAAACTACCCGGCCGAAGAGCAGGCAAAGCGGCTGGTGCGGGCCGACGGCCACCATCTCATTCCGGTGCTGGACGCCATATTGAGCGTGCTGCCCGTCGATGACGTCGTGCCGGAGGCGCTGTTTCGCGCCTCGGCCAAGGGCGACCCCTCGCTCGCCGATCCCGTGCATCATGAAATCGAAGTGCTGTGTGCAAAACGCGCGCCCGGGCGCAAGGTGGTTGCGCTGGCCGGCGCCGACTTCTATGCACGCGTCAGGGCCGCGCACGCCATCGTCGCGACCAGCGAACCCAGGCTCTACGCCAACATCATCATCCGCAAGGGCGTGATCCATCCGCCGGAGACGACAAGACAATGATCCTTTGCTGCGGCGAGGCCCTGATCGATATGCTGCCGCGCACGACGACGGAGGGAGAACGGGCCTTCGCACCCTATGTCGGCGGCGCGGTGTTCAACACCGCCATTGCGCTCGGCCGGCTGGGCGCTCCTGCCAGCTTCTTCTCGGGCCTGTCGTCGGACCTGTTCGGCGGCCAGCTCCGCGAAGCGCTCGGGGCGAGCAAGGTCAGTTCCACCTATGCGCACACTTCGCCCCGGCCGACGACGCTCGCCTTCGTGCGGCTGAACGATGGCCAGGCAACCTACACTTTCTACGACGAGAACACCGCCGGGCGCATGCTGACCGGCGAGGATCTGCCGCAACTTGGTCCGGAGATCGAGGCCATGCTGTTCGGCGCCATCAGCCTTATTTCGGACCCGGCGGGGGCCGCCTACGAGGAATTGATGAAGCGCGAGCATGGTCGTCGCGTCATGATGCTCGACCCCAACATCCGGCCGAACTTCATCCCGGACAAGGCAAAGCATCTGAAGCGTATCCGCGAGATGATGGCGATGGCCGATATCGTGAAACTCTCGGATGAAGATCTTCACTGGTTCGACGAAGCCGGCTCGCACGAGGACGTCGTGCGCAACTGGCTCGACCGCGGACCCAAGCTGATCGTCGTCACCCATGGCAGCGAAGGCGCCGTCGGCTACACCAGGGACCACACGGTCAGCGTAACGCCGCAAAAAGTCGAGGTGGTCGATACGGTCGGCGCCGGTGATACGTTCAATGCCGGCATCCTCGCCTCGCTGCATGAGCAGGGCCGGCTAACGAAAGCGGCGATTTCAGGCCTTTCCGAGGACGCCATCCGTGCGGCCCTGACACTCGGCGCCAAAGCGGCGGCGGTGACGGTATCGCGGGCCGGCGCCAATCCGCCCTGGCGCCATGAGATCGCCTGAGTGGCGCGCCATAGGAAACGAATCCAAATTAACAGGTTCCTTGGAACCTTCGCCGGCGCGCTGTTGATGAGGCAGTAAAGAAAACCCGCCTGTGCGGCGGGTCCTTGGCGCAACTCAGCACCATAGGCAGATATGTAGCATAGTTGCCTTCACCCCGTCAAGAAAAAATTCCTATCTTCGGATAGTTGCCGCACTGCGGACTGGCCGTTCTCAGGCCTTGGCTGACCCAAGTTCGGGCCGTGGTAAGGCCCAACATGGATTGAGCCGGCCGATCACTTTATGTTTAGCAGGGTCGACTCTGGGGTTATAAGGCCGTAATTGCGCCGCACGAATCCCGGATTTCCGGCGTCCGGCTGACCGACACCGAAAAATGCGGTAACAGACTGCCACGACCGGGCAATTTGTCGCTCCGCGCGCCCGGCTTTCTCGGCAGGCGCAATTCTGATACCAGCGGGTCGAGGCCAGACCGCCCGGTTAAAATCGTTTGAGGACGACATGCAGTTCATCGATCTTGGCGCACAGCGCGAACGAATCCGCGACCGGCTGAAGGCCGCGATCGACCATGTCGTCGAGGACGGCCGCTATATCCTCGGTCCCCAGGTAGCCGAATTCGAGAAAAAGCTCGCCGCCTATGTCGGCGTCAAGCACGTCGTGGCCTGCGCCAACGGCACCGACGCACTGCTTTTGCCGCTGTTCGCCGCCGGGATCGGCCCGGGCGATGCCGTGTTCGTTCCGAGCTTCACCTTTGCCGCCACGGCGGAAGTGGTGGCGCTGGCCAAGGCCGAGCCGGTTTTCGTCGACGTCGATCCCAAGACCTACAACATCGACATCGCCAGCCTCGAGGCGGCGATCACGATGATCAAGAAAGAAGGCCGGCTGAAGCCCAGGGCGATCATTCCGGTCGACCTCT
Organism: Mesorhizobium sp. B2-2-3; assembly: GCF_006442405.1. Taxonomy (NCBI): domain Bacteria; kingdom Pseudomonadati; phylum Pseudomonadota; class Alphaproteobacteria; order Hyphomicrobiales; family Phyllobacteriaceae; genus Mesorhizobium; species Mesorhizobium sp. B2-2-3. The sequence continues at coordinate 403,892 of NZ_VFWC01000004.1, read as the reverse complement.
TCGGCCTTGCCGCCGACTACGATGCCATCATGGCGATCGCCCACCGAGAAGGCCTGATGGTGATCGAGGATGCCGCCCAATCGATGGGCGGTTCGGCGGACGGCAAGATGTGCGGGTCGTTCGGCACGGTCGGCTCGACCAGTTTCTATCCGGCGAAGCCGCTCGGCTGCTACGGCGACGGCGGAGCGATGTTCACCAACGACGACGCCTTGGCCGACAAGCTGCGCTCCTTCGCCTTCCACGGCAAGGGCGAGACGCAATATGACAACATCCGGGTCGGCATCAATTCACGGCTCGACACGCTGCAGGCCGCGATCCTGATCGAAAAGCTCGCCATTCTCGAGGACGAGATGGTTGCCCGGCAAATGGTGGCGAACCGTTATGCCGAAGGGCTTGCTGATGTCGTCACGGCAGCCCGCAACCTGGACGGCAGCCGCTCGGCCTGGGCGCAATACGCCATCGAGACGCCCAAGCGCGACGGGCTGAAGGCGCATCTCGGCGAAAAAGGCATTCCGTCGGTCATCTACTATGTGAAGCCGCTGCACGAGCAGATCGCCTATCGCGACTATCCGAGAACGCCGACCGGCCTTGCCGTATCCGAGCAATTGCCCAAGCGCATCCTGTGCCTGCCGATGCATCCCTATCTCAGCGAAGCCGATCAGGACCGGATCATCGAGACGATCCGCAACTATATCGGATCGAACTCGGCGCAGGCCGCGGCCGAGTAACCAGCCGGCTTCAGGCGGAGCTTGCCCCTGCCCTGCCGCTGGCGATGAAATGCGGATTGGCAAAATCCGCATCGCCGCCCTGGTCTCGCTTGCCATACATCAAGGGCTGTCCATCCAACGTGCGCGTGATGCCGCCCGCGGCGCGCAGCACGGCATCGCCGGCTGCGGTATCCCACTCCATGGTACGACCGAAGCGCGGATAAATGTCCGCCTCGCCATTGGCGACCAGACAGAATTTCAGCGACGAGCCGACAGAGACGATCTCGGCGATGCCTAGGTCACGAATATAGGCTTCGGTTTCGGGCGTGTTGTGGGAGCGGCTCGCAACCACCGCCAGCGGCGTCGCAGCCGCCCTCACCGAAATCGGCCGGCGAGAGACGATGCGGAAGTCGCCATCTATTTCGAGGAATTCCGCCTTGCCCGGCAGCCCGGAAAAGAACCGGCCCGTGCAGGGCGCGAAAACGACGCCGACTTCCGGCACGCCGTGGCGGACAAGCGCGATGTTGACGGTGAAATCGGTGCGGCGATTGACGAATTCCTTGGTGCCGTCCAGCGGATCGATCAGGAAGAAAGCCCCGTCCAGGTCCGGCGGCACGATGCCGGCGGATGCTTCCTCCTCGGCCACGCAGGGAATGTCGGGAAAGGCCGCACGCAATCCGGCCAGAATGATCTTCTCGCTCTCGCGGTCCGCCTCGGTCACCGGCGAGGAATCTGATTTCTGGTCGACCGCGCAGCCGGCGTGGAACACACGCATGACCTCGCGGCCGGCCGCCAAAGCGAGCCCCTCGAAAATTTCGAGCATCGACCTGTAGTCAGATGCCGCCGCCATTGTCGTATTGGTCTTCGGCAATGTCACGCTCGTTCAGCCAGTGTTCCAGGGCATCTACCATCTCCTCGGCCGATTTGCCGAGCGTCTTCAGATGGATTTCCGGTTTTTCCGGCGCTTCGTAAGGCGAGTCGACACCGGTGAAATTCTTGATCTCGCCATTGAGCGCGCGGGCGTAGAGGCCTTTCGGGTCACGCCTGGCGCATTCCTCGAACGGCGTGTCGACGAACACTTCGACGAACTCGCCTTCGGCCATCAATTCGCGGGCCATGCGCCGCTCGGCGCTGAAGGGCGAAATGAAGGAAACGATGACGATCAGCCCTGCATCGGCCATGAGGCGGGCCACTTCGGCGACGCGGCGGATGTTTTCGACGCGGTCGGCGTCGGTAAAGCCGAGATCGCGGTTGAGGCCGTGGCGGACATTGTCGCCGTCGAGAATGTAGGTATGGCGCCCGGAGGCAAACAGCTTCTTCTCGAACAGGTTGGCGATGGTCGATTTGCCCGAGCCCGACAGCCCGGTGAACCAGAACACGGCGGGCCGCTGGTTCTTGATGTCGGCACGTACCCGCTTGCCGACATCGAGCGATTGCCAATGGATGTTCTCGGCACGGCGCAGCGAATGCAGGATCATGCCGGCGCCGACCGTGGCGTTGCTGATGCGGTCGATCAGGATGAACGCGCCGGTTGTACGGTTCTCGGCGAAGGTGTCGAAAGCGATCGGCGTGCGCGTCGAGATGTTGCAGATGCCCACTTCGTTCATCTCGAGCGACTTGGCAGCTTCACGGGCAAAGTCATTGACATTGACCCGGTATTTCAGGTCGGTGACGGTAGCGCTGGTCTGGTCGGTCTCGGTGCGCAGGATATAGGAGCGGCCCGGCAGCAGCGCATGTTCGTCGAACCAGACGATGTTGGCGGCGAACTGGTCGGCGACCTGCGGGCGTGCCGCAGGCGCCACCAGCATGTTGCCCCGGGAAATCTCGACCTCGTCATCGAGGACAAGCGTGATGGCCTGGCCGGCAACCGCCTGGGCGAGGTCGCCACCCTGCGCGACGATGCGCCTGACGCGGGAGGATTTGCCCGATTTGGCGACGACGACCTCGTCGCCTTGCGAGATCGCGCCCGAGGCGATCGTTCCGGCGAAGCCGCGAAAATCGAGATTGGGGCGGTTGACGTACTGCACCGGAAAACGGAACGGTAACTCGGCCGCGGCCTCGTCGACCGAAACGGTTTCGAGATGTTCGATCAGCGTCGGGCCGGAATACCATTCCATCCTGTCGGAGCGGCCGGTGACGTTGTCGCCGTAGCGCGCCGACATCGGGATCGGCACGATGGTCTCAAAGCCGAGATCGCGCGAAAACTGCTGATAGTCCTGCGTGATCCGGTCGAAGACCGCCTTATCGAAATCGACGAGATCGATCTTGTTGACGGCCAGCACGATATGGCGGATGCCGAGCAGCGAGGCGATGATCGAGTGGCGCCTGGTCTGGCGCAGCACGCCTTGCCGCGCATCGATCAGCACGATTGCCAGGTCGGCGGTGGACGCGCCGGTCGCCATGTTACGCGTGTACTGCTCGTGGCCGGGCGTGTCGGCGACAATGAATTTGCGCTTTGGCGTGGCGAAGAAGCGATAGGCGACGTCGATGGTGATGCCTTGCTCGCGCTCGGCTTCGAGACCGTCGACCAGCAGTGCGAAATCGATGTCGTCGCCGGTCGTGCCGTGCTTGCGCGAATCGCGTTCGAGCGCGGCAAGCTGGTCCTCGAAAATCTGCTTGGTGTCGGAGAGCAGACGGCCGATCAGCGTCGACTTGCCATCGTCGACGGAGCCGCAGGTGAGGAAGCGCAGCAGCGACTTCTTCTCCTGCGCCGCCAGATAATCGCGGACGCCGTCGGTAGGTGCGAGGCTCTTTGCCATGATGTGGCGCATGGTCAGAAATACCCCTCGCGCTTCTTCTTTTCCATCGAGCCGGCTTCGTCCCGGTCGATCAGGCGGCCCTGCCGTTCGGAGGTGCGCGCGGTCAGCATCTCGCCGACGATAGCTTCCAGCGTGTCTGCTTCCGATTCGATGGCGCCGGTCAGCGGGTAGCAGCCGAGCGTGCGGAAGCGCACCAGCCGATTCTCGATCGCCTCACCGGGGCGCAATTTCATGCGATCGTCGTCCTTGAGGATGAGCATGCCATCGCGTTCCACGACCGGCCGCTGCTTGGCGAAATAGAGCGGCACGATCGGGATGTTCTCCTGCAGGATGTACTGCCAGATGTCGAGCTCGGTCCAGTTGGACAGCGGAAAGACGCGGATCGATTCACCCGTGGCGATGCGGGTGTTGAAGATCTTCCACATTTCGGGACGCTGGTTCTTCGGATCCCAGACATGCTGGGCGTTGCGGAAGGAAAAGATGCGCTCCTTGGCGCGCGATTTTTCCTCGTCGCGGCGGGCGCCGCCAAAGGCGGCATCGAAACCGTATTTGTCGAGCGCCTGGCGCAGCGCCACGGTCTTCATCACATGGGTGTGCGTGTTCGAGCCATGATCGAAGGGATTGATGTTGTCGCGCACGCCATCCTGGTTGACGTGAACCAGGAGATCGAAACCGAGTTTTTGCGCCATCTGATCGCGAAAGGCGATCATCTCGCGAAATTTCCAGGTTGTGTCGACATGAAGGAACGGAAAGGGCGGCTTGGCGGGATAGAATGCCTTCATCGCCAGGTGCATCAGCACGGACGAATCCTTGCCTACGGAATAGAGCATGACCGGCTTGGCGAAGGCGGCCGCGACTTCACGGAATATGTGGATTGACTCGGCCTCAAGCCGCTGCAGGTGCGTAAGCGCTGTTGTCATGGCCTGTCTAGCGTTCTCTCGTGCCTTCCGACAGAAGACCTGGCATCAAATCATCGGGCTTCCCGCCCGGTTCAAGCTTGCTTCTGGACAATGTTATTCTTGCGGGCGTTCTAGCAGATCGCCGCTGCCCAGAACAATGCAAGACGCGCCTGGCAAGGAGTGGTTCGGGAATGAATTTTCCATCCATGCGTCAAAATGCGGAAATTCCTGCTTGTCACGCCGGCGGCTGAGAAAATGCGGGGGAAAAAATTGCTTGATGAAAAGCACGCAGTCTTCGCCGCGCCCAAATCCGATCGTCTGCCAGCGACTACCGATTTTCGGTGGCAATCGGCCTTGATGCACTTTCAGAAAAAGACCCAAGCCGCTATACCGGCCCCTGAAAGCGGGCAGATGCACGATGCGACACGGGCAATTTCGGCAGGGCTATGTTCGCCGCCGTCAGACAATCCGCCGTGTGAAGCGTCCGAGAATGGTGAGCCGCCCTTGAGCCAGCTTTCATCGATAAGACGGCAGTTCTCGCCCGCGCGGATCAATATCTATTTTTCCATCGCTTGCTTCTTTTTTCCACCGGTCCTGGGGTCTGTGGTGAGCTTCGTGTTCAACGGCGGCGGCCTGTGGTCGGTTCTTTTGATCGCCTCGAAAAAGAGGCGCTTCAACATCGACCGGGCGATGATGGCGCTCACGATCGCGATCTATGCCTATTGCGCGGCAAATCTCCTGGCTTCGCTCGCCAATAACGCAATTGTCAGGGATGCGCCGCATCTGATCCCGCTCGTCACCTTCCTGTTTTTCCCCCTCTCCTATTCAACCTGGAGCATTACGCAGAAAACAACCCTTGTCCGGATCATAATCCTCAGCAGCATGGCCGCCTGTTTCGTCGCGCTGCTGTTGGCGATCATCCAGCAATATTGGATCGGGATGAGGGCGGAGGGCGGAGCGGGAAATGCGATCGTGTTCGCCACGGTCGTCTGCCTTGCAGTGATGGCCTGCGTGGCCGGTGCCCTGTCGGGCATCGAAAGGCACAAGAGTGCGCTGATCTGCGCAGCGCTCGGCGGAACGATCGCCATCATCTATTCCGGCACGCGTATCATCTGGCTGGCGCTGCTGATTTCCGGCATTGCCGTGCTGTTGATCAACCAGCATTGGCTGAAAGGGAAGAATGCCGTCCGTCTGCTGCTTCTGATGGCGGCGATCGGCGTCGCGGTCGCCGCTATCGGATTCCATACGATATCCGACAGATTTGATTTTCTGCGCTCTGATTGGGACGCGCTTGGGGCGCACGGCAATTCCGACACCTCGCTTGGAATACGTGTTGCCCTCTGGGACATCGGCCTGAAGGCATTTCGCGACATGCCCTTGTTCGGACACGGAGTGGGCGCCAACCAGCTCTTGATCCGGCAGGGCTTCCAGGACCTGTTCGCGAAAACGGCAGGTTTCAATCATTTTCACAATGGTTTCCTGACGGCATTGGTACAGGCGGGCATCCTGGGCGCCGTGACTTTGGCGGCGATCTTTGTCGTCGCCGGCAGAAACGCCGCCCTGGTCCTGCGCAACAGCGCCGACCCGATCGAGCGCTTTGGCGCCACCATGGTCGTCGTCATGGTGATCACCTACCTGACGGCTGGGATGACAGGCATCCTGATCGGCCAAGACATCCTGGATTCGGTGTTCATGGTCTTCCTGGTATCCGGGACCTATCTTGCGTCGGGACGTCAGGCCCCGTTGCCGGAAGAGATGCCGCTTCCGCCAGTCACGCAATAGCGGCTCCGGGCAAGGCAATGAAGGTCTTGGTCACAGGCGCATCGGGCTTCATCGGACGCCTTGTCGTGCAAAGGCTTTGCGAGGCAGGGGTGGAGGTTCGCCTCGCCTCGCGCTACCCAGAAAGGCTCGCTTCGGGCAGCGACATCGTTGGCTTGCCGCGTTTCGATGCGCCGGCCAAGGACTTCCTTGCCGTCACCCGTGACATTACAGACGTCGTTCATTGCGCCGGGCTGAACAATGATCACGGCGGTGCCACCGAAGCCGACTACCGAGCGGCCAACGCGGAATTGAGCGCGCGGCTGGCGCATGCGGCTGCCACGCAGGCAAGCGGACGCTTCATCCAACTGTCATCGGTTCGGGCCGTGATCTGCGCCCGCGTCAGCGCAACGATCGACGAGCATACGGTCCCCGATCCGCAATGCGCCTACGGGCGCTCGAAACGCGAAGGCGAGATCAGGGTCCTGGACGCCTATGCATCGCACGGCCGCGCCGACGCCGCCGTGCTGCGCCTGCCTGCCGCCTACGCAAGCGGCATGAAGGGCAATCTGGCAATGCTGATGCGCCTGGCCGGTACGGGCCTGCCGCTGCCGACAGGTATTCTGACAGGAACCCGCTCGCTGGTGTCGGCCGACGCAGCGGCGCAAGCCGTGCGGCATTTGTTGGCTCATCCGGGGCCGCTTAGCCCTGCCTATATAGCCAGCGATGTGCCTCCGGTGTCGGTGGCAGCCGTCGTAAGCGCCTTCCGTAAGGGACTTGGGCGGCCGGTGCGCCTGGCTGCCGTACCGGCCAGCCTGATGCGGATGGCCGCGGTGGCGCTAGGCAAGCGGGCGTTTTGGGAAAGCATGACGGCGACACAGATATGCGACCCTTCCCTGCTCGTCTCGCAGGGCTGGCTGCCGGAAACAGCGACGCTTGATCGTCTAAGCGAAATCGCGGCGCGCAGCAGGCAAGCTCAACCTGGATAAATCGTCGCAAGCAGGATGCGAAGATCAAGGCCGATCGACGCGACCTTGAGATAGTCGGCATCGGTTTCGGCCAATAGGGCCGGGTCCGACATGTCGATGCCCTTGACCTGAGCCAGGCCGGTGATGCCGGGAAGCGCCGATGAAACGCCCAGCCGTCGGCGGCACTCGATCAGCTCGGTTTGCGTCGGCAGACAGGGACGCGGTCCGACCAAGCTCATCTCGCCCTTCAGAACATTCCAGAACTGCGGCAGCTCATCGAGCTTGAACTTCCGCAGGGTCTTTCCGGCCGGCGTCACGGCATTCGCCGGCGCCTCGTGCGAAGGCAAGGATGGCGTGCCGACATACATCGTGCGCAATTTGTGACAGCGAAAGAGCACGCCATCGCGGCCAACCCGCGTTTGAGAAAAGATGGCCGGACCGGGCGACGATATACGAACAGCCAGGACAGCGAGCGCCAGGACTGGGGACGTGACCAGCAGCAGCAGCGCCGCGCCGGCAAGATCGAAGATTTGCTTGGCTGTCTTCATGAACCGCCGATAGTGCTCGTTGCCAAAACCAAAGACGAAAATACGAATCCGCTCGACGTAGCATGAGGCTATCGCTCGACCAAGCTCGACCCCTCGCCTGCTCGGATGCGCCCGCAGAGGAATGCCAGCCAGCGCCCCAGGGTCCCGAAGGTCCGCCGATAAATGCCGCTCTTGCGCAGATTGCTCAAGCGCCGAAGAAGGCCAGGGTCTGTTGAAGCATCAGTTCGCCTGCCCGGCCGCTTTCGGGATCACGGCCTCAGGCACGTCCCCTCTTACCTTCTTGGTATGGTCAAGACCTGCAAGCACCGCGAGCGAGGATGCCTTGTCCTGGCTCTTCACGGATTGCTGCAGGGCCGCAAGCGCCGCCTGGACATCGGACCATTCCGCGACATCGGTGCTCAGGCCAAAAATCTTGGAAATGCCGAGTTCGACCAGCTCCTCATCCTCACCATGCAACGTTTCATGGAGTTTTTCACCGGGCCGGATTCCGGTGAAGCGAATGGGGATGTCCGTGTATGGGCTTTTTCCGGACATGCGGATCATCGTCTCGGCAACTTCGAGGATCGGCACCGGTTTGCCCATGTCGAGCATGTAGACGGCGTAGTCGTCGCCGGCTTTCCGCGAGGCGGCATCGGCAGCCGACATGATGACGAGGTCGACGGCTTCGGCCACGGTCATGAAATAGCGCGTCATGCGCCGGTCGGTTATGGTGACCGGACCTCCGGCCTCGATCTGCGCCTGGAATATGGTTGCGACCGAGCCATTGCTGCCAAAGACATTGCCGAACCGAACGGCTATGAACTTGGTGGCGGGGCGCCGCGCGCCGGGCTCGCCGGCGGGCGTTTCATGCAAGGCGCTGACGATCTGTTCGGCCGCCCGCTTCGTCAGGCCCAGCACGGATGTCGGGTCCACGGCCTTGTCGCTCGAAACAAGCACGAATTGCTTGACGCCGCATTTGGCGGCAACCTCGGCACAGACAAGCGTTCCGAAGACATTGGTCTGGATGGCCGAATCCCAGTTTTCCTCGAGCAAAGGCACATGCTTCAGTGCCGCGGCGTGGAAAACGATGTCCGGCTTGAACTCGGTGACGACACGCGTCATCTGGCGCCGGTCGGCGACATCGACAATGCGGACCTTGAGGCGGTCATGGTCCTTCTCTTCGACGTATTGGCTCAACTGGAAAATGCCGAACTCGGAATTGTCGGCAACCAGCACCGCCTCCGCGCCCAGTTCCAGTGACCTCTTGACCAGGGTGCGGCCGATGGAACCGGCGCCGCCGGTGACCAGGACGCGCTTGCCGCCGACGAAGGCCCCGATGCGTTCGATGTCGGACGGAACCGTGGGGCGGCGCAGGATCGTTTCCATCTCGACCTCGTCGAGAACGAGCTTTCCCTCCTGGCCGAGCTGCGAAAGCCCCGAGAACTGCACCACCGCTATGTCGCCTTGCCGGGCAACACGGACGAGCTCCGAATACTCCTCGATCTCATGTTCGGCGCCGCTGCCGAAAATCAGCAGGTCCAGGCTTGTCGTACCCTTGGCGTATTCTTCCAGCACCTCGATCAGGCGGGGGCGGGTGGCCACGACGGGAACGCCCTGGATCCGAGTGCCCTGCGGAACACCGTGCTCAATCGCCATAATCCCTGCAATTGAATACTCTACAGGCTGCGTCGTGCGCGTGAAACGGATGATTACGTCGGCCTCGCTCAGCTTGCCGACAAACACCGCTCTCTTGGTCGAAGCCTTGCCGCGACTCAGAATGCGCCAGCTCGCGCCGTCGCGAAAGAACCGGTAGAAAATCCGGGGCGCCGAGATGATCGTGAAAGAAACCAGGAAGAAGACGATGAACTGGCGCTCATTGAGGCCCGCCACCGGCTGAAAGGAACGAACAAAAAGCGAAACACAGTAAAGGACGATGGTCAGTATTGCGCAGCCCTTCAGGATGTTGAAGAAATCCGGCGTCGAGGCGAAGCGCCACACAGTATTGTAGAGGCCGCAATATCTGAATAACAGATGACTAAGAATAATGATGCTCGCCCAGCAAGCGAAACCCGCTGGAGAGAACGCTTCGAACGACAGCCTCGACTGCGATAAAGTCAGGCTAAGCGCCACCGCCACCAAAACCATGGCGATGTCTTGAATCATGATGATGGCGCGACGCATTGTGGGCCGGAGTCCGGGTACAGCTTCTACATAGGATTTCATCGGACGGTACTGAACTCCAGGCGCGAAGACTTCAATACTAAAGTGGCTCTAGAGCGAATACCATCCGTCACCGGCGGCTTCTTTTTAGTACCAAATCTTCGGCCCCCGCCGCGTGTATCGCATAGCGTGGACTTGAAATCATCGCCAGAGATTTTTTCATAGGTTGGCGGGTGAAGAGAAAGTCCGTTTGATCAAGATCTTGCACATCAACTGCAAAGAGCCCTAGAGTCCGACAGCAACTCAGGATAGAGAGAGGGGTCGGCCGGAGAGGTCAATCCTTGACTACTCTTTGCCCTGGTGCGGTCTGCTCTCGACCTATGGCCTATGGTTCCGCAGATATCAAGCGGTTCGAGAATGCCGGCAGCGCGATCGTGAGGCCATCGCTCGGTCCTTGACGCCAGACGGCTCTCACCCTGTCGACGCGGCTGGGAATGCAGTGTGGATAGCTGGAAGGAAAGGTGAACCGCCCGAAGCGATTTTGCGGTTGACAGCCAAGTCTGCTGCAATATGACGGTCTTCCCTTTACCAGCCAAAGCGAAGTGATGAAGTTTGGATCAAGTGGCCTGCGAGGGTTGGCTTCAGAATTAGTCGGGAAACCCAGCGGCCTTTATACGGAGGCTTTCGCTTGGCGTCTCGTTGCCGATGGGGTCCGATCGAAGGCCAAGGTGTTCGTTGGTCGCGACTTGCGCGATAGCAGTCCGACGATCGCCGCCAACTGCATGGCTGCCTTGGCGGCAAGTGGGTTTCAACCGATCGATTGCGGTGCCATTCCAACGCCAGCCTTGGCGTTGTATGCCGGGCAGCATGACGCAGCGGCGCTCATGGTTACGGGTTCGCACATCCCTGCGGACCGCAATGGCATCAAGTTCTATAGCCCGCGGGGCGAGATCACCAAGGCCGATGAAGCCGCTATGGCACACTATGCTGCCGAACGGCTAGACGCCTATTGCCCCCCGCCGCCAATAGGTACGGCTTTGCCGGGGCATCACGACAATGCGATCGCCGCCTATCGCGCGCGCGCTGATGACATCTTGGAGCCTGGGTCCCTTTCGGGCCTGAGGCTCGGCGTCTATCAGCACAGTTCGGTCGCGGCGGATCTTCTGGTGGAGGTTCTCCGATCCTTTGGCGCAGATGTGACACCTGTCGGGAAATCGGAGACCTTCGTACCCGTCGATACCGAAGCCGTTGACGAAACCACAATTGCAAAGTTCAAGGGTTGGGCGCGAGAATTCCACCTCGACGCCATCGTGTCGACCGATGCCGATGCTGATCGGCCACTGATTGCCGACGAGAATGGTGACCTGTTTCGCGGCGACCTGATCGGCCTCGCCACGGCTCTGTTCCTGCGGGCTGACATCGTGGTGACGCCCGTGACTTCCAATTCAGGTATTTCGAAAGCCTTCGGTTTTACGGTTCTGAGAACGAAGGTCGGATCTCCTTTCGTCGTCGAAGCCATGGAAGCCTCACACCACCCCGGGAAAATCGTTGTGGGCTTTGAAGCCAATGGTGGCGTTCTCTTGGGGTCGGACTGTTCGCTACACGGCAAGACATTGACGGCATTGCCGACACGGGATTCACTGCTCCCCATCCTGGCTGTCCTCGGGATGGTCGCATCGACAAGAAAATCGCTGTCAGGTCTGCGCGCGTTGTGGAATCTTCCGGCCTGTGCAAGCGAACGCCTTGAGAATTTTCCAGTGGAGAGTTCGCGCAGCTTGATGCGTCGGCTCGCGGATCGGCCTGCACTGCAGCGGTTTCTGGCCCCGTTCGGGACTGTTGCTGAAGTTGACGAGACCGACGGCCTAAGGACACAAATGCTGACTGGCGAGATCATCCATCTGCGGCCGTCCGGCAACGCGCCTGAACTTCGCTGTTATTCGGAGGCAGCAGACCCAGGCAGAGCGAGAGCGATTGTGGCGCTGACGCTCGACAGGGCGCGGGCAATCGCATCCACAAACGAAGCAGAGGTCATTTCATGAAAGTGGTTCCCGTCATCATCAGCGGTGGAGCCGGATCGCGACTATGGCCTGCCTCAAGGCAATCGCACCCCAAGCCTTTTCTTAAAGTGGCGGACGGGCATTCGCTTATTCAGCACACAGTGCTGCGCGCCGCGTCGATTGAGGGCGTGGTGGAACTCGTGGCTGTAACGTCCGGGGACCACCTTTTCCTCACGAAGGACGACTTCGACGAACTGGATTCGGTTGTGTTGCCACGTACGTTTCTGCTCGAGCCGGAAGGCCGGGATACGGCCGCTGCCGTGGCGGCAGCCACTGTCCATACCAAGGCAACGCAGGGCCCTGATGCGATTCTATGCGTCTTCCCGGCCGATCACATGATTGGCAACTTGCCTGCGTTTCTAGACGTTATGGGCCGGGCCATCGAATACGCAAAACTGGGGCGGATTGCCACATTGGGCATCAGCCCGACCAGACCGGACACGGCATTCGGCTACATCGAAGCCGATGGTGAGAAAGTCGTCCGTTTCGTTGAAAAACCGGATCTCGACACAGCCAAGGCCTATGTCGCCTCCAAACGCTTCTTCTGGAACGCGGGGATATTCTGCTTCAGCGCGCAACGCATGCTCGACGAGATGGCTTTGCATTGCCCCGAAGTGATCCAGGCGGTTTCCGACAGTTATGAGAACGGCCGATTCAGTCAAGGCGAAGGCTTTGCCAAAATCGAACTCGCGCCCGAGCATTTTGGCTCCGCTCCGCGTATCTCTCTCGATCATGCGGTTATGGAGAAGGCGAACAATCTTGCCGTGGTTCCTTGCGACATGGGTTGGAACGACATCGGATCTTGGAACGCAATGGCCGATTTGATCGCTCCTGACGAAAGCGGCAACAGGCTGCGCGGCGATGTTCATATGGTCGACACCACCGGCAGCTATGTAAGTTCCGACAAGCGCGTCATCGGCACGGTCGGGGTCAGCGATCTGGTGATCGTGGATTCTCCCGACGCATTGCTTGTCGCCTCCCGCGATCGCGTTCAGGACGTCAAGAAGTTGTTCGAGGGCCTCAAGGCTTCCGGGCATGAGGCACATTTGGTCCACAGCACCGTACATAGACCGTGGGGCACCTATACGGTTCTGGAGGAAGGCGAGCGCTTCAAAATCAAACGCATCGAGGTGAAACCCGGCAGACGTTTGAGCCTGCAAATGCACTACCATCGCTCCGAGCACTGGGTCGTGGTCAGCGGGTCCGCGAAAATAGTCAACGGCGACCAGGAGCTGTTCCTGGCGACAAACGAGTCGACCTACATCCCCTGCGGTCATAAACACAGGCTGGAGAACCCGGGCCGGATTGACCTGGTGATCATTGAAGTGCAAAGCGGCGATTATCTCGGCGAGGACGATATCGTGCGTTTTGACGACGTATACGGCCGCGCCTGACAATCCATTGGCTCACGGTGCTGGGCGACCAATCACCGGATAAACCGAGAACATCGATGAAAAAGACAGCTTTGATTACCGGCATCACCGGGCAGGACGGCGCCTACCTGGCGGAGCTTCTGCTTGCCAAAGGGTATGAGGTTCACGGACTTGCACGGCGTTCAAGCACTGCCGATGTGAACACCACGCGCCTGAAGTGGCTCGGCATCGAGAAAGACGTTCGGATCGTGGACGGAAACCTCACGGATTTGTCCGGTCTGGTTAGAACAATGCGCGATGTGAAGCCGGATGAAGTCTACAATCTTGCCGCCCAGTCTTTCGTCAAGTCATCGTGGCAGCAGCCGATCCTGACGGGCAACGTTACCGGCATAGGCGTGACCAATGTTCTTGAGGCAATCCGCCTGGAATCGCCGGAGGCCCGTTTCTATCAGGCATCATCCTCGGAAATGTACGGCCTTATCCAGGAGCCGATGCAATCGGAAACCACACCTTTCTACCCCCGTTCCCCTTATGCGGTGGCGAAGCTCTATGGTCACTGGATTACGGTCAATTATCGCGAAAGTTTCGGCCTGCATGCCTCAAGCGGCATCCTGTTCAATCATGAATCTCCGCTTCGCGGCATCGAGTTCGTCACCCGCAAAGTCACGGATGCGGTCGCGCGCATCAAGAAAGGCATGGCAAAGGAATTGCGTCTCGGCAACATCGACGCCAAGCGTGACTGGGGTCATTCCAAGGACTATGTCCGCGCCATGTGGCTGATGGTACAGCAGGACCAGCCGGACGATTACGTGGTCGCGACAGGCAGGACGACAACTGTGCGCGACATGTGCCGTATCGCATTCGACCATGTTGGGCTCAAGATGGATGACCATCTTGTGATCGATCCCGACCTATTCAGACCGGCCGAAGTCGAAATTCTGCTCGGAAATCCCGCCAAGGCAAAGCAGAAGCTGGGATGGGAGGCGACGACCTCGCTGGAAGCAATGATCTGCGAAATGGTGGACGCGGACCTCGACCGCCTTACCAACCCGCCGAGCCGCGGGTAATCGGAAAGCCCTCTTTGCCAACATGATCGGCACGTTGACGCATCGCATCCTGATAACCGGGGCCAGTGGGTTCGTCGGCACGACACTCTTGCAGTTGCTGGAGCGGGAGCACGGTTCCTGCGAGGTTTTTGCTTTTGGTCACGGCGAAGGGCAAAACCCGATCGATCTGCTGGACCAGGACGCGGTCGACACGGCCGTCCAGAAGGTACAGCCCACCGCGCTTATCCATCTGGCAGCAGTCGCCGCCCCTTCCGATGCACGCAATGCGCCGCGACATGCCTGGAACGTCAATGTTACAGGCACGATGAATCTTGCCGATTCCGTGATGCGCCACGCGCCACAGGCACGGTTCGTTTACGTTGGCAGCTCGGAAGCGTACGGCGCTTCCTTCCAAAGCGCCCGCGGCCCGGTGACGGAGAGTGCCCCGCTTCGGCCAATGACGATCTATGGCGCTACCAAGGCAGCAGCAGATCTGATGATCGGTCAAATGGCCTATGACGGCCTGCGCGCCATCCGCTTTCGCCCGTTCAACCATACCGGCCCGGGCCAGTCCGATGCCTACGTTGTCTCCGCCTTCGCACGCCAAATTGCAGAGATCATATCGGGCAAGAACAAGCCGGTCATTCATGTCGGCAATCTTGAAGCCGAGCGCGACTTCCTCGATGTTCGCGACGTGGTGCGCGCCTATGCGAGCGCCGCGACGATGGATTTGGATGACGGACCGGACCATGTCTACAACATCGCATCCGGGCAGCCCCGAAGAATCCACGACATATTGGATATGCTTGTCGCACAGGCAGGCATCGATATCGAAGTGCATACAGACCCCGAAAAATTTCGCCCAAACGATATCTCCTCGGCATGGGGTGATGCCTCAAAGGCACGCGACAAGCTGAATTGGAGTCCTCTAGTGCCATTCGAGCAGACACTCAGCGACGTTTTGGGGTATTGGCACCGGATATGTAGCGCGCGTTGACTGCGAGACGCGCGCAAAGGATTGATCACATGTTCCGAAGCCTATGGCAGTACCGCCATTTCATCATGTCCTCCATCAGAGGCGACCTAAAAGGGCGTTTCGTGCGGTCGCGCCTGGGCGGCCTGTGGTTCATCCTTCACCCGCTTGCGCAGGCAGTCATCTTCTCGATCGTTCTCTCGGAAGTTCTCAAGGCACGGCTTCCGGACACAGACAGTCCCGCCGCCTACCCGATCTATCTCCTGTCGGGCATGGCCGCATGGACGCTGTTCAGCGAGATTCTCATGCGCAGCATGACCGTCTTCATCGAGCAGGCGCCCGTGATGAAGAAGATTGCCTTTCCGCGTTTGTGCCTTCCCGTGATCGTCGGGGGCACGGCGCTGATCAATCACCTGCTGCTGCTCATCGCGCTCTTTATCATCTTCATTTTCCTCGGGCATATTCCGGGCCGTGCTTTGGTCTTGCTGCCGATTGGGATCATCTTGATTGCGGCGATCGGCTTCGGCCTTGGCGTGATCCTAGGCGTGATGAACGTGTTCATTCGAGATGTTGCGCAGATTATGATGATAGTGCTGCAGCTCTGGTACTGGCTGACGCCGATCGTGTATCCGGCTAACGTACTGCCGGAAGAATACAGCTTTATACTCCGGCTGAACCCGATCACCCCGATTGTGGCGCTGTATCAGGACGCACTGCTGTTCAACAAATGGCCAAGTCCTGAAGGCCTCATCATGCCGGCGGTTCTGGGATTTGTGAGTATGGCCTTCGCTATGATCTTCTTTCGGCGTGCAAGCCCCGAACTGGTCGACGTGCTATAAATCATGACCCTGCTTTCCGTCAGCCATCTGTCGAAGCGCTATGCAAACTATGCAAGCAACCTGGAAAGGTTTGCGGCGTGGTTCGGCGCGCCAATCAAGCCAACCGAGGAATTCTGGCCGGTAAGGGACATTTCCTTTTCCCTGGCGGCCGGAGAGGCACTCGGCCTGATCGGTCAGAACGGTGCCGGCAAGAGCACGCTTCTGAAGCTGATCACTGGGACGGTGCGGCCGACCGAAGGCACCACAAGTGTTGGTGGCCGCATCAGCGCCATCCTTGAACTCGGGCTCGGCTTCAACCCCGAGTTTACCGGGCGGCAGAACGCCTATCATGCCGGCGGATTAATGGGCCTTTCGCAAGTGCGCCTAGCCGAACTCATGCCGCATATTGAGGACTTTGCCGAGATCGGTGACTTCTTCGACCAGCCGCTGCGAACCTATTCGAGCGGCATGCAGGCGCGCCTGGCCTTTGCGCTAGCCACCGCGGAGCGACCGGAAGTGCTGATCGTCGACGAGGTGCTTTCGGTTGGCGACAGCTATTTCCAGCATAAGAGCTTCGACCGGATACGAAGCTTCAGGGCGGCGGGCACCTCGATCATTCTGGTTACCCACGGCTTGGGTGATGTCAGATCATTGTGCGATCGGGTGATTTTGCTGGACAAGGGCCAGGTGCTAAAGGACGGGCCACCCGACGAAGTCGTCGACTATTACAACGCTTTGATCGCAACCAAGGAGAACGCGAAGCTGACCATCGAGCAGCGGCGGGAAAAGGACAATTGGCTCTACAGCAGGAGCGGAACCAAGGCGGCCGCGGTGGAATCGGTCGCGCTGATTGACGGGGAAAGTGGGGAGCCGATCAAGGCCGCCGTTTCAGGACAAGACATGACAATTCGACTGCGGATAGTCGCGAAAGAGGATATTCCGGAACTTGTCATAGGGTTTATGCTAAAAGACCGCGGCGGCCACACTGTTTGGGGGACCAACACCTGGCATACAGGCCAGGTGCTTTCAAGCATTGCAGCCGGCGACAAGATCGACTGCAATCTGCGCCTTGTCTGCGCTCTTGGCCAGGGTTCCTACGGGCTTTCCGTTTCGCTCCATACAGGAGACGTTCACATCGATAACAATTTCGACTGGATCGAAAATGTCGAAGTTTTCGACGTCATCAATTTAGACCGTCCGTTCTTTGTTGGGACGAGCCGCCTCCAACACGCGTTCGACATCGTCAGATGAAAAAGAGCTTCGATGATCTGTACAAGGCCTTCGAAGACCGTTTCCGCGGTTCAAGGGAGCTCGTCAAGGACCGGCTCAGGATTTACCTACCCTTGCTAGCACAGGTGCCACGACAGGGCGAAGGGCCGAATCTAGCGATTGATCTTGGCTGCGGGCGTGGTGAATGGCTCGAAATACTTACGGAAGCTGGCTTTAACGCCGCGGGCGTGGACTTGAACAGAGGCATGGCGCGAGAGGCATTTGAACATGGGCTAAAGATCGAACTACACGACGCTATAGACTATCTAAAAGGACAACCAGACGATAGCGCGATCGTCATTTCGGCCTTCCATATGGTTGAGCATGTGCCGACGGAATATCTGATCGAGTTGCTCGATGAATGCCACCGGGTGATGGCGAAGGACGGTCTGCTTATTCTGGAAACCCCCAATCCAGAAAATGTCTCGGTCGGCGCGCACACCTTCCATCTCGATCCGACGCATAAGAGCCCCCTGCCCCCGAGTCTTTTGGAATTTCTGGTGGAGCAGGCTGGGTTCCCGGAAACCGCGATCCTGAGGCTGAACGGTGAGCCGATGATCGAAGCGGGGCCGATCGAGCGTGGCATCCATGTTATGTTCGACATGGCGCGAGATTACGCATGCCTAGCAAGAAAGCAAAATGGGGAGTCGAATAAAGAAATAGAATTACTTGGCGACTTCGTACAGGTCGCCTCGCAGCAAGCGCCTAACGATATGGCGAAAATAAAAGGCTGGCTTCACTCTGCTGACAACGAAATTGCCAGCAACCGTAGTACGGTTAGATCACAAATATTGCCCCAAATCGACCAGCTCCATCAGTTGATCGCATCCCTCACCGCGCAGTTGAATTCGACTCAAAAGGACACCGCGGAATTTCGAGGCACTATCGCCTTTCTTACGCAACAAATAGAGATGAACCACACCGAAATTTCCCTACTTCAAACGAAACTTTCTAGAATTGAATCCACGATTCTTCAAAAATTATTTAGGTGGGCATCGGCTTTGTTTTCTACGTCCGCCAAATAGGAATAGCCCACTGAAAACCTCAGGATCGACTTCGTGACAGCCGTTATGTCAAAATCTGCAACGACCAACTCCAAACCCGCCTCCACTTCACCTTCGCGGAGCCGCATTCTTGTTGATCTCAGCACCAGCTGGCGTCACCGGTCTTCTCCTCCAGTCGGTATAATTCGATGCGAACATGAGGTGGCGAGACATTTCCTATCCGAGTCTCCGGAGAATGTCATTTTTGGCTATTTTTCCGACGAAACTCAAGAATATAGCCAAATACCGCAAGAAACCGTCATACAGATGATCACGAACTCGGCCTCTTCGGGCAGTTCGTCGACATCCGGCAGAGACACTCCAAGCGAACAGAATTTGGATCACGATTCTTCTTCCGCTAAATCTTACGCCAAAACTTTCATGGCCGGGTTGTTGTTCGCAAATTATATGGTTGGACGAACCCTTGGCTTCAACAACTGGCGCCTCAAAGGAGCAACACGGGCTAAGCAATACGTGGCCGACCATCATGACGAAATTGATTTTGACACGTTGGGTAGATTAGCCAAATTCTGGACCTCTGGTCCTACTGTCGACCTGAAGGCACCCCTTGCCGGCCTTCGCATGACCTTGGTTCACAGCGCTCCTCCGCCCGGCTCATTGCCGGTACCGATGGATACCATCCGCGCGATACTATTGCCCGGAGTTTTCTGGGAGGGAAGCAAGGCGAAATGGCTTTGGAAAATAAAGTCACAGAAAAATATTCAAGTAAGTCTGCTTTTGTTCGATCTCATTCCGATTGTGGTTCGCCAGTTCTCGGAATCCGGAGCCGCCCAGAATTTTGCCGCGTGCCTCCACTATCTGCTTTGGGCTTGCGACCATTTCTTCTGCATCTCCGACAGCACGGCTTACGATCTCCGACGGTATGCTGATGCATGTGGCTACCCTCCGATTCCAGTCAGCAAAGCACAGATTTGCAGACTAGGGCCCGCGCGGTTTGTGCACGAGGCAACCTCTGATTTGGTTGAATATCCACGCATTTTTGGCTCACAGAGAATCGAGCCGGGGAGGTTTGTACTCTTTGTTAGTACGATTGAGTCGCGGAAAAACCATGACTTCGCGTACCATTTGTGGCGGCGCCTGGCACTGAAGCACGGCGCCAAGCTATTTCCTCTCGTTTTTGCCGGCAAGCAGGGTTGGGACACCGAGAGTCTCATGAGGAAAATCTCTCAGGATCCGGCCATCGACGGGCGTCATATCGTCCATTTCGACAATGTTAGCGATGACCAGTTGCGTTGGCTGTACACAAATTGCGCATTTACAATCTTTCCCTCTCACTACGAGGGTTTCGGCATGACCGTGGCTGAGAGCCTAGCTTTTGGAAAGCCGTGTATTGCATCAAAAGGGTCGTCCATAGAAGAGGCCGGCCAAGGGCTTGCAGATCATATCGATACGCTTGACGGAATTGGGTGGATTGAGGCGATTGAAAAGTATATGTTTGACAAAAATTCTCTAGAGACCAAAATTGACCAAATTAAGGTCAGCTACAAGCCTTATACTTGGGACGAATTTACGACGCCGATCGTTCGACACATGCTTCATACTTCGGATACCACGTCGATTAATGATTTCAATATTCGATAGTATCCAAGGAAGATACCATGAATTATGATATTTCATACATCGGCGTATATCCTATCAGCAAACCGTATCACGGCGGGCAACGAAGAGTTAGAGCATTTGTTGATGCGCTGATTGATAGCGGCATGCGAGTTGATTACGTGCCGATATTCTCCGCTGTTTCTTACCCCGAACATGACAGAGGTGAAAGCGAGTTTGCCTTCGGCAGAGAGTCGCATGCGGCGCTCGTTTCCGACGGACGAAAGTTGGATCTTCATGCGCACTCGATATTCGGTCTGGAGCCATCGTATAAAGAGAATCTCTTGGCGAGGATTAGGCGGTGCTCGCCGAAGGTAATCATTTTTGAACAACCTTGGCATGCAGCTTTGCTAGCAGACCTTAGAGAATACGGCCTAGAGGATGCGAAGATTGTCTATTCGAGCCAGAATGTTGAATCGCAGCTTATGGCTTCTGCCTTCGATCGAAGCGAATCGGAGAGGTTGGAGCGTGAGCTAGTCGAGGCATCGGACCTGGTAGTTGCTTGCACGGAACACGATGCCAAGGTCTACGCAGAGTGGGGAGCGAAGAAGATTTGCGTATTCGGCAACGGACACATCCGTCGCAACGCATCCGAAAGTTTATTGCGCTCTTGGCGGCACGAACTTAAATACCGGAAAGTTGCAGTCTTTACCGGTAGTGCGCACCCGCCAAATGCAGAAGGTTTCTTTGAATTGTTCCTTCCTGCTCCGGGATGCATTCCCCCTGACGCTAGGCTCGTGGTTGTAGGGGGAGTCTGCGACCTCATTACTTCATCGCCGCTATACGGATCGAATCGTTCGATATTTACTGAGACGACAATGCTCATCGGACGTCAGGAAGAGGATGCGCTGAACGCGCTATTCGAGTTAGCCGAAGTTGTCGTGTTGCCGGTAACCTCTGGTGGCGGGTCTAATTTGAAAACAGCCGAGGCGCTTCTTTCTTTAAAGCCAATCGTCGGCACCTCTAAAAGTTTCGTGGGGTTTGAGGATTACAGGTCGTTGGATGGCGTTACAATTACAGACGACCCTACTAAATTCAAACGTGCCGTTAGAGATATATTTTTGTTCGGAGAAAAATCTAAGAGACGTTTCGAAGATGTGTGTAATTTGACCTGGGAAAATGTTTTGCGTGATTACCCTTCCTACATAAAGGAACTTTTAGCCTGATTTACACACTGCTGATCTGATACTTCTTCGAAGTTCAGCTGCGCCGATGAAAAATAGCCATTGAAAGGCGGCAGAGCTTGACGTTTAGGGAACAACGTATTGGCGCTGGTAGCCCTCGCCCTGACAGGCCCATCGCTTGCCACTCAAGCCGCCACAGACAAGACCATGAGCGTAAGCTCCTGCTGGAAATTTTGGGCGCTATGGAGCCTGTCGTTTTTGTGACGAGAACGAGTTGCGCGCGCGATTGGGTGGCGTTATTCAAAAGAACGATATAGGTGGAGACTAACGTGTCAGACGCGTCTGCAAAAATCCGGCCGGAATTGTTTCATTATAAGAAGCTAAATTTAGGGTGTGGCTGGGATATCCGCGAGGGCTTCCTCAATGTTGACCTTCACGATTTTCACAAGCCGGACTATGTTGCCGATATTCTGGATCTGCATGAACTGCCGAGCGATCACTACAACGTGATTGTCGCGCAGGACGTACTTGAGCACATCGAACGAGCAAAGCAGGTGCCGGCCCTCAAAGAATGGGCAAGGCTCTTATCTGCCCATGGGCGCCTGAAGGTTCGACTCCCGAGCCTTTTCGACATGTTTCGGACAGGCACCGGATCGGGATGGTTCTCAGCCCAAGCGCATGCGCACTTGGTCAATATGGTCTACGGCACCCAAGCGTATAATGGCGACTACCATCTCGCCGGACATACCGCCTTGACCCTGGTGGACGCCGGAAAACAAGTGAGCTTGGTGATAAGCCAGGCTGCAATCAAGGATGGCTGGCTGTTCGACGTCGAGTTCGCCAGGAACACCGAGGAACTGTCCAAGGAAGAATTTGTTCACAACGTATATTTCGAGGAACTCGGCCGCCCGGTCGATCCGTCCGGCTTCAAGATGAGTCTGGACATCTTGGCCCGCAAGAGCCGCGACGCGCTTGTGGCGATCATCCGCGACTCTGCCGAGTGGAAGGCCCTTCGGACGTAGCTCTCGGCAATTTCCATATGTGTTGCCGCGCTTCACAGCTGAAGACAAGGCTCCTCAGGGTTGGTTAAGCAGATTGCTGCGATACCCAAACCAAGAGTGCGAGGATCGCCTGACACTCCGGCATCCTTTGGGGATCTGGCGTCAGGAATGAAGAATTCAATGTCCACGGTGCCAAGCCCTGGCGGCAACTCAAGCCGCTCTATCTTGCGTGACGACTGAGCAGTAAATTGCCAATCGTCTGACCTTTTGCCGTTGACGGTAATTTCGATCCTCTGACCTGCTAGGTTGCCGCCCACGAACCCTTGGGCATCAAATTCAAGAACTTTGCGTTCATCGTCGTCAGGAAGTTGGTAATGAAGGGTGGCGTGCTTGCCTGCCGTCCAGCGGCCCCACGTCTCGATGCCAGACCATCCGTTGCCACACACAGCGTTAGGATCGGAGAACTTGAATGGTGATGACAAAGCAAGGGGAACTCCGTCCTTGCAGAGATGAGCCGCGGCGAGCGCAGAGAGCCTGTCGCTGGGCAGACTGAGCAGATTGGGCTTAAGCCGGATAAAGGAGAAATTATCGGCGCGTGTGAGATCCACCATTCCCGACGATCGAAGTTCATCTATATAAGGCTGCATTTCGTCGAAGTACTCTTCAGCATGCGGCCATTCATGTGCCGCCCATAGGAGATCTATATAAGGTATCGCTACGACATCGGCGTCTTTTTGTGTGAGCAGCCAAAGAACTTTTCTCCCAAAATCGGGGCCAGTCTTACCGATCTCAAACGCAAGCATCGTATCAGGCCAACCCTGCATCGCGGTGGTGAGGTTCTTATCACCGCCAATGTTATACGCGTTAACATCTAATCTGCTCGCCATGTAATTCACGAAGAAGTCGTTTCGAAATGGCAGAAAAGCAACTTTTTCCGCCGGCCGAAAGATAGGCTTCAGACTCTCAACATAGCTATCGATTGCCGCGATCTCCTGCCGAGAGTGGGCATTGGCAACAATGATCGCGCGCGTCGGGACGTTGAAGGCAATTCCAGCCAATATGATTGCAATGGTAATGCCAGACTGCACACGATGGCTTGCCACATGTAGTGCGAGCAATGCCCACGATCCAAACAAGCCAAGCGCCACCCATCGGTAACTGGCGCGCATGTTATTAAACCCGGGCAAATATATGGAGAGGAATTCGGTCCCGGTCCGCCATGGCGCATACTGAAGTGGCATCAACATACTATCAGCGCCGTCCGGCTTCATTACATTCAATTTGAATGACGGACCTAAGGCCATATAAAAGCCACAGAGACCGACAAGCAGGAAAGCGACTTTCAGTCTGGCATCAAATGACTTCGTCATCGCCGAATAAATCCCGGCTACGATCAACATTAAGGCAAACGAGTCGCTAAACACAGACCGGTCACCGAAATAGTTATTCTCCAGGCGGGCCGCGCCGAACCCAAGTAAATCAGCAATCCAAACAATTCCCTTTGCTGGAACAAAAAAGAATTCTATATTTGACCCAAACGCCCTGAATAGAGATAAATCGTCCCTCTCGAAACTCGCCTTCCCAATATAACTAACGTATAATAAATATGAAATTGCGAATGACAACGCAATTGTCGGGGTGCATCTATACAACAGTTCACGGCGATCCGTCGGATTAAGTGCAAACTCAGCCGACAGCAGCACTGCCGTTCCCGTCGCGAACATCATGAAGCTATAACCGTCCATGAAGACGGCAGAAAGGGCGGCCGCAAAGAACAGAATGGATGAAGGCAAATCACGCCGGTAGCGCACCAGCCGCAATGCGGCATAAAAATAAAAAGGCAGAAGCGCCATCCCAAGGGACACCATGGAATATTCCGCGTGCTGCCAGATGACCGGCAGAGTGAGCCACAACAAGGCGCACAGCAAGGAAATCCCACGTTTGGCGCCAATAAGGCGCACAAACCTGTACGCGCCATAAAATGCGACAGTGAGCCACATCGCGAATGCCAGCGAATATGCGTCGGCCGGAGGGACGCCGATCTTCAGGAAGAATGCGGTTGGCAAGGCCGCAGCAAGTCCAAATGAGATCGCCGCGGGGTCCGGCATGCCAAAATTTGTCGCGTAAATCGAAAAGCCATTTGCAAAGGATTGCGCGAAGCCCAGCGTCCAGACAGCTTGACCAGTTGTGGGCACCATCAACCCAGGGAGAGCTCCATTTACAAGCAAGCCGATAAAAAGAGCGATCGCAGCGAGCAGGCTGAAGCCGACTTTGTAAGAAATGGTCCCATCAGTCTCGTTCATTGGTCGTCCCATACAGTCGACCGGCGATCAGCCCGCCAACAAAAAATAGAAGATCGCCCAGGACGGTGATCATTCGTCCGATCACCACCGCCAGGAGAATGATCGAGCTGGGGCTGAGCCCGTCGAGCAGAAAGAGCAGAACAGCTTCCCTGACGCCGATGCCTGCCGGCGCGCCTGGGGTTAAAAGTCCCGCAAGCCAGGCAATTACATATGCACCGGCTATGGCCGGATAGAGGCGAAGGTCGCTCGAACCACCGGCAAGGCTGTAGGCGGCAACGAAGATCGCGCCAGAAACAGCAAGATAAGAGGCATAGAACGCCGCTGACCTCGCGAGAGTCGATCCGAACAACCACCCTGTCAGCAGGAGAAGTGCTGCAGCAAGAATAAAGAATAAGGGTAAGCTAGTGGTCCAACCAACGTCTAGAAACACGAATGGTGACACGAGGGGGACAAACAAAATCGTAGACGCCGCGATTATCAGCAATTCCAAAACGGACGACTTTGCAAGCGGCGCGTTGCTGATACCGGCGGCGATCCCCAATGCCTGTCTGCCGACCAGTTGGAAAACATTACCTGGAACGTATTTCCCCAGTTGTGAAGTGGCGTAAGCCCACACTGCCCAACGAAATGGTCGCTCTACACCAACATAAACAAGAATTTCTCGCCAACCGGAAGCAAGTAGAATACTCGAAATTCCTGATATAAATGAGAGAGATATTAGAAATACTATATCCAGCGTGTCAAAGTTTCGGAAACTTATTTCACTCCCATACAATATTATCTTATTAAAAACGAAAAGCAGAGCCAGGAACGCCAAGAAGAACCCAAGCGCTTTAATATTATCTCTAACAAACCTGTCTATTGTTTTATAGATCATCATGCGTGAACGAGAACACCTGATTCGCTCCAAAAAGAAAGCGTCGGTAGGTAACCATCTTTAAACCTACCGAGCGTCCAGCATCCGACAGCTTCTTTTTATCCAACAGGTCTTCATGCTCTTCGTTCGCACTTCGACTGAAAACACCGATTCGAGAACCTACCCAATGGACCCAATCCATTGAGGGATGAGGCGTCGTACAGACAATTCGTGCCGCTGGGACACGCACTAGGTTCGACTTCAAAGTCGCCAAGAAAGTGCGAGGATCCTTTACGTGCTCGATTACCGCCAAAGCAGCAATGGTGTCGAACACCTCCACGGCCAGATGTTCCGCCTGGACAAATTTATGCGAAGGATATTTCTTTCTAGCAGCCGCGATCGATACCGGATCCAGGTCGATCCCTACATAGTTCCGGCTGTCAACAAGCTCCGCCAACGCACCATTGCCACAACCGACGTCCAATACGCGGCCTTTTATGTATTCTCTAACAGCGACAATTCGCTGCCGCTTCAAGAATGGGGAAAGCACTCCCTCGGTCGCTTGGTCAGCCAATTTCTATACCTTGGATGTTTTTCACAATGCAAAAAGGTACCGGTTCAGCCCGAACCCTGCATAAGGACGGACTGGCACTATCATTTTGCCTTCCTAGAGCGGCAATGAAGCATCGTCCAGGGCAATGGCGACAGAACCTCAACCACCTCGAAGAACCGCGACACCAGCGAAACGAAGCCGCGCTGCGACCAGTGCTGCAGATGGCCCGGTGTGTTTCCCAGGGCAGATACGTATTTTCCGCGCGCCAGGTTGAGTGCACGCCAAAGCGGCTCCCGAGGCACGCTGAGTATCAGGTCCGATCTTGCAATGCGCTGCAGTGCCTGCAAAGCCTTTTGCGGCTCCTCGAGGTGCTCCATCACCTCGCAACACACGATAAGATCGGCGCCATCTTGTTCGGGCATCACCTCGTAGATGCTGCGTACCTCAAAACGCTCGGGATCCATACCGCGCCCGCGGGCTTCTTCCTTTGCCATTCCGATAACCTGCGTGGAGAAATCGGTACCCCGCGCATCGATGGCCTGGTCAAGCCAGCGCATGACCCAATAGCCCTCTCCACATCCGACCTCGTGGATGGTGGTGGGGCTGACCTTTGCCACCAGGCCGGACAGGGCACCGTCGAATCCTGCGACCATCCGACGTGCGATCAGGTTCCGCGTGCCGTATTTGTCATAGGTGTTGCCTATGACGATGCCGTCCTCTGCCTGTCCGCCAGCTACCTTCATCCGTTCAGCCTGCTTTCCTGCCGCTTTGGGCGCAGTCGCGCGATCTCTCCTGGCGTGGCGCGCTGCGTATAGCGGATGTCTTCGAGAAGCTTGCGGTTGGCCGCTATCACATCGGCCAGAAAGGCGACCAGAAGTGCCTGGAAGCCCATCGACATGAGCGCACCCGCCAGGATCACCGACTGTATGTGGCCGCTACCTCCGTCAAACAGAAAGAAATAAAGAAAACGCAGGCCGATCAGAAAACCAACGCCGAAAAGAATGGCCGCGACCGTGCCGAAGAACCGGGCCGGCTGGTAGATAACGAAAATACGGATGATCGTGAAAATCGAGCGCTTCAGATAAGACGGAATGCTCTTCACCAGCCTCGACGGCCGCAGGTCGCCGTTGACGCGGACCGGCACCGAAACCACGCGCATATTCTTGCGACCGGCCTGAATGATGGTTTCCAGCGTGTAGGTGTAGTTGTTGAACACGGCGAGACGCTGGGCCGCGTTTCGCGAGATGGCGCGAAATCCGCTTGGGGCGTCCTGGACATCGGTGCCGCTGCTGACGCGAACCACCCAGCTGCCAATCTTCTGCAGAAGCTTCTTGACCGGCGAGAAATGCTCTATCTCCGATATCGGTCGGGCCCCGATGACCATATCCGCACGCCCTTGCAGAACCGGCCGGGTCAACGCCGGCAGGTCGGCCGCGTTATACTGATTGTCGGCATCGGTGTTGACGATGACATCCGCGCCCCGCGCGAGGCAGGCTTCAATGCCAGTCATGAAAGCATAGGCGAGACCGCGATTGCTGGTATGGCGCACAATGTGGTCGACGCCGTTTTCCTCGGCAACCCTCACCGTCTCGTCGCTGCTTCCATCGTCGATGATCAACCATTCGACGCAGTCAAAACCAGCAACGGTCCGCGGCAGATCATTCAGCGCTATCGCGAGCGTTTCCGCCTCGTTATAGCAAGGGATCTGGATAATCAGCTTTGGCAGCGGCGTACTCTCGAATTGGGACCCTGATACCCATGCATCTACCATTCTCAGACTGAGGCGCAAGCGGTTTTCCCCTGGCAGAAACCTCACCCACTATTGAGCAACGGAGTCGGCGAAATGTGTATTGGCGTTTTTTCATAATGAGTTGTCGCCTGATCGCTCCTCGAAGCGTTGTCTCTGCTACCACCGCAAAAATGTCCGGAATCCTTTGCCCAATTCGCTGCTCAATTCGCTTCCGGAGAGAAGATTGAGAATCGGGATCGATGGCAGGAATTTAGGATCGGCCTCCGACGGAATTGGGCGGTTCGTCCACAATGCCGTGAAAGCGCTGACGGCCCTCGGCGCTGATGTCTTTCTGTACGCACCGGGCAAGATCAATGCAGACTACGATATTCCGCATGGCGTTTCCGTGCGGACCGCCAACTTCAAGGGTTCTGTTGCCCGAACCTATTGGGGACAGGCCGTGGTGCCCTCCTGGGCCGCGCGCGACAAAGTAGAGATCTTCTGGGGCCCATCGCACCGCCTGCCCTTCCTGCTCGACCGCCACATCGGGCGGGTGGTCACCATCCATGACCTCGTCTGGTTGCACGCTGCGCAGACCATGCGAACCCGGACTTGGGTGGGTGATCGCCTGCTGATGAAGCCGGCGTTGAAGACCGCTGATGTCGTGGTCGCGGATTCGATGGCCACCGCCACTGCCTTGACGAACGAATTCCCCTGGCTGAAATCGCCGATCAAGACAGTTGCCCCCGGTACGGTGGCATTGCCGCCGCACGGTGATGTTGGGAGCCTGGAACCGCTCGGCATCGTCAAGCCCTATGCGCTTTTTGTCGGCACAATCGAGCCACGCAAGAACCTCAGCAACCTGATAAAGGCCTACGGTCTGTTGCCGGCCACTGTCCAATCCGGCTGCGACCTGGTCGTGGTCGGCGCGAAGGGCTGGAAACAAACGGGCTTGGCCGACCAGGTCCGCAGTAGCGGCCTCGAGACAAATATCAAATTTACCGGTTTCGTCGACGACGCGACGCTCGCCACGATCTATGCGAATTGCCTGTTTCTCGTGATGCCATCGCTTTATGAGGGGTTTGGTTTTCCGATCGTCGAGGCCCAATCTTTCGGCAAGCCAGTGCTGACGTCGAACACCTCGTCAATGCCCGAAGTCGCGGGGAACAATGCCGTGCTCGTCGATCCGAAGAATCCCTCGGCAATTGCTGATGCATTTCACCGGCTCTGTGTCGATGCGAAATTTCGAGACCGGATCGCTGCGGACGCGAAGAAAAATGCCGCGCGTTTCACCTGGGAGAATTACGCCAAGGGTATGCTTCAGATTTTTGAACTGGCCATCGAGCGAAGACGGAAGACCAACATTTGAAAGTGCTGCATTTCTTCAAGACATACTGGCCCGATACCTTTGGCGGGGTGGAGCGGACGATACACGCCATCGCTCAAAGCACCGCCAGCCACGGCATCGAAACCGAAGTGCTCTCGTTGAGCCGTGCTCCGAACGAGAACACGCAGCATCTCGACGGGCACATGGCCCGGAAAGCCAGGCTGGATTTCGAACTGGCGTCGACCGGGTTTTCGCTCGAGGTCTTTCGGAAGTTCGGGGCGCTCGCCGGGAAAGCCGACCTCATACACTACCATTTCCCATGGCCATTCATGGACATGGTGCATTTTCAATCCCGTCATGGCAAACCGACCGTCGTCACCTACCATTCCGACATCGTCAAACAGAGGCTTTTGCTGCCTCTTTATCGGCCGCTGATGCTGCGCTTCCTCAGGGATGTGGACGCTATCGTCGCGACATCTCCGGACTATTTGAAATCGAGCCCCGTTCTCAGAGCCTTGGAGGGCAAATCGGCGATCATCCCAATCGGCATCAATGAAACCGATTATCCCACGCCGACCGAAGCCGACAACAGATGGTGCCAAGCGGCGGTGACGGAGCCTTTCGTGCTCTTCGTCGGCGTCTTGCGCTACTACAAGGGGCTGGACGTGCTGATTCAGGCGGCCGACAAAGTCAGGTGCAAGATCGTTATTGCCGGATCAGGGCCTATCGAAGAGCGCCTGAAGCTTCAGGCCAAGACGTTGCGTCGCAACAATGTGATATTCCTCGGCGAGGTGGCCGAGCGGCACAAGATGGCGCTCCTCCACAACTGCCTGGGGTTCGTTTTTCCGTCAAACCAGAGGTCGGAAGCCTACGGGCTTTCTCTCGTCGAGGCTGCGATGTGCGGTAAACCGATGATCTCCTGCGAGATCGGAACGGGAACAAGTTATGTGAACAAAGCCGGCGAGACCGGGTTGGTCGTACCGCCTTCCGATCCAGCACGCCTTGCCGAAGCCATCAACCAGGTCGTCGATTCGCCGGTCGAGGCAGCGAACTGGGGGCGAGCTGCTCGCGATCGCTACGTTCGCCTCTTTACAGCTGACAGGATGGGAAAAACATACGCCGATCTCTATCACCAACTCGATAACCGCCGACGCTGAATACGGTTTCGCACTGTGGCAGCCGGTGAATCCCCGCGATTTGTTGGTTGTTGATGCAGTCAAATCCCCGTCAGGTCACCTGCTCAGGAGACGACGGACCACCTCTCGCGCCGATTTCTGCAGTACCGGCGCACTCCATCCAAACACGGAGGCAAACTTCGCGCTCGACAGCCGGGAATTGACGGGGCGGCGCGCCTTGGTCGGATAGTCCGTCGCAGCAATATCGCGCACCCGCGCGGAGGGGCCACCGAGCCCACCGCTTATGTCCAGGATATGGCGGGCGAAGCCGCTCCAGTTGGTCTCGCCCGTGCCGGCCAGATGATAGATGCCCCACGCGGCGAAATCCTCGTTGCGGTGCAGCCGTGCTGCCGCATGCAGGATCGCGTCAGCGATATCAAGCGCGGAAGTGGGATTTCCCCATTGGTCGGCCACAACCGGTATCTCGTCGCGGTCGCTGGCCAGCCTCAGCATGGTTTTGGCGAAATTCTTGCCGAACGGGCTGTAGACCCACGCCGTGCGCAAGATCAGGTGGCGCGAATTGGCTGATGCCACCGCCTGTTCGCCGGCAAGCTTGGAGGCGCCGTAGACGCCAATCGGCGCGGTCGCGTCGGTTTCCAGATAGGGACCGTCCTTGGTGCCGTCGAAGACATAGTCGGTCGACAGATGGATGACGGGCACGCCGAGCCGAGCCGCCGCCTGCGCCACCTCGCCGGCGCCGGCGGCGTTCACCGCAAAGGCGAGCTCAGGTTCGTCCTCGGCCTGGTCCACCGCCGTGTAGGCGGCTGCCGACACGACGACATCGGGCATGGCGGCCGCTATGGCGTCGATCACGGTCCCGGGCCGCGCGAGGTCAAGTTGCGGCCGGCCGATGGCGATGATCTCGACGCCTTCGCGCCCGCGCCCAGCCCCCAGAAGGCTTGCCGCGACCTGGCCCTCGCGTCCGGTGACAGCGAGCCTCACACGGCCGCCTTGCGGGCTTCGCCCAGCCTTTCGCCGGCATAGCGCTGTTCGCGGATCGGTCCCCACCACCATTTGTTGTCCAGGTACCAGTCGACCGTCCTTGCCAGGCCGCTGTCGAAATTCTCCCTCGGCGCCCAGCCGAGGTCGCGGCCGATCTTGGAGGCGTCGATGGCGTAGCGGCGATCATGGCCGGGACGGTCGGTGACGAAAGAGATCAGGTCGCGATGGCTTTTGCCGCCGGCCCGGGGGCGCCTGGCGTCGAGCAGATCGCAGATCGTCTCGACGACACCCAGATTGGTGCGTTCCGAATTGCCGCCGACATTGTAGCTCTCGCCCGGCTGCCCCTTGGTGGCGATCAGTTCCAGCGCGCGCGCATGGTCCTCGACGAACAGCCAGTCACGCACATTGGCGCCGGCGCCGTAGACCGGCAGCGGCTTCTCGTCGAGAGCGTTGAGGATGACCAGCGGGATCAGCTTTTCGGGAAAATGGTAGGGCCCGTAATTGTTCGAACAGTTGGACAGCACCACCGGCAGGCCATAGGTCTCGTGCCAGGCGCGCACCAGATGGTCGGAGGCCGCCTTGGAGGCGGAATAGGGCGAAGACGGCGCGTAAGGCGTCTCTTCCACGAACATGCCACCATCGAAGGGCAGGTCGCCGAACACCTCGTCGGTCGAGACGTGATGGAAGCGGAAACGGCCCTTCCTGTCGTCGGAAAGGCCGCGCCAGTACTCCAGCGCTGCGTTGAGTATCCGGTAGGTGCCGACGATGTTGGTCTCGATGAAGGCGCCCGGCCCATCGATCGAGCGGTCGACATGGCTCTCGGCGGCGAGGTTCATGACGATGTCGATATCGCCGCGGCGCAATATGTCGAGCACCGCCCGCTCGTCGCAGATGTCGGCCTGGGCGAAGCTGTAATTTCGTGCATTTTCGATCGGCCGCAGCGAGGC
The DNA here is from genome assembly GCF_006442405.1 of Mesorhizobium sp. B2-2-3. Taxonomy (NCBI): domain Bacteria; kingdom Pseudomonadati; phylum Pseudomonadota; class Alphaproteobacteria; order Hyphomicrobiales; family Phyllobacteriaceae; genus Mesorhizobium; species Mesorhizobium sp. B2-2-3. Next base: position 371,961 of record NZ_VFWC01000004.1, on the reverse strand, counting down.
CAGGTTGCCGGCATAGGTCAGCTTGTCGAGATTGGTCACCCGGTAGGCCGGGTTGGTGCACAGATGCCGGCACACCGCCGAACCGATGAAGCCGGCCCCGCCCGTCACCAGAAAATTCATGCCGCTATCCCCGTGCATCTGGCAATGTTCATCAGGCAAACACCTCGGCGGCGGCGAGCAGCGGCGCCTTGAGGTCCTTGTCAGAAAGCTGGAAGCCGCCAGCCGGCGGCGGCCATTCGATGCCGATGGCCGGATCGTCGAAACGGATCGAGCGGTCGTGTTCGGGCGAATAGGTGTCGGTCACCTTGTACAGCACCTCGGTATGGGGCACGAGCGTCATGAAGCCGTGGGCGAAGCCCTTGGGCACCAGGATCTGGTTGCCCTTCTCGGCCGAGACCTCGAGGGCAACCCATTTTCCGAATGTCGGCGAGGAGCGGCGGATATCGACCGCGACATCCAGGACGCTGCCTCTGACAACGCGCAGCAGCTTGTCCTGGGCACGTGGCGGCAACTGATAGTGCAGCCCCCTGACGACACCGGCCGCGGCGGAATAGGAGTGATTGTCCTGGACGAAGGCGAGTTCGAGGCCGGCCTCGGCGAAGCGTGCGGCGTTCCAGGTTTCGGTGAAGTAGCCACGGGCATCGCCGTGCCGCTTCGGAATGATTTCGAGCAGACCTTCGATGCCAAGGGGTCTCACCTCCAGCATCTAGTCCTCCGACAACTCGACCACCCGGCGGCGCAGATAGGCGGCATATTCATTTTTTCCCAATCGGGTTGCGCGCTGCAACACTTCGTCAGCCCGCAGCCAGCCCTGTTCGAAGGCGATTTCCTCCGGACAGGCGACCTTGATGCCTTGGCGACGTTCGATTGTACGCACGAACGAAGAAGCATCATCCAGGCTGTCATGAGTGCCGGTATCGAGCCAGGCATAACCGCGCCCCAACCTATGCACCTGCAACTGGCCACGCTCGAGGTAGGCATTGTTGACCGCCGTGATTTCGAGCTCGCCTCGAGCCGAGGGCCGAATCCTTGAGGCGATATCGACAACCTGGTTGTCGTAGAAATAAAGGCCGGTGACGGCCCAGTTGGATTTCGGCTTCTGTGGTTTTTCCTCAATCGTGAGCGCGGTTCCAGTGGTCTTGTCGAAGGACACCACGCCATAGCGCTCCGGATCCTCGACATGGTAGGCGAACACCGAAGCGCCGCTTTCGCGCGATGCCGCGGTGCGGCAAAGCTTGGACAATCCGTCGCCAAAATAGATGTTGTCGCCCAGTATCATCGAAACGCTGTCCGCGCCGATGAAATCGCGGCCGATAATGAACGCTTCCGCAAGCCCGTTGGGCTGCGGCTGCTCGGCGTAGGACAACTCAAGCCCGAATTCCGATCCATCGCCCAACAGCTCGCGGAAAACCGGCAGGTCCCGCGGCGTGGATATGACCAGAATCTCTCGAATCCCCGCAAGCATCAAAACGCTCAGCGGGTAATAGATCATCGGTTTGTCGTATACCGGGAGGATTTGCTTGGAGACCGCCAACGTTAGCGGATAAAGGCGCGTTCCACTGCCCCCAGCAAGGATAATTCCTTTCAAGAAACTCTCCTTGACATGCCTAAGTCCCCTCCCCTGACACAAGCCGCCCGTGCTTAGGTTTCATGCCGTGGCTTGTCAATCTGGTGCCCGACGAAGGGGCCGAGCGAGTGTCCCCGGCCCCCGCCAACCGCCCTTGCCTTGCCGGGCCCGAGGTCCTGGCCGGGACAAGCAGATCGTCTTCATCGTGATGGCCTATCTCGCCCATCTCGCGCCTTTGGTTCAGCCGCTCGGCAAAACCCTTGTGAAAGACGATCGCATTCAAATAGGCAAACGTCATCGCGAGTGCTGCGGTTCGCAAGGGATAGTCGACAAGAGAGTGAACGAGCAAAAACGACACCGACAGAAATGCAGCCTTCTGTAACGGCTCCCGGCGAATCCGGACCGACGAGGCGAAAAGCAATATGGCATACACAATCATTAACAAAACGACCGGTATGCCGCCCTCAAGTGCCAATTCGAGGTAGTCATTGTGGGCATGATTTACATAAGTTCTGAAAATCATTCCGGCTTTTTCGTATATCTGATAAACCTTCGGAAAGCTGCCGAAACCAACGCCAGTCACCCAGTTCTCTTTCATTCCTTCGATCGTGGTGCGAGCAAACTCCGCCCTGCCGAAAGCCGGATCGACCACTTTCGCATCGATCTTCGCCCATGCGCCGATCGTGTAGACGGAAAGCCCGATGAAAACCGCAAGAATGCCATATCCGCCCGCCCTTGAGCGAGCGGACAGGAAGACAACTGATATCGCGGTGATCACCAGTCCGATCAGAATGCCGGCGCGCGAGCCGGCTGCCAGAAGAAGCAGCAAGAGCATCGTCAGCCCAAGCGATCCGGACAGAAAATGTCCACGGAACAAGCCATAATAGACCACGAATGGGATGGAGACGAAGAGCAAGGCCGAAAAGTGATTTTGATTGGCAAACAGGCCCGCATTGATCGTAAACGGCAGCAATCCTTCTATGGCGACGGTATCGGAGAGCGAATACTGGATCGCCGCGGCCAGGCCATTGCAGATGACGCCCATGAAAAAGAAGGGAACAAGGCCGTAGACCTCCTCGGTGCGCAGGCGGGTGACGCCGAGGAAAAATGCCGCGGCGGCGGCGAAATACAACATGCACTCGATCGTGCGCCCGACGCCGACGCTGACGAAGCGCGATTGCGTTTCACCATCCAGCCAGGGTCTGACAAGCAGCACCTCGGGCCGCAACCCGTCCAGCAAGGCCCCGGGCAGCGGAACGATCTGGAAGCAGAACACGGCTAGGCCGAGAGCAATCAGCCACAAGATCGCCCGGGGAATTGTTTGTCCGCTGGGCCGCGACAGGATGGCCGCGGCCGAGAGAATCGCCGCGATCTCGATCAGCGTTTCGGTGTAGAGGCTGCTCGCGGTGCCGCCGCCAATCAGCAGGGACAGGAAAAGAACCGACCCAAGCAGGTATTTGTCCCACTGCCCGGGCTGCCGTGACCGTGCTCTCACGACGACACCCTCTCGATGCTCAATCTGTGCATGACCAGCGTGCCGACGTATCGAAACCGCCAGCTCTCGGCAATTGCGGCTGTTTCCAGCCTCAGCAACTGTATCGGACACGCAGCCGGTCCGACGATGAAATCCAGGCCCAGGCTTCGCCGGTTGAATGTGCCTTCCGGTATGTTGAAGCGCGCTATCTCGCTTGACGGGTCCGCGCATCTGACGGACCAGAACAGCTGCTTTGGCAGTTTGAGATTTGTTGCGGACACGGTCATGGACATCCGGTAAGAACCGGGGGGCAATTCGACATATTGCTGAAGCGCAGCGTTCTTGACCGGCGTGTTTAGAAATCGAACCGTCGCCCCGCTGTTGCTGTCGCTTTCACTTTCACCCGCGCCCTGCGATCCGGCAAAGGTGATCTCCAGCCCAGATCGGTCGTGTATCACCCAGTCGAACGGCTTGCCGCTGAAGAGCGGCTCGAAGCCGCCATTGAAGATATAGCCGCCCAGCTTCCGCTCCCGATCGGACAGGCTGAAAAGAAACAGCCGATAGGCCGGGCCATAGTCCTTCTGCTTGATGTAACCGGTGATAACGGCGGACAATTCGCTGGATTTCGGGGGCGCATCCGTGCGTCCGAGATCGAGCAGCAGCTGGTTTGCAGGTCCCAGGCTTTGCGGGTTCTGGCCAAGGGCGAGAAAAAGCTTACCACGCCACGGCGCCTCTGCCTCCAGGGCTGCCAGCACGGCCTGATAGCCGTCGGAATTGGAAAGGATGGCAGGCCAGCCTGGGGCGATGGCCGAAAACTGGTCTGGCCACCGGCGCAGCAAGGTGTCGATCTCGCCCACGGCCCTCGCCAGATCGCCTGCCGCGATCGAGCGATCGATGGACCTCTGCAGCGCATGGATTTCAGTCTTGGACAGTTTTCGCGCCTGGTCGAAAAGTTCGAAAGCCTGGGCCTGTTCGCCTTGCCGATATCTGATCTCACCGATCAGGCTGTAGAGACGGGCGTCCGCGACATTGAAGCGAAGCGCATTCTTGGCCTTGGCGGCCAAGGCGCCGAGATCGGCGCTTGTTTCGTTCAGCTCGCCGGCAATTTCGTCTATCAAGGCATCTGCGTTCAGCGGGTCCAGTGCCAGAGACACGCTCGGCGTTTCCTCCTCAAGGAGCCGACTTAGCCCGATCGACGAAGCCATCAACACCAGAACGGAGGCGACGAACCAAACGCTTGAACGCAGGAGATTTTGCATGAGAGGGCTGGCCTGCTCCGTCATCGACTTTGCCCTCAATCTTCGGCGTGCCCGCGCCATGTTCGTAATATTGGTAGTTCATGTATTTATAGGCGTAGTTGTAGTCGAACTTGTTCACCGCGAATTTCGACATTGCCGCCCCGATCACGTTCGCTCCGGCTGCGCGCAGGCGTTTCAGCGCCGTCTTGGCCGCCTTGCGCGTCACCTGGTTCGTGGAAATGACCACCAGTGTGCCCTCGGCAAGCCGGCTGAGAATGGGCGCATCGGACAGGCCGACGATCGGCGGAGCGTCGATGATGACGAGATCGAAACGCTTGCCGAGATTGGTGACGATCAGCGCCATCTTCGGCGATGAAAGCAGATCCGCAGGGTTGGGCGGGATCGTTCCGGACGTCAGCACGGTCACGTTGGGATATTTGGTCGTCCTGAATATGCCCGCCACATCTTCCTTGCGCACGGTATTCGTCAGGAGATTGCTCAACCCGATCGTGTTGTCGAGACCGAACAGCCGATGAAGATTCGGTTTGCGCAGATCGCCGTCGATAAGCAAGACCTTCGCACCGAGGGCGGCGAAATCCTGGCCGAGCTTGAACGAGGTCGTCGACTTGCCTTCGGAAGGCTCGGAGCTGGTCACCAGCAGCGAACGCGGCGCGCCCTCCGCGCCGGAGAATTGCAGCGACGTTCGCAGCGAACGATAAGCTTCCGATAGCCCGGACTTCTGGTCGGCGATGCTGGCCGTCAGTTCGCGGTCATCGACGAGCGGCAGGATACCGAGCATGGCCAGCCCCAGCTCCCTTTCGACCTGCTCGGGGTTGGTGAAGGTGTTGTTCAGCAACTCGATGATGTAGATGATCGATGCAGTGAGAGCCATGAACAGCGCTAGCGCGATCGCCAGATTGATGATCAGGCGCGGAGAATAGGGACTTACGGGCAGGGTCGCGAAATCGACGATGGCTGCGCTTTGCGTCTTGAGCTCGGAGCTGACGCCTACTTCATTCAGCTTGGTGATGAGGCTGTCATATTGCGACCGGTTGGAATCGACCTCGCGCTTGAGGATGGTGTATTTTATATTTTTGTCATTGAAGACAACCTGCTGCTTTTCCATCTCGGCGAGCTTGGATTTGAGGTCGGCTTCCTTGTTCTGCGCTTCCTGGTACTTCAGGCGCAGCGAATCGGTTATCGCCAGGACGCCGTTGTTATAGAGCCGCGTCAGCTCCTTGATCTGCGACTGGAGTTGCTGCATCTCCGGAAAGCCAGGCTTCAGAATGCTCAGTTTCTGCTGATATTGGCTCTTGAGGTCCGCGAGTTTTTCGCTGAGTTTTTGTAAGCCATCACTCTCCAGAACCGGCGACAGGCTGGAGCCTCGCCCCTTGTCTATCTGGTCCACGACGCGACCGGCATCAAGACGATCCTGGATAGCGGTAGCGAGCGCTGTGTTCAGCGCCTCGATGTTCGATCCGATCAGCGATTTGTCGTCGCCGGTGACGGTGATGCCGGCATCCTTCGCATAGGTGACAAGCTCCTCCTCGGACTTCTGCAGCTTCTGCTTGACCTGCAGGACCTGTTCCTGGATGAACTGTCTCGCCAGATCGGACGTCTCGCTGGTCTGGTCGAGACGTTGATCGATAAAACTCTGCGCGACCTGGTTGGCGACGTCGCTTGCGTATCTGGGCTTCTGGTCGATGAAGGTGATCGACAGCAAGCTGGTGTTGGTCACAAGGTTGACCGTCAGATCCTTCAGAACGCGCTTGATCGCCATTGCCTCTCGCTCTTCGGGGGTCTTTTCCTGGATCGAAGGCGATTTGGAAATTCCGAATGCACGGTAGAGGATGTTGCTGAGCGAGAAGCTCGGGGTTGGGAATAGGAAATCCGGTTTTTCGGAGAGCCCCAACTGAAACACGACGCGCTGGGCCAGCGCACGGCTCTTCAGTTTCTCGCGAGCGGTCAGAAACGCGCGTAAGTCGCTGTTTTCGGAAACCACTTCGATGTCCTGAAAAACCTTTGCCGAAGGGACCAGGACTTCCAGCTGTGTCGTTGCCTGATATTTCGGCGTCTGCATCATTGTCACTATGATACCGGCAACTAGGCCAGCCACCGCCATCATGACAATCAGCCAGCGATATTGCACGACATAGAAAAGCAGCTTGAGCGGATTGAATCTCTCGTCGTGAGCGGCATAGTCTCGACCGTAAGGACTATAATTCTGCGCCCCGTCATAATAGAGGTCCGCGGACAAAGCCTGGCCATGTCGAGGACCGGCGATTTGGGGCTGCCTGTTGCGATCGAGCATGCGCGAGGTGATCCTGGTTGTCCGTACCCTGGCCGGCCAGGCCTCCCTTACGGAATGACCGCAATTCGGGCCGCGCTCGACGCGAGGCCCAGGGCATCCTTCAAATTGTTCATTGCGATTTTCGACTTCGAAGCGAAAACCACGACCACGTCGCCGCCATAGATACGCGGGTTGCGATTCTTGCCGGCGCGGATTTCCTCGACATTGTAGTTTGCGACCAGCTTGTTTTGACCGACATTGCGGTAGACGAAGACCTTGCCGGCATCGCCGATGGCGTTGAAGCCTCCGGCAAGGGCGATCGCATCCAGCAAGGAGGCGCTGCTGGACACCGGATAGATGCCGGCCCTGTTGACCTCACCGTCGACCGTGATGCGCTGGCCTATCGATTCCTTGACGAAAATTGTGACATCCGGCGATTGCAGATATTTTGCGCCATAGGCTGTCTCGATATCCTTTTCGAGCTGGCGGACCGTCTTGCCGGCCGCTGTCATCGTCCCGATAAGCGGAAGGGAAATCTGGCCGCCGGCATCCACCTGAACCGTCCTGTTCAGGTTGTCGACCTGGAATACGCTGACTTCGAGTACATCGTTGGCAGACAGCGGCTGCTCGCTGCCGTTTTGTGTATTCTGCGGTGCCGGCAGATCCGTCACCATCCGTAGCGCGCCGCCCCCGGCAAGCGCCGTTGAGGACGATGTCGGCTGCAGCGCATCGACAGAGCTCGTGGACGATGATGAACTGCTCGCGCAAGCAGAGAGGGCGAGCAATACAAGCAGTGCCGGCATTCCCACGCCACTTCCCCCGAGATCGAGAATGCCCATTACAGAGCCCCACTCTTGAACAGCTTGGGCAGTCCATCGAAATGGCCCGCACAGCTGGCTCCCGGCTTCTTCGCTCGTTTTTCCAATGGCGTGAGCAACTGGTTCTGCACTATCGCGCCCGAGCTTGCGCAAACCGGCGAGACCAGACCTTGGCTAGCGGCTGACTGCGTCGTCGTCATCCTGTAATCCAATAGCCAGTGCGGCACCGCCACCAACCGCGCCGGCGCCCAACAGCACCGGCAAAATGCCGGGCCCGGAATTGGCAGGTCCGGTAGCAGCTTCCTGCGCATCAAGCGAGACGCACATACCGCCTTGCACCGGATCGATGCTGACGGTCGCGTTGGCCGGAACATCAAGCGCGCAATTGGCGCCGATGGCCAAAGAAGCCGATGCTTGCGGCCCGGTCATGATGCGCGCGCCTGGATAAATCGGCGCTCCCGCGCCCACCCCGGCGTAACCGCCGGCCTGCGACATCTGCACATCACCCCGGACTTGGGTGAACTGGCCGACAATGCCAGACACGGGCGCAGCGGCCAGGCACGAACATGTCTGTGCCGACTGGGCAACAGCATCAGACGCTGTAAACCAGGCACCTCCCCCGGCGAGCGTGATAAAAGCGAAGACAACCCCAACCCGATGATGCCCGGTCATTTCTACCCCCCTTCGAACCAACGACCCGCCCCCGGAACGGATCGCTTACGCACCCCTTCGATCAACAACACTCAAAGAACTCACCAGCACTCACGGTGGTCCGCCCCTCAGCGACTGACCGCTTTGTCGTCATCCTGCGTCGCCGCCAACACACCGCTGGTGACAAGCGCACCGGCGAAAATCCCTTCGGGCAGGCCAAACCCACTTGTGCCACCGGACGGCTGGATGGCCGCCGTCCGTTCTGAACCCACGAGTTTCAGACAGATGTTGCCGCCCACGCGTGAAACATCCAGACTGGAATTCGCCGGTACATTCATGTTGCAGCCGCCAACAAGTACGGATGCCGAACCCTTGGTACCGACTACCACCCGACTGCCAAGGCCGAGAGTGCTCCCCGCCTTTGCAGGACCATAGCCGACCGACTGCGAGACCATCACCTCGCCATCGGCGGAACGAATGGATCCAATCGCACTCGCCGGGCCGCGATAGGCGGCAGCGCAGCTGCAGGATACGTCCTGGGCGAAAGATGAAACCGAAGTGAAACCGCTCGCGGCAACCAACGCGCTCACTGCGGTTCTAATGATGACATTCATCCGCTTCGCCTTTCCTTCAAATCATCCCGGATATGCCAGATCAAAAGGTGTGACATCAGCGCCTAACATTTTTTTGCCACAATTCCAACCCGTGTCGCACGATGCGGAGAAGTTTGACCTGAACAACACGTCATTTTAGCAATTACGTATAAATAATCCCGAGCTGTCGGCGATGGATGTCTGGCCCTCCAAAGAGAAGTTACGATTCCCTTTTCATGCTGATTACACCGAGCCAACTTGATCAAGGCCGAGCACCCTCGAAAGCTGAGTCCCGATCTGCAATGCAGCAAGACAAGCTTAGCGCCGCTCGAACTTCAACCGCGTTCAACTACACGCCGGCCCGGTTCATCGCCTGGCGAGGCATTGAGCTTCCCTATCTGCGTCATGTAGCACTCTATGACGATCCGTTCCGAAAACTGCCGCTCCACTTTGCTTCGGCTCTCCATGCCCATCCTGTTCCTGGATGCGGCGTCCATCGTTGCGAATTCGAGCATCTTGCTTGCCAGGTCGCCTGCGTCTTTCACCTTGCACAGCAGGCCGTTGACGCCGTGGTCCACCACCTCCCTGCAGCCGGGCACATCTGACGCGATCAGCGGCTTGCCCATCGCGGCTGCTTCCAGCAGCGAGCGCGGCGTTCCTTCCCTGTAGGAGGGCAAGACGACGCAATCGGCCGCGTCCAGGAAGGGACGGACGTCGTCGGTGGTTCCGAGATACTCGACCAGGCCTTCGCCTGCCCATCGCTCGACCTGCGCACGGCTGACCGCTGTGCGGTTCTCGACATCGAGGAATCCAAGAAGCTGGAAGCGCGCGCCAGGCATGTTGCGGCGCATCTGACGAGCTGCCTCGACGAACTCGCCCACGCCCTTGTCCCAGAGAAGCCTGGCCACCAGCAGAAAGACGATCGCGCCGGACGATTGGCTTTGGCGGGGCGCCGGAGAGAAGCGAATAAGGTCGACCCCGGAGCCCGGCAGCAGCGCGGTCAGTTCCTTGCGGACTAGGCGCTCGCTGACGAACAGCATCCTGTCGTCGTCATTCTGAAAGAAGACTATTTTCGAACGGGCCAGCGCCAGCCGGTACAGGACCTTGGCAATTTTCTGGAGAAGGCCGCCACGGACGAAAACCGTGCCGAGCCCTGAAACATTGTTTATGACCGGGATGCCATTGAGGTTTGCCGCCAGCGATCCGAACACGTTGGGCTTGATGGTGAAGCCGACAAACGCCAGCGGCCTCTCGCGGCGCAGCAGGCGCCAGTAGCGCCACAGAAGCACCATGTCGCGAAACGGCGAGGTGCCGGAATTATCCATCTCGATTTCGACATACCGGCAGCCCATCGGCGGGATCAGGCGCGAATACTCGTCCCTGGGCGCCGCAACCACCACTTCATAGCCCCGCCCTTGCAGCGCCTCGATGAGGCCTTTGCGGAAATTGACGACATTCCAGGACGTGTTGATGGAGATGATTATCTTTCTTCCGATCCCAAGCATCGTCCCCGCCTCCCCCAATGCCGTTTCGCTCACCGTCTTGTATGCAGTCGTGCCCTGCCCGGCCCAAAGGTCTCGAACAGCCGCAAGATCTCGTCGTCACTGGCGAGCGATGAGATGCGGGCGAAGCAGGCGTCCCTTGCAGGCCCCAGATCCTGTGGCCGAGCGATCAGCCTCGCGACCGCGCGTGCGATGTCTTGCGGATCGTCGGGGTTGAAATCGAAAGCTGCCCCCTCGGGCATGTAGTACCTCGTGCCGCTGTCTCGCGACATCAGCACGGCACATCCCGCCCAGGCCGCCTCGATGGGAGACACCGCCGCGGGTTCAGCCCGCGAGGGCAGTATCAAGAGATCATGACCGGAAAAGACCGAGATCATGTCGTCATGCGCAATGTTGTTTTGAAACCGAAGCCTGTCCGCCACGCCAAGCGCCTGAGCCTCGCGCCGCAAGGCCTGACAGAAAGCCGTGTCGGCGTTCGTTGCCTCCTCGCCGCAGAATGTCAGGGAGAAGGGCATGGATGAAATCGCGGACAACGCCCTCAGAAGCAAACTGTGCCCCTTGCGCTCCCGGTATTTTGCCACCATCAGGATTCGAGGCGGCCACTGCAATGGCCTGCTTTCCAGGCCTTCAGTCCGGGCCGGCTCGAAAGGGCTCCCGAATGGCAGGGACATGGCATCGCCGAGCTTGGCCGGGCCAAGATTTGGCGAAAGCCGTGAGGTGAAATGCGGGATGCCTAGGCCATGAAAGACGGCTCTTCGAACCCATGTGCCACTCCATGCGCTGGGCTTGGCGTCCTCCTGGTCGTAGATGACCAGCCTGCGCCCTTGCAGAATTGAACAGAGTGCCGCGACCCTGCAAAACCATCGCGTCACTCCGCGGATGATCACCACGTCGGGGTCTTCGGCCTGCAAACGCTTCCAGTAGGAAAAGACGCCGGGAAAGGAAAAAGGCGAATTCGGAATGTTGCTCGAGCGCCGACGCATGATCATCCGGGACAGCGCGGATGGAGCCATCACGTTGGGAGAAACAAGAGCGTGATTCTCCGTGACGCTCGTTTCGACTACGTCGACCGCAACATGGTGCCCCGCCGAAGTGAGAATGCGAACCCAAGGTACCGCATTGGTGTGGTATCTTGGCAGGCAAAACAAGTATCTCAAAACATCAGCCTTCAGATATCTTCCGCCAGGCGGATCCGCCTTTTCAACAATAAGTGCGAAACCACCATCATCGCCGCATAGACCGCCGCCGATACGAGCAAGCCGGCCCAGGCGATGCCTGAAATTCCGATCCATCCGGACAAAGCCAGGCAAAGCGGAACATAGATGGCGATCGCCAGCGCCGTGATTTTCAAAAGCGGCTTCGTCCCCGCCAGGACCTGGATCAACGGATTGAGATGCATTCCAGCCAGGCCGAAGCATTCTGAAGCGAACAAAATGGCAAAGAGCAGCGAAGCTTCGGCGTAGGCCGAACCGCCAGCCAGAAGGACGATGGGGTTTTCCAGCACCCCCCCCCCAACCGCCATGCCGGCGGCGGCGCATGCCGAAACCACGGTGATGCGGGCGTTCAAGCGGTATAGACGAGAAGAAGGCTCTTGCTTCGACAGTTTCGCGATTTCGGGAAAGATCACCTGGTTCAAGGGACCGGTCAGCCGGGAAACCATCGTCGCCAGGCGCGATGCGAGCGAATAAGAGCCCGCGGCGACCTCTCCCAGCAGGCCCGCGACAAGGAACAATGCGAGATGCCGCCTGGCACTTATCATTGTCGAGAGCAGACTCGTCCCCGTGGCCATGGCAAGAAATGCCCAGAAGAAACGGCGTTTGGACCGGGAACGGAGCGGGTTGAACAATTCGATATCTTCCCGCCCGGCATAGAGAAGCAGGCGTACGAACAGCGTCAGGTTGTAGAATGCGCCGACCGCTGCCAGCACGATTACATAATCCGGCAATGAGGCATCGAGGATCCAAAGGACGAGAGAGGCAACCACCACGGCAACCCCTTGCATGAGTTGATTGCCGGCAATGACGTGGTACCGGCCGTTCAGCCGAAGCACACCTTTCGGCGTACCCGAAAGACTCGCCAACAAGGTGAGGCTGTAGATAATCGCCAGAAGGCGATTATCCCGCGACACGCCAACAGCTTCTCCAAACAGCAAGATCCCGCCTATCGCCAGGACCGTGGCGAGAAGGGCGGCTGAAACATCGAGGGCAATTCCGCAAGATGCCGCCGGTCCCAGACGCAAAGGCGACCTCGCGCACAGCCTGATCACTAGCTGCCAGCTCTCGAACGTGCATAGGCCGGAAACGAACGCCACATAGGCCTGAATTACGGCGAGTGTGCCAAAATTCCCCGGACCAAGCGACCGTGCGTTGAGCGCCAGTGCAAGGATGGAGCACAACGCGGCCACTCCGCTTGCGGACGTCGTAAACGTAACGTCGCGGGCAACCCGCCGCGCGCGCATCCATCCGGAAGGCTTGGCGACCGCCGTCACGTCCTCAGCCATTGTCTCGGCGCAAGGCCCGCGCCCCCTGCGCCATCACCTCGGCGGAGGCCGGTGGAAAACACTTCCGGTGCACATAAACCAAGCCAAAAATGAAAAGCGCAACGAGAACGGCTCGCTTGGCGGAGATGAAGGCGCCAAGCAGCTCCTTGCGCTGGATGTAGAATGTGAGATGGACGATGGCCACGATCAGCCCGGCCTTGAGCGTCGCGCTGCGCACATTGCGGATTATCGCCTCGACGGCAACACACACGAGCGACAGAATGACAACGAGCAGCGGAAATCCGGCATACCCGAAATTGGCAAAGAACTCCGCCCAGATGTTTGCAGCGACGCCACCACTGTAACCCGGAAATAGGAACGGCTGAACCTGCTCGTTGTAGGTGCATCCGTCCTTGCCAAAGACCGTATCCGAGAACGGAAACAGAGAAAGAGGCACCAGCCAAAGATTCGAGCACGGCAAGGTGTAGTCATATTTCACGACCAGATCCAGGTGAGCCAATGTCACGAACTGCTCCAACCCCACGAGAGCGGAATCGGACAATTGGTCGAATTGTATTTTCTGACCTACAAGTTCAAAATTTCCTGCTTTTATTGCGGCATATACTGCCTTGTACACTGCAAGAAAAAAGAATGCGCCAATTCCTCCAATTATGTATCTTTTCCTGATCAAAAGCAGGGAAATGTTCCTGTACCTTATGTACAAACAAGCTAAAATCGCGATCGCAACCGAAGAGCGATGCCCGATATAGAGCGTAAGCATCAGTCCCAGGCAGCTCAAGATGATGACCAGCCTGGATTTCTTCCACCCCGACAGGGCTCCGAACACCATGCCGATGATGCAGCTGTTGTAAAATACATACTGGATCCGCCCGGTAGATGACAAAACATCGGCCTTTGAGGCCGAAAAAAGTGCCGGATTTGCTATCGAAATCCCACCGAACACCACCAGCATCACAATTATTACGATCGACTCTCCCCGAACGTCGCCTTCGACTTCGAAATCTTGACGCCTTGGCATGAAGACCAGCATCGCGGCAGCAATGCAAGAAAGAGAAAGCGCAATGGCATATCCAGTGCCCGCGTGATATATGAAATCATACTTCCTTCTGCCGACATCAACATACTGAAATCCCCCGGTGACGAATGGCACAAAGTAGACCAAGCTCGACAAAAGCAACAACATTTGCGGCGTGAGCGCAAATGGTGAAACAAAATAATCTCGTTTGAGGTGCTTCACTTTCGTTCCATCGCCATCTGAATATTCGAATTGTTCTCACCCCTTAGCGGCTCAGGGACGATTTCTCCCACAGCAAGCCATACGAGTGCGCCATCCGCTCAAGCGAGAAATCCGCAGCGATGCGGTCGCGACATGCTTGCCGCCTGCTCGCCCAAGACCGGGTATCCTGGATTTCCGAAGCCATGATCTCGATGGAACGCGATAACGCGTCAGGGTTCCGCGGCGGAACGATCAATCCCGTGTTGCCGACAAGCATCGCGATGTCCCCGACGTCCGTTCCCACGCATGGCGTGCCGCATGCCATCGCCTCGGCAACCACGTTCGGAAAGGCTTCGCTGCTGGAGGCCAGCACATGAATGTCGAATGCATTCATCAAACCGGCAATGTCGTCGCTCGGCCCGAGAAGCTTCACCTTGTGGCGAACATCATAGCGCTCCAACAGCACGGCAAGCGCAGTGTTTTCAGCCGTCATACCCGGGCCGGCAAGAACACATTTGAAGGGAAGGCTCTTGTGCATCGACAGCCTGGACAGGGCAGCGAAGAGATTCTGGTGGTCCTTGTCGGGATGCCAGCGAGCGACGTTTCCGATAACGAACTGGCCATCACCTATCGACCAATCCCGACGGAGCCGCGCGCGCGCCCGGTCGTCCGGCTCGAACACGGCCAGATCGTAGCCATTCGGTATGATCGTCCAGTTCGAGCTCGAATATCCTGCATGGATGTGGCACCGCGATGCATTTTGCGAGCAACTGACAATCCGAGCCGGGATGATACCGGATATGAGAGCGCATATCCTGTCCACTGTCCTGGTCGTAAAGGAGGCCGCCCGCGGATCCAGTCCGCAATTGTGCATCCCCCAAAGAACCGGGCTGATGCCGCCAAGCCGCGCCAGGACGCCTCCGACGAGGTTGGCGTGATACATCCAGCACTGAACCACGTCCGGCCGATAGGTCGAGAACACGCGCCTGAGCGAGGCGAGCCCCTTGAGACTCAACCTTCCCTTTGGCATCGCCAGGCAGGCGAGCGGTATTTTGGCCGCGCGAAGCAACGGGCCATATTTTCCGTCACCCGAAAGCGAGACGACAAAATGGGAATGGCTGCGCTCGGCCGTGCACAGGCGGTATAGCGCTGCCTCGGCGCCGCCGTTCTCAAGTCCGGTGATGACGTGCAGGATCTTAATACGACCGCTCCTTCCCCGCGGCGTTCGTGGGATCGACACCCATCGCGAGCAGATAGGCGTCGGCCACTTTTTTGACGCCGAAATCCCGCGCCCGACGCCTGACGTCTGGGGGATCAGTTTCATCAAGGGCGGCCATCACTTGTGCCGCGAAACCCTGGACATCGCCGACCGCGGCGAGGCGCCCCCACTTGCCGTCCTCGAGTATCTCGGCCGGACCGCTTTCGCAGTTGGTGCTCACCACATTGGTCCCGCAAGCCATTGCTTCGATGATCGTGTTTGGAAATCCCTCCCTGCGGGAGGATTGAAGAAACAACGCTGCCCGCCGCATCCACGGGTACGGATTTTTCGAAAAGCCGACCAGAGCGACTGAAGAATTCAGCTCGAGTTCGTCGATCAGTGTTTGAAGCGATCCCCGAAGCGGTCCTTCCCCGACAATGGCCAACTTGACGGGCCTCCTCGTCGCAATCCGCGAGAAGCTGCTTATAAGCGTGGCATGGTCCTTTGCAAAATCAAGCCGCCCAACGGCCACCAACAAAACCCTGCCATCCTCGACCGCGAAGGGGTGATCGAGCGGCTCATCCGCCTGCTCTTCAACATGTTTGATGTCCAGCGGATTGTAGATCGTTTTGACGGAACTCCGGTGGACCCCGATGCTCTGGATCAGGTCTTCCGCGACGCCATGCGATACAGTGATGATCGTGTCGGCACGACCATAGGTCAGCCGCATGAGGAATGGCAGGAACTTCTCACGAACCAGCTTCGTATCAGCGACGGTCCTGGAAAGATTGCTCCTTTCCGATATCACGATCGGTGTCCGGCGCAGCGAGAGCATGGACGAGACGATGCCAACGATATTTGCATGGGGTAACGCCGTCAGCATCACCCGCGGCTGCTCCCGCCTCAAATACCGGATCAAAGCCAATACGGAAAACAGCAACCGCGAGGCTCGGAGGTCCTGTATCCTTATCGTCTTCGGAACCAAAGTGAGATACTCGCCCGTCGCACACCCAAGCACCAGATCGATCGGCAAGCCGCGCCGGCCAAATTCGCTGGCCAGGGTGAGCATTGCCCGCTCGGTGCCGCCAGCACGAAGAGAGGGAATGAAGATAGCAATCCGAGCGTCTGGGCTGCCTGGTGATCTCTTGTCTTGGCGCGTGCACGTCACTCGGTTCGCCACCTTTCCTGGCCGGTCACGGCGAAAGCTTTTTGCTTGTGCCTGACCGTGCGCGATGAGCGATGCTCCACCCGGATACCAGGGAGACAGCCCGTCGCGTTCGGGTCCACCAAAGCGGAGAATATCCTCGGGTGATCAATGTCTTCGCCGAAAGACATAGGCGTAGGTTTCGGCCGCATCCTTCCCAATGAGAAGCGCCGAGAGACCTAGCCAGAGGCGCCAGACAAGGAAGGCCGGCACGAAAGCGTAGAAGTATGAACTCCTCCAGAACAGATGACGCTGGACAAGCTCCAGGCCATTTTGCGCTGCGATCCTTTCCACCTCGCTCGGCAGGCATCTGTCATAGAAGGCTGGGAAGCCGTCGTGCCCCCTGCCCTTGTCCGGATAGACCGCAAACAGCAGGCGACGCTTGATCGCCTCGGGCAAGACCCGATTGAGCCTGGCGAAAACGGCGTTGCGTGAAGGCGAGAAAATGGCGACCGTGCCGCCCGGCCTTACGCAGCTGGCAATGCCGCGAAATGCGCCTTCGCCGTCGCGGACGTGCTCCAGAGTGGCCTGGCATATGACCAGATCGGCATCTCCCTTCCCCCTGAACGAAGTAAGGTCCGCCTCGATCCGCTCGTCATAGATCTCGCCCGGAGCCTTCGACAGTTCCTTGGCATCGCGGTCCACCCCGACGACAACCAGCCCCAGACGACGCTTCTCGGCTAGGCTTACAAGCGGCCTTGCTCCTCCGCCCAGATCATAGACCAGTGCGTTAGGTGTAAAGAGCACCGGTGCGATTTCCGCAGCAAAGGCGTGGTTGCCATCCACGCGCAGCCGTAGCGGCAAGGCTCGGTCCAGACACT
This sequence comes from Mesorhizobium sp. B2-2-3, assembly GCF_006442405.1. Lineage (NCBI taxonomy): Bacteria > Pseudomonadati > Pseudomonadota > Alphaproteobacteria > Hyphomicrobiales > Phyllobacteriaceae > Mesorhizobium > Mesorhizobium sp. B2-2-3. The sequence continues at coordinate 354,889 of NZ_VFWC01000004.1, read as the reverse complement.
CTGAGACCGCCACGTTCGTGCGAACAAAACCCCGCAGCAAAGACGCTATCCCGTCATCGATTTCGTGGACAAGACGTGACCTCCCCCTACCTCCGCTCAAAATAGGCCTGGTACCATTCGACGAACCGCCCGACGCCCTCCGTCACGGACGTGCCGGGACGATAGCCGACCGCCGCCTGCAGCGCCGAAGTATCGGCGAAAGTGTCAGGCACGTCGCCGGCCTGCAGCGGCAAGAGCTCCACGATGGCCTTGCGGCCAAGCGCGTTTTCAAGCGCCTCGACATAGGCGGTCAGCTTCACCGGGTTGTTGTTGCCGATGTTGAAAATGCGCCAAGGCGCGCTGCTCGTCGCAGGATCCGGATGACCGGAATCCCAGGCGGGGTTAGCTGCGGCGGGGCTGTCGCTGGTGCGGATCACGCCTTCGGCGATGTCTTCGACGTAGGTGAAGTCGCGTGTGTGGTTGCCGTTGTTGAACAGCTTGATCGGCTCGCCGGCCAGGATGTTCCTGGTGAACAGGAACAGCGCCATGTCGGGACGCCCCCAAGGGCCGTACACTGTGAAGAAACGCAAGCCCGTGGTCGGCAGCCCGAATAGGTGGCTGTAGCTGTGCGCCATCAGCTCGTTGGCGCGCTTGGTTGCGGCGTAGAACTGCAGCGGATGGTCGGCCGGGCGATGCTCGGAAAACGGCATGTCGGTATTGGCGCCATAGACGCTCGACGTGCTGGCATAGGTCAGGTGGCCGACACGGCTGTTGCGGCAGGCCTCCAGCATGTTGGCGTAGGCGATAATGTTGCTCTCGACATAGGCGTGCGGGTTTTCAAGGCTGTAGCGGACGCCGGCCTGGGCGGCGAGATGAATCACCCTGTCGAAGGCGTGATCGGCAAAGCAGCCGTCCACCACGTTTCGCTCTGCGAGATTACCGTGGATGAAATGGTAGCCCGCATTGGTGTTGCGGCTTGCTTCGGCCAGAAGCCGCAGCCGCGCCTGCTTGATCTGCGGATCATAGTAGTCGTTGATGCTGTCTATGCCGACGACCTCGTCGCCGCGTTCGAGCAGCCGCCTGGCGACGTGATAGCCTATGAAGCCGGCAGCGCCGGTGACCAGAACCTTCATCAGAACCGCCCGTCCGTAACATCCCTGGGGAACAGACCCTTGATGTCGTAGACGACGCTAGGGTCCTTGCAAAGCGCCCGAAGACCGGCAACGCCCAGGGTGTGAAACTGCCCGTGCCCCACGGCGACGACAACGCCATCGTAACGCGCGGCGGGCATCTCTTTAACGCTCGTTACGCCAAAGGCGCGCGCGCATTCCTGCGCATCGACCCAAGGATCCCAGATATCGATGCCGGCATTGTACTGCCTCAGCTGCGCGACAATGTCGGCGACCTTGGAGTTTCTCAGGTCCGGACAGTTTTCCTTGAAGGCCGCGCCCATGACCAGAATCCGGCTGCCAACGACAGGTATGCCCTTGCGCATCATAAGGCGGGCCGTCTGGTCCGCTGCATGCCGGCCCATGCCGTCGTTGATGCGGCGACCGGCAAGAATCACCTCGGGATGATAGCCGAGTTCTTGAGCCTTGTGGGTCAGATAATAGGGATCGACGCCTATGCAGTGGCCGCCGACGAGACCAGGGCTGAAGCGCAGGAAATTCCATTTGGTGCCGGCCGCTTCCAGCACCTCCGACGTGTCGATGCCCAGTTTGCCGAAGATCAGCGACAATTCGTTCATCAAGGCGATATTGAGATCGCGTTGCGTGTTCTCGATGACCTTGGCTGCCTCGGCGACCGCGATGCTCGATGCACGATGCGTGCCGGCGGGAATGATCGAGGCATAGAGGGCGTCGATGGCGTCCGCCACCTCCGGCGTGGAGCCGCTGGTCACCTTGACGATCGTCTGAAGCCGGTGCTCGCGGTCGCCGGGGTTGATGCGCTCAGGGCTGTAGCCCAGGAAGAAGTCTTCGTTGTAGCGCAGCCCCGAATGTTTCTCGATCAGCGGAGCACACACCTCTTGCGTACAGCCGGGATAGACGGTCGATTCAAAGATTACCACCGCACCGGGGGAGATCACCTCGCCGACCGTGGCGGACGCCATGACAAGGGGCTTCAGGTCCGGCCGGTTGGCCCTGTCGATCGGAGTGGGGACAGTGACGATGAAAACTCCGCAATCCCGCAGATCGGCCTTGTCGCTGGTGAACCGCAGCCGCGTGGCGGCATCGATTTCATCTCTGCTGGCCTCAAGCGTGTGATCCTCGCCACGCCTCAGCGCATCCACGCGCGATTGGCTGATGTCGAAGCCGACGACGTCCCTGATCGCTCCGAGGGCCACCGCCAGCGGCAAACCCACATAGCCAAGCCCGATGACAGCTATTTTCCTGGAGCCGAGGTCCATTTGCTTCCTGTCCGGCAAGCCTTAATCAGCCACGGCCTCCGCTATCGCGCACCATGGCCGGTAATCATCGTCTTGATGGTTCTGAGGGTGATGAGAACATCAAGCCAAGGCGAGAAGTTCTTTATGTAGTAAAAATCGTAGTGTAATTTCTCCATCACATCGTCGACCGCCGCAACATGCCCCTGGTTTACTTGCGCCCACCCGCTCACACCTGGCCTGACGATGTGCCGGTAGCGATAGAACGGCAATTCCGCCTCATACCAGTGCGACAGGACGACAGCCTCGGGCCGTGGCCCGATCCAGCTCATTTCGCCGCGCAGGATGTTGATGGCCTGCGGCAGCTCGTCGATCCTGAACTTGCGTAAAAAACGCCCTATCCGGGTGATGCGATCGTCGTCACGTTTCGTGATCGCCTTGTCCTTGTCGCTGCCAATGCCGGCTTGCTGCCTCATCGAACGAAACTTGTAGACCGTGTAGATCCGGCCCCTGTAGCCAATGCGGGGCTGGCGAAACAGCACCGGGCCCTCCGAGTCCAGCCGGATCAGCAGCGCGATCAACACCACGAAAGGTGAAAGAGCCACGACCATGACAAGCGCGGAGATCCAGTCGATTGCCTGCTTGATCTTGAGATAGGCCTGGTTCGGATTGAGCGAGCCGAGAGTGTTTTCCGACAGGTGTTCGATCTCGACGCGGCCGGTCAGCGATTCGCTGACCTGCTTGACGTGGTAGACCGGCGTGCCCGAAAGGGCCCGGTCCGCGATGTATCGTTCCCATTCGGCGTCAAGGTCGGCCCGCAGATCGACAACCACGCCATTAGCCCGTTCGATGACGGTGCCAGGCGAAGTGATCCAGAACCAATGCACTCCCGGCAGTGTCCTTAGGCGCTCTACGTTCCCGCCGGGAATGACGACCAGCCGGTACGGTTCGAGATGCCGCGTTATGATGCTCAGGCCAAAATACCAGAGCGTGGACTGGGTGAAGCTGGCAGCCGCCTGAAACCGGCTGTACTCGAAACGAAAAAAGAAAATAGTCAGGAAAACAAGCCCGTAGGACAGCACAAATGTCGGCAGGATGTAGCTGGCAGCGGCCACGCCGGGGAAATTCCCGATACGCCGATAGGCAAGGAAGCCTGCTACATGCGCAATGACCGCGGCAGCGACGGTTACCTGGAGATTGGCGACGTAGACCGCATCGGGTTTGAAGGCGATCCGGATGAGGGCCGGCGCGACGATCGCGAACGTCAGTCCGCCAATAAGTTGAAAGCGAATTCTGAACAGGAAGTGCCGGCTTCCGACAAGAGTTGATGTTGCGACATTCAACTTCTTCCCCCCTCGAAGCTGCCATGTCGGCGATTGCCATTGCAATAATGCGCTTGGCTTGGCCGTTCATTCGCAAAGCGGAATCGGGCCTCTCGCTACTGGCTGTTCGACTCAGTCGAAGATCAAGAGCTACGACACTGTAACGATACCAGCAAGTATCTATTTACACTGTAGCAATCGGCAGGATTTTTTATCAATCGCGTCGCTGAATGCGGTTCAAAAGCTATCGCTAATAAATTGGCTTACTGCCCGCCATCGAGAATGTCTGGACGCATGAAGGTAAATGGATGTTCGTATCTCTGGTGACTGGCTGGCTGCTTGGCCAAGACCTCCCAGTCACATCCGTCCGACCTGGATGAACCAGGTTCTTCCCCGGAATGCCTCAGTGGATCGCTAGTTCAGTTGCGCTTCAGCAGCGACCAGACGGCGGGCACCAGGCTTGCGGCCAGGGCAACCTTGATCAGATCACCGACGATGAACGGCACGACCCCGAACTGCCAGGATTTTTCCGGACCGATGAGCATCGCCAGCCAGGCAAAACCCATGGCCATCATGACGAACTCGGCAACCAGCATCGCGTTGAAAAGCTTGATCGGATGGCGATCCCAGCCGCGATCGGCGGCCCAGCCGGCAATCGCCGCCATGACCACGAAGCCGGCGAGATAGCCGCCGGTCGAGCCGAGCATGTAGGCAATGCCAATTCCCTTTTCCGGCGTGCTCTGGAAGACCGGGAAGCCCATCGCGCCCTCGGCCATATAGAGCAGCAGGGTGGCGACGCCGAGCCGCAGGCCGAAAGCGGCCCCGATCAGCAGGACGGCGAGCGTCTGCATCGAAATATCGACTGGCCCCAGAACCACCTTGGTCTTGGCCGACAGGGTCAGGAGCAATGTCCCGGCTATCGCCAGGAAAAACTGCGTTGCCAGCCGCGCCGCGCCATCTTGCGGCAGAGCCAGAGAAACAAGCGGGCGCATCGTCGTTGCAGTTGCCATGGTCTTCCCCATCCGAGTGCCGCCATCCGATGATCGCGGTCTTGCGTTTTCCTATATTGGCTTGCGTGCTATGCGGCAATCGGTTTTGCCATTCCCGCAACAGGCATCGACACCGTCATGGCCCTCGAATTCGATACCAGCTTCGATCCCTGCTACGGCGGGGGCGTCAGCGTCGCGCCCGACGTGCAGCGCGTCACGGCCCGAAATCCAAGTCCCTTCACCTTTCACGGCACCAACAGCTACATCGTCGGACGCGATACGCTGGCAGTGATCGATCCGGGGCCGGATGACGAAGCTCACCTTCGCACCTTGCTCGACGTCATCGCCGGCAGGCCGGTCAGCCACATCTTCGTCAGCCACACGCATCGCGACCATTCCCCGCTGGCGGCACGGCTGAAGCAGGAGACCGGAGCCCAGGTGATGGCGGAAGGGCCGCACCGGCCGGCAAGGCCATTGCATATTGGCGAGATCAACGCGCTCGATGCCAGCGCCGATACCGCTTTCGTTCCCGATCTCGCGCTGCCGGACGGCGCGCTGGTCGCCGGCGACGGCTGGGCAATCCGCACGGTCCTGACCCCCGGCCATACCGCCAACCACGCGGCATTCGCGCTGGAGGGCACCGGCATCCTGTTTTCGGCCGACCACGCCATGGCGTGGGCGACCTCCATCGTCGCGCCGCCGGACGGGGCGATGGCGGACTACATGGCCTCGCTGGACCGGCTGATCGAACGCGGCGACCGCCTGCTGCTGCCCGGCCACGGCGGGCCGGTGACGGCACCGCGAGGCTTCATGCGCGGATTGAAGACCCATCGCAAAATGCGCGAACGGGCCATATTGGAGCGGATCCGCGCGGGCGACCGCACGATCGCAGACATGGTCAAGGCGATCTACAGGGATACCGACCCGCGGCTGCATGGCGCCGCCGGATTGTCGGTGCTTGCCCATCTGGAGGACCTGGTGGCGCGCGGCCTGGTCGCGACAGACGCCGCGCCGGCCATAGACGGCATTTTTACGCCGGCCGCTTAGGCTCGAGTATCTAGTCGGCCGGAGCCGCGCCGACCTGGCCGGCGACTTCCTGATCCAACTCCGCCAGAAAGTCGGTGATGCGCGCAGCGTTGTCGCCGAGGTCGTAGCGGCCGTAGCGGGAAGCCGACCGCATGTCGACGAGAACCGTATCCCCGTCGTCCGTGATGCGAATTGCCACGTCTGCGGGGAGGCCCAACACGAAGCTCCTGGCGACAGCGGTAATCGTCACGTCGCTTTGCCCGGCGAGTTCGGGATAGGGTCCGGTAAGATCCCAATTGCGGCGGTCGAGCACGGTTTCAACGGCAGTGACGACGGTCTCGAACGGCAGGTCGTAGCTGCGCGCGGTGACAAGCGGATAGCTGTCGGTCTGCAACCGCTGCTCGCCGGGCGTCGGCGGCGAGAGCACGTTCATGTCCTTCGTGCGACCGGTGACGTCGAGTGCCGGCGGTTCGTCGAAATCGGTCGAAATATCCCTGAGCGGCGGAAAGATTGTCGCCCAATAGGCGGCGATGCCATAGGGGGTCAGCACCAGCACTGCCAGCAAGACGCCGACCGTGATGTCGCGGCCGCCATAGTCGCCAAAATTCCACACCCTCGAGAAGGCAAATCCGGCGAACAGCAGCGCCAGCGCCGCCAACAGCGCGACGATAGCCAACACCCACAGGAACACCGGCGTTTCAACGAGGTTGAAATAATGGCCGACGAACACGGTCAGCAAAAGCACCGCCGAAAAAGCAGCGGTGCGCCGCGACCATCCGGCAGCCTTCGACGTTAGCCGTTCCGAAATGCTGACCATGTTTCTCTGCGTCATCCCAAGCCGAAGAAGACTTAGCGCATGGCCACCAAAATCGGAATCGATTTTCGAGGAGGATCGTGCGCCAGTTGGAAATGCTATCGTGCCCTGCCGGAAAGGTGCACGTCGCTGCACTGTCCTTTTACGACCGCATCAGGCCGAGACACGCAATATCCCGTCAATCCGTCGGCAAGCGGTAGTCCCTGAATTGCTGGCGCAAGGTGATCTTCTGGATCTTGCCGGTGGCGGTGTGCGGAATTTCGCCGACGAAAGCGACGTCGTCGGGCATCCACCATTTGGCCACCTTACCGTCGAGAAAACCAAGGATATCGGTTTTGGTCGGTTCCTTGCCCGGCTTGCGGACAACCACCAGCAATGGCCGCTCGCCCCATTTCGAATGAGGGACGCCAATGGCGGCTGCCTCGGCGACATCGGGATGGCCGACGGCCAGATTCTCCAGGTCGATGGTCGAAATCCATTCGCCGCCGGACTTGATGACGTCCTTGGCGCGATCGGTGATCTGCATATAGCCGCCAGCGTCGATGTGGGCGACATCCCCGGTATCGAACCAGCCGTCCTCGTCGAACTGCTCCGAGCCGGCGCCGCCGTAGTAGGCGCTGGCCACCGCGGGGCCGCGCACCTTCAGCCGCCCGAATGTCTTGCCGTCCCAAGGCAGCGCGTTGCCGTCGTCGTCCGTCACCTTCATCTCGACGCCGAAGGGCGGGTAACCCTGCTTGCCCTGGACATCGAGCCGGGCGTCACCCTGAAGGCTTTCATAGTCCGGCTTCAGCGTACACAGCGTGCCGAGCGGCGACATTTCGGTCATACCCCAGGCGTGGACGACCTGGACATCATAATTGTCCTGGAATTTCTTGGTGATGATCCGTGGGCATGACGAGCCGCCGATGACGACCTTGTTCAGGTAGGGCAGCTTCCTGTCGGTCTCCTCCAGATATTGCAGCAGCATCATCCACACGGTCGGCACGGCGGCACTGAAGGTTACTTTCTCGGTGTCGAGCAATTCATAGATGGAGGCGCCGTCCATCTTGCAGCCCGGCATGACAAGCTTGGCGCCGATCATCGGTGCGCTCTGGCCAAGGCCCCAGGCATTGGCGTGGAACATCGGAACCACCGGCAGGATCGTGTCGCGCGAAGACAGGCCCATCGCGTCGGGCATGGCGGCGATCATGGCGTGCAGGACATTCGAGCGGTGACTGTAGACGACGCCCTTTGGATCGCCAGTGGTTCCAGACGTATAGCACATGCCGGCGGCGGTGCCTTCGTCGAAGCTCTTCCAGGCGAAATCGCCATCGGCCTCGTCGAGCCATTCTTCGTAGGCGACGACGTTGGGCAGCGTGGTCTGCGGCAGATGCGCCCTGTCGGTCAGCACGATCACCTGTTTCAGGGACTTGACCGCGCCGGCGATCTTCTCGAGCAAAGGGAGGAAAGTCAGGTCGACAAAGACCGCCTTGTCTTCGGCATGGTTCATGATCCAGACGATCTGCTCGGGAAACAGCCGCGGGTTGAGCGTGTGATAGATCGCGCCGATGCCCATGATGCCATACCAGGCCTCGATGTGGCGCGCCGTGTTCCAGGCCAGCGTCGCAATGCGGTCGCCCAGCCGATAGCCGTCACGCTCCAGGCGCTGGGAGACCTTCAGGGCGCGACGATGGATGCTGGCGTAGGTTGTGCGCACGATCGGACCTTCGATCGAGCGCGATACGATCTCTCGCGCGCCATGCTGCCGCTCTGCGTTGTCGATAAGCTTATGGCAAAGAAGCGGCCATTCCTGCATCAGCCCCAGCATTCGTTCCTCCCTTACGCTCCTCGCTTTTGTTGCCATTGTGAAGCGAACCGGTGGATTGTCCAGCCACCGCCGGTGGCGAACGAAATCCGAATGCCGGTCGCGCAGGCAAGCGATCGAGTCGTGTCTTTTCTTGGAGGTCCGAATGCCTGGCGCTCATGTCATAGGACCGGCGGCCTTGAAATCCATTATATCAGAGAAGTCTAAATTACTCGACCGAGAGGAGAATCCGCCACAATCCGGCCATCGTCGGCATTAAGTTTCGTTAATGGGCAAAGGGGTGCGATTGGCGACTGAAAGAGGTTCGCATGGACACGCAGCTCGACGATAAGGCACTGGAAAGCACGCTTGCCGAAAGCCTGGGCGATCTGGTGCCGGACACAAAGACTGTTTCCGAAGATGAATTTGTTGAAGTTGTCGGCGGTGCGCTCGAAGCGGTGGGCGGCACGCTGCTGTTCAAGATGTGCGTCCAGAACGAAGGGGAAGGCGAGCACGTCGCCGCGGCATCCGTGGGCGATGGCGGCAGTCGTCAATTCCTGCTGCTAACCTTGCCGACCGGCGGCGGCCACTTGAAAGTCGAGACCGCATCCAGGAGCAGCAATCCCGTGGCCGGTATCGCGGCCGCCTATGCCGGCCTGATGGACGCGTTCAGAACCGCGGCCTGAGCCTCGCCGGACAAGGTCATCGCTAAAAATGCCGTCGGCAGCGCCCACGGCTGGAGATTGATTGCGGATTGCTGGCGACCGTCGGCCTTGCGCAAACCACCTCGTCGACACACTTAAAGCTGAGACGAGGAGAAACAGCATGGACAAGATCGCCAACCCGGCACCCGGCTTCCAGCGCAACCCCGATAAGGTCATCACCGTCGAACCGTATAAGGGCACCGTCACCGTGCGTGCAGGCGACACTGTTATCGCCTCATCGACGAACGCCAAGGTGCTGACGGAAGCGCCCTATCCGGCCGCCTTTTACATCCCGTTCGCAGACATCGATTTCAACAAGCTGAGCGGCACGCAATCCTCCACCCATTGTCCCTACAAGGGCGACGCAAGCTACTGGAGCGTGCTGCCTGCCGCCGAGGCAGGCAAGGATGCGATGTGGGCCTATGAGCAGCCTTTCGACGAAATGGCTGAAATCCGCAACCACGGCGCGTTCTACGCAAGCAAGGTCAGCATCGAAGCCAAGCCAGCTTGAACGGACGAACGAGGAGGCCGGACCTGCCGTCCTGCCGATCAGTCGGTGGTGCCGTTATTGCCGAAGCCTCCGGCATCATCGAGCCGCACGAAGGTCAGTCCCTTCTGCTTGAGCGCCAGCAGGCCCTGCACGACGCCCTCCCCGGCGGCATGGGTCGGCTGGTTGATATGGGCGATGATGACGTCGCCATCCTTGGCCGCTTCTATGCGCCTTGTGGTTTCCCTGGCGCCGAGCAGCGAACCGCCGTCGCCATTGATCGAGAAGCCGGCGATCTTGAAGCCCAGCTTGCGGATCATGGCGATCGCCGACGGACTATACTCCGCGGTCGCGCCACGAAACCATTTCGGCGCTGGCTCGCCAGTCCCGGCCAAGGCGACGGCGCCCGACTCGACCTCGGCCAGAACCGCTTCCGGACTGCCGGCGCTGCGTATGCCATAGATCTTCTGCGGCGTGTCGACGGCCGGGATGTGATGGCCGCCGTGGTTTTCCAGTTCGAACAGGTCGGGATGCGCCCGCATGATCTCGACGGCGGCGGCGTTCCGCTTCAGCCAGATGCCGGTGACGAAGATGGTCGCAGGTATCCTGTTTTCCACCAGCGCCGAGAGGATGCGGTTGTCGGTCCGTCCGCCGCAGGCATCGAGGGTCAAGGCAATGCGCCCGGTTCCACCTGCATCCGGCTTGATGTGCAGGATGGGTTCGACCAGCGATGCGGCATGGCCGCTGGACACGACGGCCAAAGACATGGCGACAATGCAGAGATTTTTTTGCAGCAGGCGCATCAAATCCAATTCCAATCGGGCGTTTCACGCAGGCATCCCAAGACCCGCATGAAGGCGAAAATCGGAGCTGGATAGCAGAAAAGCACCAGACGCGACAATCTGACCGTCTTGCGGCAGTTCCTCGTTCCGATCGGCGGCAGGCGCTCAGCCGCGGCCCGCCTTTGCCACCTGAACGGCCGCCTGCGCGGCCGCCAACCTGGCGATCGGCACGCGGTAGGGCGAACAGGACACATAGTCCAGTCCGACCTCCTCGCAGAAGCGGATGGAGGCCGGATCGCCGCCATGCTCACCACAAATGCCGAGCTTGATCCCTGGCCGCGCCGCCCTGCCCTTCTCGGCGGCCATGCGCACCAGTTCGCCGACGCCATGGATGTCCAGCGATACGAACGGATCCTGTTCGATGATGCCTTTCTGGCGATAGGTCTCCAGGAACGAGGCCGCGTCGTCGCGCGAGATGCCGAATGTCGTCTGGGTCAGGTCGTTGGTGCCGAAAGAGAAGAACTCGGCCGATTCAGCGATGACATGGGCGCGGATCGCCGCGCGGGGGAGCTCGATCATGGTTCCAGTCAGGTAGTCGATCTTGACGCCGCTTTCGTCCATGACGCTCTTGGCCACCGCATCGATGCGCGCCTTGACATAGTCGAGTTCCTTCACAAGCCCGACCAGCGGCACCATGATCTCGGGTACCACCAGCGCGCCGGCCTTGCGGCCGGCCTCGACGGCGGCCTCGAAAATGGCGCGCGCCTGCATCTCGGCGATCTCGGGATAGGACACCGCAAGCCGGCAGCCGCGATGACCGAGCATCGGGTTGAATTCGTGCAGCGCCTCGGTGCGCTGCCTGAGCTTGTCCGGCGCAACATTCATCGCCGCCGCGACTTCGGCTATCTCGGCCTCGGTCTTGGGCAGGAATTCGTGCAACGGCGGATCGAGCAGGCGGATGGTCACCGGCAGGCCGGCCATGATCTCGAACAGCTCCAGGAAATCCGCTCGCTGCATCGGCAGCAGCTTGGCAAGCGCGGCGCGCCGGTCCTTTTCGGTGTCGGCCAGGATCATCTCGCGCATGGCGATAATGCGGGCGCCATCGAAGAACATGTGTTCGGTGCGGCACAAGCCGATGCCTTCGGCACCGAAGGAGCGCGCCATGCGCGCATCGAGCGGGGTTTCGGCGTTGGTGCGCACTTTCATGCGCCGCACCGCATCCGCCCATTCCATGATGGCGGCGAAATCGCCGGAAAGCTCGGGCTGGAGCATCGCTACGGCGCCCTTGAGCACCTGCCCGTTGCCGCCGTCGATGGTGATGATGTCGCCCTTGCGGAAGGTCTGCCCCATCGACATCAGCGTAGCTGCCTTATAGTCGACGCGCAGCGAACCGGCGCCCGAAACGCACGGCTTGCCCATGCCGCGCGCCACGACGGCAGCATGGCTGGTCATGCCGCCGCGCGTGGTCAGGATGCCTTCCGCCGCATGCATGCCGTGGATGTCCTCGGGGCTGGTCTCCACACGCACCAGAATAGCCTTGCGCCCTTGCGCCTTGAGATCCTCGGCGTCCGCGGAGGAAAAGACGATCTCGCCGGTAGCGGCGCCTGGAGACGCCGGCAGGCCGACACCGATGACGTCGCGTGCGGCCTTCGGATCGATGGTGGGGTGCAGGAGCTGGTCGAGCGAGGCGGGATCGATGCGGGCGACCGCTTCCTCTTTCGAGATCAAGCCGTCCCTGGCCATCTCGACGGCGATCCTGAGCGCCGCCTTGGCGGTGCGCTTGCCGGACCTCGTCTGCAACATCCACAATTTGCCGCGCTCGATGGTGAATTCGAGGTCCTGCATGTCGCGGTAGTGCTTTTCCAGCCTGTCCGAGATGGTGACGAAGGACTGGAAGGCGTCCGGCATCAGTTTCTGCAATGACGGCTTGTCGGAGCCGGCGGCGATGCGGGCCGCCTCGGTGATGTTCTGCGGCGTGCGGATGCCGGCGACGACGTCCTCACCCTGCGCATTCACCAGGAACTCGCCATAGAGCTGCTTTTCGCCGGTCGACGGATTGCGAGTGAAGGCGACCCCGGTGGCCGAAGTTTCACCCATGTTGCCGAACACCATGGCCTGGACATTGACCGCCGTGCCCCAGCTTTCGGGAATATCGTGCAGGCGCCTGTAAGTGATGGCGCGGTTGTTCATCCAACTCGAGAACACGGCACCGATCGCCCCCCAGAGCTGTTCGTGCGGATCCTGCGGGAACGGCCTGCCGAGCTCCTCTTCGACCTTGGCCTTGTAGAGCGCGATGACGCCTTGCCACTCGATAGCTGTCAGTTCCGTGTCGAGTTCATGGCCGAGGCTGGCCTTCTGATCCTCGAGGATCTCCTCGAACACCTCGTGGTCGAGCCCCATGACGACATCGGAATACATCTGGATGAAGCGCCGGTAGCTGTCATAGGCAAAGCGCGCATCGCCGGAATCGGCGGCCAGCGCCTCGACGGTTTCGTCGTTGAGGCCGAGATTGAGCACGGTGTCCATCATGCCAGGCATCGAGGCGCGGGCGCCGGAGCGCACCGACACAAGCAGCAGTTTCGACGGATCGCCGAAACGGCGGCCGGTGAGCCGGCCGATATGGTCCAGCGCCACGGCGACGTCCGCTTCAAGCCCTGCCGGATAGGCGCGGCCGTTGGCATAGTAGGCGTTGCAGACCTCCGACGTGATGGTGAAGCCCGGCGGCACCGGCAGGCCAAGGCTACACATCTCGGCCAGATTGGCACCCTTGCCGCCCAACAGATTCTTGTCGCCAGCCCGGCCTTCGGCCGCACCATCGCCAAAGGTGAAAACCCACTTGGTCATGCTTTGCTCTCCGGTTGCAGGAGATTGGAAAGATTGACGAAACAGAAAGCCCCGCCATATCCCGACTTTGGACGGATATGATGCTGCAATGCGAAAGGCAAGGCGTCGGCAAAGCCGTTTGGCCGCTACAATCGATTAAGCAAAAGCTGCGGCAAAAGGACTTGCCAGTGCAACGGTCCAAGACTAGAACATACAGGGAACGAAGAGGTGCATCATGAAGCTCACCGGAAAACTCGACTATCTGGAACTGCCGGCAACCGGCGCGACGCTGGACAGTGTGAAAGCCTTCTACAGCGCCGCCTTTGCCTGGTCGTTCACCGACTATGGCCCGACCTATTCGGCCTTTAGCGAGGGACTGGACGGCGGTTTCCAGGCCGACAGCGGCGACGCCACCGCCAAGCCGTTGCCGGTGCTCTATTCCCAGGATCTGGAAGAGACGCTGGCAGCCGTCGAGAATGCCGGCGGCACGATCATCAAACCGATCTTTTCGTTTCCGGGCGGCAGGCGGTTCCACTTTGCCGACCCGGCTGGAAACGAGATGGCGGTGTGGGGAGAATAGGCGGCACGACCGGCGCATGAGACGACCGTCGCCAACGGAGTCGTGGATCAGCAGGAAAGTCGCAATCTCCAGGCATTGAGCTTTCCACCGGCACAGCCTATAAGGCCGCGCGCAGTCGACGCATGTCAGCTGCTGGGGCGTCGCCAAGTGGTAAGGCATCGGTTTTTGGTACCGACATTCCCAGGTTCGAATCCTGGCGCCCCAGCCAAGCGCGCAAGGTCCGTTCCGGACACATAGGTTACGGTTTATACCGGAGACATGTTGTTGGAGCAGAATGAGAATCTATTCCGTCGCCGAGCGGATTGCCTTTGTCGTCACGCTCCTGGCCGTCCTCGTTCTCGCGCTGCTGCCGGCACATCGCCTCAAGCAATTCGGAATCGATATCGGCTTCCATTATGACAAGCTCAATCACGCCAGCGCATTCGCCGTGCTGGCTTTCCTGGGCAGCCTCGGCTGGCCGCGGCACAAGCCGGCGCTGATCGTCTTCCTCGCCTTTGTCGGCGCTGCCATAGAAATTCTCCAGGGCACCACGGCGATAGGCCGCGATTTCGACGTGCTCGACTGGGTTGCCGATTGCATTGGCATTGCATGCGGTCTGCTGGCCGCGATCTGGGCGACCTGGATCGTGCAACGCGCAAGGTGAGAAGAAGCCGAACCGACTGCCTTACCGCGAAAGACAACGCTCAAAATCAGGCTTCAGCACGGCACGTTGAGGTGAAGTCAGCTTGCCTCGCGCATGGCTTCGGCTGCCTGCAGATCGACCGAAACGAGCTGGCTGACGCCCTGCTCGGCCATGGTCACCCCGAACAGCCGGTCCATGCGCGCCATGGTGATCGGATTGTGGGTGATGATGACGAAGCGCGTCTCGGTGGTCTTGGCCATCTCGTCCATCAGATTGCAGAAGCGTTCGACATTGTGGTCGTCGAGCGGCGCATCGACCTCGTCGAGCACGCAGATCGGCGCCGGGTTGGTGAGGAACACGGCGAAGATCAGCGACATCGCCGTAAGCGCCTGTTCGCCGCCGGACAGCAGCGTCATGGTCTGCGGCTTCTTGCCGGGCGGACGGGCAAGGATTTCAAGCCCCGCCTCAAGCGGATCCTCGGATTCGATCAGCTGCAATTCCGCCGTGCCGCCGCCGAAGAGATGCGAAAACAGCCGCTGGAAATGGCCGTTGACCACGTCGAAGGCCGCGAGAAGCCGCTCGCGGCCCTCGCGGTTGAGGCTCTGGATCGCTTGCCGGAGCTTGCGGATCGCCTCGATGATGTCCTCGCGCTCCGAGACGATGGTCTCCAGCCGGTCCGAAAGCTCCTTCTGCTCTTCCTCGGCGCGCAGGTTAACGGCGCCGAGCCGCTCGCGCTCGATCTTCAGCCTGTCGAGCTGGCGCTCGATCTCGGCCATTTCGGGCATCGGATCGTCCGCTTCCAGCCCGGTATGGCGGATGACCAGATGTGGCGGCGTGTTCAGCGT
Organism: Mesorhizobium sp. B2-2-3; assembly: GCF_006442405.1. Taxonomy (NCBI): domain Bacteria; kingdom Pseudomonadati; phylum Pseudomonadota; class Alphaproteobacteria; order Hyphomicrobiales; family Phyllobacteriaceae; genus Mesorhizobium; species Mesorhizobium sp. B2-2-3. Next base: position 339,750 of record NZ_VFWC01000004.1, on the reverse strand, counting down.
CTCCTGGATGCGCGCCTCGACCTCCAGCCGGCGCTCGTCGGCCGCGGTCAAGCGCTCCTCGGCGCGGACACGGGTCTCGCGCGCCTCGGCCAGCGACTGGATGGCGCCGGTGGCCGCCTTGTCCAGTTCGGCCTGCCTGTTCTCCGCTTCCTGCAGACGGTCGGCTGCCGCCTTGCGCAAGGTCTCGGCTTCGGTGAGCTGCGACAGCAAGGCGCGCCGCTTGGCATCGATCTCGTCGGGTGCGTCGGCCAATCTCTCGCGTTCGGCCTCGGCCTCTGCCTTGCGTTCGCCCAGCGAGGCGATCTGCGTCGAAGCGTTCTCGGCGCGCTCCAGCCAGTTGCTGCGCTCGGCGCCGATCGCATCGAGCCGGCGCGAACGCGCCTCGGCCTCCCGCCGCAACCCTTCATGGACGGCACGCGCATCGGCGAGCGTGGCGCGGTCGCGGGCGACATTGGCCGAGGATTGCTCGAGCTGTATCTGCAGGTCGCCGAGATCGGGCGCGTCCTGCAGCAGCATTTCCGCCTCGGCAAAGGCGGCCGAAGTTTCTTCATGACTGTCGACAATACGGGCGCGGGCCTCGTCCAGGGCGGCGCGCCGGCTCGCCAACTCGCCGCCGGCCTTTTCGGCTTCGGCCAGCGCGTTGCGGGCGGCGTCCAGCCCGTGCTGGGCGTCGCGTCCGGCCTGACGCGCGGCGCGCTCGGCCTCGCTGGCCTCGCGAAGCGACTGTTCGGCCTGTGCGAGCACTGCCTCGGCCTCGCGCAGCACAAGCGTCGCCTGCACCGCTTCGGCATCGAGCTCGGCCAGCCGGTTCTTTTGCGCCAGGCGTTGCGCGGCCGCGGTCGGCGCGTCGGCGCTGGCGGTCAGCCCGTCCCACCGCCACAGCGCGCCCTCAGGGCTGACCAGCCTCTGGCCGGGCGCGAGCAGCCCTTGCAGGCGGCGGCCGTCGGCGGCTTCGACAATGCCGATCTGCGCCAGCCGGCGGGCAAGCTGCGCCGGGGCACGTACCACGCTGGCCAGGCTCTTGATGCCTTCGGGAAGCGCGGCGTCACCGGTCTGGATCGCGCTCTCGCCCCAATGCACCGGGGCGCTGCGGTCGAGCGGCACGTCAAGGTCCTCGCCGAGGGCGGCGCCCAAGGCCGTCTCATAGCCGCGCTCGACGCTGATCTGTTCCAGCACGGACGGGAAGAGATCGCCGCTGGCTGCGTTCAGGATCTTGGCCAGCGTGCGGGCTTCGGTTTCGATGCGCGCCAGTTCGGCCCTGGCGTCCTGTAACGGCGGGCGGGCGGCATTTTCGGCGGCGCGCGCCTCGGCGACCGCCTGTTCGGCGGCAATCGCGCCGGCCTCGCTCTCTTCGAGCCGCGCCAGCGCGTCCTCGACCAGAAGTCGCTTCTCGGCCGGGTCGGGCAGGCCCGCGACTTTGGAGAGCATTTCCGACAATTCGCGGTCGACATCGGCGAGTTGGCGGGCGAAACGGTCCCGACGCTCGGCGGTCTCGCGCAGCGTCCGCTCGACCTGATTGCGCGAAGCGGCGGCCTCGGCCCGCTCGGCGGTAAGTGCTGCAAGCCTGGCTTCGCTCTGCGAGAGCGTCGCGGCTGCCTGTTCGAAGGCGGCGCGGGTGGTTGCTTCACGCTCGGCCGCGCCGCCATTTTCGGAGTTGAGCGCTGCTTCCTCGGCGCGCAGGCGTTCCAGGATATCCGCATTGTCGCGCACCATGCGCTCCTCGCGGGCGATGTCACCGTCGAGCTGCTGGAGCCGGCGCTCGAGTTCCGCCTGACGGGCGCGGATGCGGCCGGCTTCTTCCTCGATCTGCGATCTGGCGATCGACAGGCGCTGGAAGGCCGCGGCCGCCGCAGCTTCGGCGTCACGCAAATCGGGCAGCCGATGCGCGCCGATACCTTGCTCCCTGGCGGCCGCCATCTGGGCGGCGGCGCGGTCGCCAACCAGGGCGGTGGCGACGGCCAGCGCCGAACGTGCCTCGCCTTCCTGGGCCTTGGCCAGCGTCCAGCGCAGATGGAGCAGCGTCGCCTCGGCCTTGCGGATGTCGGCCGACAGGTTCTTGAAGCGGGAGGCCTGGCGTGCTTGGCGCTTCAGGCTTTCGATCTGGCTTTCCAGCTCGCCAACGACGTCATCCAGGCGCTCGAGGTTCTGCTCGGCGGCCTTGAGCCTGAGTTCGGCCTCGTGGCGGCGCGTATGCAGGCCGGAAATGCCGGCCGCTTCTTCCAGCAGGGCGCGGCGCGCCTGGGGCTTGGCCTGGATCAGCTCGCCGATGCGACCCTGGCCAACCATCGAGGGCGAACGCGCGCCGGTCGACTGGTCGGCGAACAGAAGCTGCACGTCCTTGGCGCGCGCTTCCTTGCCGTTGATACGGTAGAGCGAGCCCGCCTCACGCTCGATGCGGCGCGAGACCTGCAATTCGTCGGCGTCGTTGAAGGCTGCCGGCGCCGAGCGATCGCTGTTGTCGAGGAACAACGTGACCTCGGCGGTATTGCGTGCCGGGCGCGTGCCCGAGCCGGAAAAGATCACGTCGTCCATGCCGGACGCGCGCATGTTCTTGTAGGAGCTTTCGCCCATCACCCAGCGCAGCGCCTCGACAAGGTTAGACTTGCCGCAGCCGTTCGGCCCGACAATGCCCGTCAGGCCGCGTTCGATCACGAACTCGCCTGGTTCGACGAAGGATTTGAAACCGAGGAGGCGAAGGCGCGAAAACTTCATTCACGCCGCCCTGAAAGCGACTTTTGCGAAAACGCGCCGCGGGTTTGCGGCGGCGCGCAGCACGGCCAAAGGCCACGCATGCCGAAGCGCTGCCGCTTCGGCATCGCCAGGACGTCAGAGCTGAGGGTCGATGATGGCCGACATTTCCTCAATCGACATCGCCCCTTTGTAGGTCTTTCCGTTGATGAAGAAGGTCGGCGTCGAGTCGACCTTGAATTCGTCGGCGCCGCGTTTCTGGACCGCCCTCACATCGTCCAGAAGTTTCTGGTCCGTCAAGCAGGCTTCGAAGGACTCCTGTGTAAAACCGGCGAGCTTGGAGATTTGCAGCAGCGCATCCTTGGTGTTGGACACGCCCACCCAGTTCGCCTGCTGCTTGAACAGGACATCCACCATCGGGAAGTAGTTGTCCTTGGCGCAGCGCGCCAGCATGAAACCGGCCTCGGCGCTCGGATCGAACGGGAATTCGCGCAGAATATAGCGCGCCTTGCCGGTATCGATGTATTTCTTCTTCAATTCCGGAAAGGTGGTTTCGGCAAAATGCGCGCAATGCGGGCAGGTCATCGAGGCGTATTCGACGATCGTGACCTTGGCGTCGTCCTTGCCGAGTTGCTTGTCGGGCAATGCGCCGGGCTTAAGCAGTTCGGCCATGTCGACGGTGCCTTGAGCCTCCGGCGCCTTGACGGCGGCCGGCGTGGCCGATGTCGCGGGTGCGGCGGGAGCGGCAGGCTTCACATCGGCCGCCTTGGCTTCCTCACCAGAGTCGCTGCATGCCGCAAGCACGGCCACCACCGGAATGGCGGCCAGCGAAGACAGCAGGTTTCTGCGGGACAAGCTTTTGCCGAACGGAGGACGGTTCATACGAATCACCTGACAGGGGTTGGATTTTGCAACGCAAAGGCACGAAAAGGCGAGAGTTGGCGCGAATTAAGGCATCGCCGTCCCCAATCCAATCGTGAAACTTGAAGCTTATAATCACGAAATCGCGAGATTGGCGACGGTGCTATGACTTTCTTTGTCCCAGAATAGTGGCGCCGAGCCGCTCCAGAGAGGCACGCAGGCCATCGTCTTCTATCTTGCCGACGATGTGCGACAGTCTTGATTTTTCCGCCTCATTGAGAGGCCTGACGGGTGGTTTCGGCCGCGCCTTTTCACTTAGAACCGGCTTCTGCACTATCCTGATGCGGCCGATGGCCGTGAAGCCGAGAAATGCATTGACGCGATTGATGATCTCGCCGGCCTCATGCTGCAGATGGAGCGCCGCCATGCCCTCGCAGGCGATCACCAGCACGGCCGGCTCGAACGGGTCGTCTTCGTGCAGCCGCCGAGGCCACTGGATCTTTTCAGGGCGCGAATGGCCGGCCAGGCGCGAACCGGCAATCTCTTCCCACGACTGGACCAGGCTGACCGAAATGCCCGCCCGCTTGCGCAGCACCGGGTCGAGGATCGCGGTGGCGAGATCGCTCACCGGAACGGGATTGCCGAAGGGCTTTTTCCCTGCCATGTGCGTTCTCCAGCCACCCACCTCCACTCTTCCCGGCCGAGGCCGATACGAGATCAATGGCACCGCACGAGCAGACCCGCAAGGCCATATCAGAGGACAGCAGCAGCAAAGCTGCGTCTAGTGACAGCAGCAAAGCTGCGTCTAGTGACAGCAGCAGAGCTGCGTCCGGGGACAGCAGCAAAGCTGGCGATACCGCATCCCGCCTGCTCGCATGGTACGACGTGCATCATCGCGAGTTGCCGTGGCGCGTGACCCCGCGCGACCATGCCCGTGGCGTGCGGCCCGATCCTTACCGGATCTGGCTGTCGGAGGTCATGCTGCAGCAGACCACGGTTGAAGCCGTGAAGGCCTATTTTCGCGCCTTTGTCGAGAAATGGCCTGATGTCGCGGCGCTGGCGGCGGCGCCCGTCGAGGACGTGATGAAAGCCTGGGCAGGGCTCGGCTACTATTCCCGTGCCCGCAACCTCAAGGCCTGTGCCGATCTGGTGGCCGGGCGCGACGGCCGGTTTCCGGATACGGAAGCCGGCTTGAAGGAATTGCCGGGTATCGGCGCCTATACTTCGGCGGCGATCGCGGCGATCGCTTTCGACCGGCCGGCTGCCGTCGTCGATGGCAATGTCGAACGTGTCGTGACCCGCCTGTTCTCCATTGCCACGCCGCTCAGCGAAGCCAAGGCCGACATTCGCGCCCGTGTCGAGCGCATGGTTCCCACGACGAGGCCCGGCGATTTCGCTCAGGCGATGATGGACCTCGGCGCCACGATCTGTACCCCGCGCCGGCCGCGCTGCATGCTTTGCCCGCTGCGCGAGGGCTGCAGCGCGGTCGTTTCAGGCGATCCTGAACAATATCCCGTGCGCCTGCCCAAGGCCGACAAACCGCTGCGGCGCGGCGCAGCCTTCGTCGCCGTGCGAAGCGACGGTGCCATTCTTCTGCGCAAACGCGCCGACAAAGGGCTGCTCGGCGGCATGACCGAGGTGCCGACGACCGGCTGGACGGCGCGGCTGGACGGCGCGACCACAGCGGCGGCCGCACCCTTTCCCGGCGACTGGCGACAAGCCGGCCGGATCGCGCATGTCTTCACCCATTTTGCGCTCGAGCTCGAAATCTTCCTCGCCCGAAGCACCGGCGAGACGCCCGCCGGGCATTTCTGGTCGCTGCCGTCGGACATTTCGGGTGAAGCGCTGCCCACTGTCATGAAAAAGGCAATCGAGGCTGCGATACCCGGCGCGACGAAAAAAGCCGTCACCGAACAGTGCAGAGAGGCCCCATGACTGAAATCCGCCACATCGTGTTCGACATCGGCAAAGTGCTGATCCACTACGATCCGAACATCCCGTTCAGCCGGCTTATTCCCGATGCCGAGGAGAGAAAGTGGTTCTTCGACAATGTCTGCACGCATGACTGGAACATCGAGCAGGACCGCGGCCGGACATGGGAAGAGGCGGAAACGCTGCTGATCGCGGACCACCCGGATCACGCGGAAAACATCCGCAATTTTCGCCGCCACTGGCACGACATGGTGCCGCATGCCTATGACGACAGCGTCGCCATCATGGTCGGTCTGATCGACAGCGGCCACGATGTCACCATGCTGACCAACTTCGCCGCCGATACGCTGGCCGAAGCGCGCAAACGCTTCGATTTTCTCAATCGTCCGCGCGGTGTCACCATTTCGGGTGAGATCGGCAAGATCAAGCCGGATCGCGACATCTACGACCATCACGTCGCCGCGTTCGAGCTCGAACCGTCCGCGACGCTGTTCATCGACGACAGCCAGAAGAATGTCGACGGCGCCAAAGCGGCCGGCTGGCAGGCAGTGCTGTTCACCGATGCCAAGACACTTCAAGCAGACCTTGAGCGGCTCGGAATCAAGGCGTGATTTGAATCGCTTCCAGTACTTCGTTGAGACTTTGAACCAACGCCAAGGCCGCGGCAATCGGCAGGGTCAGCCCCCTGCCCTTTCCATGCCGAGACGCGCGATGCGACGCAGTTCGTCGATCGGGGTCAGGCCGCCGCTGCGCTCATAGTGCCAGAAGGTCCAGCCGTTGCAGGCATCCAGGCCCTGAACTTCGGCGCCGATCTTGTGGATCGATCCGGCACTGTCGCCGATCGCCACCGTGCCGTCGGCGCGGACCTTGGCCGCCCAGCGCTTCTTGGCGTCGTAGAGCGTCGCGCCGGGCGTCACCAGCCCCGTGTCGATCAGGCTGACGAAGGCGACGCGCGGCTCGGCGCGCTTGCCGGTGAGCACGGTCAGGTCCGCGCCGTCGAGCGGCCGCACCGCGTCGATGCGCTCATTGGCGGCGTCGATATAGGCCTGCTCGCGCTCTATGCCGACAAAATGCCTGCCGAGGCGCTTCGCCACCGCGCCTGTCGTGCCGGAGCCGAAGAAGGGATCGAGCACGACGTCGCCGGGCTTGGTCGAGGCCATCATGACGCGGGCGAGCAGCGCCTCCGGCTTCTGCGTCGGGTGCAGTTTATCGCCATTGTCGTTCTTCAGACGCTCGCCACCGGTGCAGATCGGGAACAGCCAGTCGGAACGCATCTGTATGTCGTCGTTCGACGCCTTCAACGCTTCGTAGTTGAAGGTATAGCCCTTGCCCTTCTGGTCGCGGGAGGCCCAGATCATCGTCTCATGCGCGTTCTGGAAGCGGCGGCCGCGAAAATTCGGCATCGGGTTGGTCTTGCGCCATACGACGTCGTTGAGGATCCAGAAGCCGAGGTCCTGCATCTTGGCCCCGACCCGGAAGATGTTGTGATAGGAGCCGATGACCCAGATGGTGCCGTTGGGCTTCAGCACCCGGCGCGCGGCCAGCAGCCAGGCGCGCGTGAAGGCATCGTAGGCCTCGAAGCTCTCGAACCGGTCCCAGTCGTCGTCCACCGCATCGACCTTGGATTGGTCGGGCCGGTGCAGGTCGCCGTCGAGCTGCAGATTGTAGGGTGGATCGGCGAAGATGACGTCGATGCATTTTTCGGGCAGCCGGTCGAGCGCCGCGACGCAGTCGCCCTTCAGGATCGTGTCCAGCCATTCGGATTGCTGGGGAGCATGGGAAAGCTCGTCGACAAGACGCACGGCTGACATTTTTACACCCAAGGCACGCGTTACTGTTTACTCCCGGTTATGGTTACCGATCAGCGTAAATATTCGGTGAAGGGCAGCGATCGGACGCCGCCGGTTTGCGCCGACGTGCCCGTTGGTGTATGCCGCGCCGCCTGAAGCCTGCCCGTTCTCATTGCCCGGATCACCATGCCCCAGCCAGACCTTGTCATCTTCGATTGCGACGGCGTGCTCGTCGATTCCGAAATCATCGCCGCGCGCGTCGAGGCCGAGCTCCTGACCTTGTCCGGATACGAAATCTCGGCCGAGGAGATTGCCGAGACTTATGCGGGGCTGACGTTCAAGGACATTCTGATGCGGGTTGAGGAGAAGTCCAACATCCCGTTCCAGGTTTCGCTGATCGATCGCGCCGAAGAGCTGGTCGACCGGAAACTGCGCAGCGACGTTCGTGCCATCGAGGGCGTGCGCGAAGCGGTCGCCTCGGTGACGGCGCAACGTTGCATCTGCTCCAACTCACGCTCGGAGCGGATAGAATTCATGCTGGAGAAGGTGCATCTGCTGCCATTCTTTGCCGGGCGCATCTTCTCCGCGATGGAGACGCCGACCGGAAAAACCAAACCGGCTCCCGACGTGTTCCTGTTCGCCGCCGAAAAGCTCGGCGCCCATCCGGCAAACACTTTCGTCATCGAGGATTCCGTGCACGGCGTGACCGGCGCAAGGTCGGCAGGAATGCGTGTCATCGGGTTCACCGGCGCCGCCCATAGCTATCCCGGCCATGCCGATGCGCTGACGGAGGCGGGCGCCGAGACGGTGATCCGCCGCTGGGCGGATCTGAGCGGCACGCTGGCCGCCCTATCAGAATGGTCGGCGGACGCGTGAGCGTCCGCTAGGCCCCGACGAGCACCCCCGCGGATTTAGTTGGTCGCGGCGGCTTTCTTCCTGCTCTTCTTCGGTTTGTCGGTCGCGGCCTTCGGCGCATTTTCATCATAGCCGGCATAGGCCTGATAATCCTGCGCCGTCGGCGCCGGCACGACGACGTTGGAATCGGTGAAGACGAACTGCGTGGCGACCGAGGGGTCGGTAACCTGGACCTGGTATTGGTGGATCTGGGAATAAAGCACCTCAGTGCCATGCATTACCGCGGTGCGGATCGGCATGGTGATGGTGCCGGGCGTGAATTTCGGTCCCGGCACGATCTTGCCGGCGACGGCGATCTTCATCGTCAGCTGTCCGTCGGCGCGGCTGCAATCGCGGGTCACGTCGCTGATCGAGGCCTGATAAATGACCCTCGCCGAATCGTCCGGCGGAGTAGCAGCGGCAGCATCCGCCGCAGCCTGGGCCGCGGCATCCTGCGCGGCGTCGCCGGTCTTCTTGAGCTTGGGCCTGGGCTTCCGGGCTTCGTTGGCGTAGGTGTTGAAGAATGCCGTGCCGTCGCGAAGCATCACCCTCGGGCAATAGGCATTCAACTGGCTGGCCAAAATCTTGGGGTCCTGCGGCGGCGGTGGCGCGGTCGGGTCCTTCTTGCCAAAACCCAGGTTCAGCATACCGTTGTCGCCTGATTGGCAGCCGGCGGCGGCAAGCATAAAGCCGGTGAGCGCAAGACCCGCGAAAAAGCGACCGCTGAATGTATGAAACGCCATGAAACTGCACTTCCCTCTCGCAAAGCTGGTGACGTATATCAACCGCGCGGCAAAAATGCGACTGAGCCAGCGTAGAAATTAACCACCTTGCGTGGGTCGAAAACCCAAGGCAGTAACGGAATTGTGACGATGCAATATGTGAGTACCCGCGGCGAGGCGCCCGCGCTTGGGTTTTGCGATGCCGTCCTGACAGGCCTGGCACGCGACGGCGGGCTCTATGTGCCGCGCCAGTGGCCGCAATTCTCGATGGCCGAGATCCGCGCCATGCGCGGCCTGGCCTATCCCGAACTGGCCATCCGGGTGCTGTCGCCGTTCCTTGGCGACGAAATCCCGGCCCCCGTGTTCGAGCGCCTGGTGCGGGAGGCCTATGCCACCTTCCGCCACGAGGCTGTCTGCCCGCTGGTCCAGACCGGCCCCAACGCTTTTGTCCTCGAACTCTTCCATGGACCTACGCTCGCCTTCAAGGACGTGGCGATGCAGTTGCTCGCCCGGCTGATGGACCATGTGCTCGCCGAACGCAACCAGAATGCCACCATCGTCGGCGCCACATCGGGCGACACCGGCGGAGCAGCGATAGACGCCTTCGCCGGGCGCAGCCGCACCGACATCTTCATTCTCTTCCCGCATGGCCGCGTGTCGCCGGTGCAGCAACGGCAGATGACGACATCGAAGGCTGAGAACGTGCATGCCCTGGCGATCGAAGGCAATTTCGACGATTGCCAGGGCATGCTCAAGGACATGTTCAACGATCACGTCTTTCGCGACCGTGTCTCGCTGTCGGGGGTGAATTCGATCAACTGGGCCCGCATCATGGCCCAGATCGTCTATTATTTCTCCTCGGCCCTGTCGCTCGGCGCGCCCGATCGCCCCGTCTCCTTCACCGTGCCCACAGGGAATTTCGGCGATATCTTTGCCGGTTACGCCGCCAAAAAAATGGGCCTGCCGATCGATCGGCTGGTCATCGCCACCAACGACAACGACATACTGGCACGCACTTTCGCGACCGGCGAATACCGCACCAAGGGCGTGTTCGCGACCACCTCGCCTTCCATGGACATCCAGGTGTCGTCGAATTTCGAGCGCCTGCTGTTTGAGGCGTCGGGCCGCGACCCGGCGACCGTGCGGCGCTACATGGCCGGGCTCAAACAATCCGGCGCCTTCACCATAGAAGCCGCGGAAATCGCGGGGATGCGGGCCGAATTCGATGCCGGCCGCGCAGCTATGGACGAGGTCGCCGCGACGATACGCTCGACGCTCGCGGCTAGCAACTACCTGCTTGATCCGCATACCGCGGCAGCCGTGCATGTCGCGGCCGGCAAGGCTTCGAATGCCGTGCCGATGGTGGTGCTGGGCACTGCGCACCCAGCAAAATTCCCGGCCGCCGTCGAGGCCGCCAGCGGCGTGTCACCCGCACTGCCCGCATGGCTAGGTGGATTGATGACATCGGAGGAAAAATACACGGTACTTCCATCCGACCTGAAAATGGTGGAAGATTACGTCAGCCGCCGTGCGCGAGCGGCGCGTTAAGGAGTACGAACCATATGGGTGTTGAGGTAAGCCGTCTGTCGAACGGCCTGACAGTCGCCACCGAAACCCTTCCAAGCATCGAATCGGTTGCCCTGGGTGCCTGGGTCAAGTCGGGTGCCCGCAATGAGCGTGATGAAGAGCATGGCATGGCCCATCTGCTCGAGCACATGGCGTTCAAGGGCACAAAGCGGCGAACAGCCTTCGAGATCGCCTCGGAAATCGAGGACGTCGGCGGCGAGATCAACGCCGCCACCAGCGTCGAGACCACATCCTACTATGCCAGGGTGCTCTCCGACGACGTGCCGCTGGCCGTCGACATTCTTGCCGACATCCTGCAGGAATCGGAATTCGATCCGCAGGAGCTCGAACGCGAGCAACACGTGATCCTGCAGGAAATCGGCGCCGCGCACGACACGCCCGATGACATCGTGTTCGACCGGTTCACCGAGACCGCCTTTCGCCACCAGACCATCGGCCGCTCGATTCTGGGCACGCCGGAGACCGTCAAATCCTTTACCTCGAAGCAATTGCACGATTTCATCGAGCGCCAATACGGCGCCGAACGCATGGTGATCGTGGCCGCCGGCGACATCAAGCACGACAATTTCGTGCGCGAGGTGGAAAAGCAGCTCGGCGGTTTCCGCACCAAGGCCGACAACACCATCCCGCAATATGCGCAATATGTTGGCGGCGATTTCCGCGAGGACCGCGACCTGATGGACGCGCAGATCGTGCTGGGCTTCGAAGGCCGCGCCTACCATGTGCGCGATTTCTACGCCTCGCAGGTGCTGTCGATGATCCTCGGCGGCGGCATGTCGTCCAGGCTGTTCCAGGAAGTCCGCGAAAAGCGTGGCCTGTGCTATTCGGTCTATGCCTTCCACTGGGGCTTTTCCGACACCGGCATATTCGGCGTCCATGCCGCGACCGGGCAGAGCGACATCGCCGAACTGGTGCCCGTCATCATCGAGGAATTGCAGAAGGCCGGCGAGAACATCCTGCAGGAAGAGCTCGACCGGGCGCGCGCGCAATACCGCGCAGGTCTGATCATGTCGGCGGAAAGCCCGGCCAGCCGCGCCTCGCAGATCGCGAGACAGCTGCTCTTGTTCGGCCGGCCGATCGCCAAGGAGGAACTGATGGAGCGGCTGTCGGCGCTGACGGTCGATCGTTTGACCGACCTGTCGTCACGGCTGTTCTCGACCAAACCGACGCTTACCGCTGTAGGGCCCGTGGGTACGCTGGCGCCATACGAAGCGATCCTCGATTCGCTTCCGGGCACGCCCACCACGGCCCGCAAGCTCGCCGTCTAAGCCCGCACAAGCGCCGTGTTCGCGCTCCCTTTCTTTCGCCGCGACCTGCCGGCACTGAAGGGCGACCGCGTGACGCTGCGCGTGCCGTTCACCAATGACTACCGGGAGTGGTCGACTGTGCGCGGCGAGAGCCGGGCATTCCTCGAACCATGGGAGCCGCGCTGGGCGCCGGACGAGCTTGATCGGGCGGCATGGCGACTGCGCATCAGCCGCTACCGCGAGGACTATGCGCAAGGGACGGCGATCGCCTTCTTCATATTCGAGAAATCGAGCGGCAGGTTGGCTGGCGGAATTACGCTCGGCAACATACGCCACGGGGTCTCGCAAAGCGGGCATGTCGGCTACTGGATCGGCGAGCGCTTCGGCGGCCGTGGCCTGATGACCGACGCCGTCAAGGTCGTGACCCGCTTCGCCTTCGATACGCTGAGGTTGCACCGGATCGAAGCGGCCTGTATTCCCGACAATATCAGGTCGATCCGTGTGCTTGAAAAAGCCGGATTCCGGCGCGAAGGACTTCTGCGATCCTACCTCAGGATCAATGGCATCTGGCAGGACCACTACCTCTACGCCCGGATCGCGGACGATCCGCCAGGCGCTGGAACGAAGGACTGATTTTTGACGAAATTCCTGCGCAACGGGCCGCTGTTCGCCTTTGTCCTCGCGACGATCCTGACGCTGTGCGCGGCGTCCTCGGCCTTTGCCGTCGAACCGATCAAGATCGCTCGCGACGATGTCGCGCTCGATCTGTCCGGCGCCGTGGAAATCTACCGCAACCAGGGCGAAAACTTCCAGGTTTCGACCGCGCCCGGGCCCGACGGCATCGTACGACGCATCGAGGTCGAGGCCAATGACGCCCGTTCCACCGGCGACTGGGCCGTGTTCGCGCTTGCCAACACCACCGACCAGCAACTCGATCGGCTGATCGTGGCGCCGCATTTCCGACTGGTCAATTCCGGCATCTTCTGGCCGGATCTCGGCTCGACCCGTATCGCCGCCATCACGCCCAGCGAAGGCTTTGCGCTCGACCGCCAGAGCAGCCCGGACGCCGACGTCTTCCGGGTGACGCTGAACCCGGGAACGGTGATCACCTTCATCGCCGAACTCGCCTCGCCCAAGCTGCCGCAGGTCTATCTCTGGGACCCGGAATCCTACAAGGACTCAGTCAATTCCTACACGTTGTTCCGCGGCATCGTCATCGGCATCGCCGGGCTTCTCGCGCTGTTCCTGACCATCCTGTTCGTGGTCAAGGGAACCTCCATGTTCCCTGCGACCGCAGCACTCGCCTGGGCCGTGCTTGCCTATATCTGCGTCGATTTCGGCTTCCTCAACAAGATCATCGAGATATCGCCCGGCAACGAGCAGATGTGGCGGGCGGGAACGGAGGTGGCCCTGGCGGCGACCTTCGTGGTGTTCCTGTTCGCCTATCTCAACCTCAACCGATGGCACGGCCATTTCAGCTATGGGGCGCTGGTCTGGATCCTCGGGCTGCTCTTGATCGCCGGCGTCGCCATCGTCGACCCGGCGGTCGCCGCGGGCATCGCCAGGCTGTCCTTCGCCGCCACCGCGCTGACCGGGCTCGGCCTGATCATCTTCCTCGGCATACGCGGCTATGACCGTGCCATCATGCTGGTGCCCAGTTGGGTGATGGTGCTGTTGTGGCTATGCGGATCGTGGATGGCGATAACCGGCATGCTCGACAACGACATCGCCCAGCCGGCGCTTGGCGGCGGTCTGATCCTCATCATCCTGCTGATCGGCTTCACCGTCATGCAGCATGCCTTTGCCGGCGGCGCGCTGCACCAGGGTCTGTTCTCCGACCTCGAGCGGCAGGCGCTGGCGGTGGCCGGCTCGGGCGACACGGTGTGGGACTGGGACGTGCTGCGCGACCGCGTCGTCACCAAGCCCGACGTCAGCATCCAGCTCGGCCTCGCCCCTAACAGCCTGGGGGGTGCAGCCCGCAACTGGCTGCCGGTGCTGCATGTCGATGACCGCGACACGTTCCGCACCACGCTCGACGTGGTGCTCGAGCACCGGCGCGGCAAGGTGGCGCAGAACTTCCGGCTGCGCGGCGCCGACGGCCATTATCACTGGTTTGCGCTGCGCGCGCGCCCGGTTATCGGATCGGACGGCGAGGTCATCCGCTGTGTCGGCACCATGGTAGACGTCACCGAGCAGAAAAAATCCGAGGAGAGGCTGCTGCACGACGCGGTGCACGACAACCTCACCGGCCTGCCCAATCGCGAATTGTTCATGAACCGCCTCGAGGCGATCATCTCGATCGCACGGACCGAAGAGAAGGTGCGCCCGACCGTCTTCGTCATCGACATCGACCGCTTCAAGCAGGTCAATGACGGGCTCGGCATCTCGGCCGGCGACACCATCCTGCTCACCATCGCGCGACGCCTGCACCGGCTCTTGAAGCCGAAGGACTCGCTGTCACGCTTCGCCGGCGACCAGTTCGCCTTGATGCTGCTTTCCGAGCAGGACCCGGCCCGCATCGCGGCGGTGGCGGACGCCATCAAGCATGCCATCAACGCCCCGATCACCTTTGCCAAGCGCGAGATCGTGCTGACCGCCTCGATCGGGCTGATCACCTGGACCTCGGCGCAGACCTCGGCCGAGGACATGGTCAAGGACGCCGAGCTTGCCATGCATCAGGCCAAGCGCTTCGGCGGCGACAGGATCGAACCGTTCCGCCCGGCCTTCCGCACCGTCGGCACCGATCGGCTGCAGTTCGAATCCGACCTGCGCCGTGCCATCGAACGGCGCGAATTCACGCTTGCCTACCAGCCGATCGTTCGGCTGGAAGATGGCAGCGTCGCCGGCTTCGAGGCATTGCTGCGCTGGGACCATCCGCGCCGCGGCATGATCCCGCCGGCGGATTTCATTCCGGTCGCCGAAAGCTGCGGGCTGATCGTACAGCTTGGGCTGTTCGCCATGCAGCAGGCCGCCGAGGATCTGGCGGCATGGCAAAAGCAGATCGGCGACGCGCCGCTGTCGGTTTCGGTCAACCTTTCCAGCCGCCAGCTCATCCGCCGCGACCTGGTCAGCGACGTCCGCTCCGTGATTGCGCGGGCCAATCTGAAGCCGCGCTGCTTCCGGCTCGAGCTCACGGAATCGCTGGTTATGGACAATCCCGAGCAGACTGCCCATGTGCTGACCAAGCTGAAGCAGCTCGGCATCGGCCTGTCGCTGGACGATTTCGGTACCGGCTATTCTTCGCTCGCCTATCTGACGCGCTTTCCCTTCGACACGATCAAGATCGACAAGAGTTTCGTGGACGACAGCACGCCCAAACGCGCCGTGCTGCTCAAATCCATGGTCAGCATGGCGCATGAGCTCGGCCTGTCGGTGGTCGCCGAAGGCATTTCGGACGAGCGCGACGCGCTAGAGCTGCGCCAGATGGGCTGCGAATATGTGCAGAGCTTCATGTTCGGCGCCCCGATGCCCGGGGATCAGGTGCTGAAGACGCTGAAGGAACAGTATCCGCTGACGCAGGCGTAGTTGGCTTTCACGCCGCTGGAGCTCAGGCGTGGCCGGCCGCTACACTCAAATGCGCGAGGTCGATGCCGATCGAGGCGAGAATCCGGTCGTATTTGCGCTCGATGTCGGTATCGAACAGAAGCTCCGGAGTGGCCGGACAGGTCAGCCAGCCGTTTTCGGCTATCTCGGTTTCCAACTGGCCGGCGCCCCAACCCGAATAGCCCAGCGCCATCAGCGCGTGACGGGGTCCCCGGCCCGACGATATAGCGCGCAATATGTCGACGGTCGCGGTCAGGCAGACATCGTCGGAAACGGTCAACGAAGACTCCACCCGGTAATCGCCCGTATGCAGCACGAAGCCGCGGCTGCGGTCGACGGGCCCGCCATTGCGAACGACGAAATCACGGGTACGGGCGGGCAACCGGATCGCCTCGTGCTCGTTCATGATGCCAAGTTGCACCAAAAGGTCCGGAAACAGCATCTGCTGCGTCTGGTTGATGATCAGGCCCATCGCGCCCTCATCGCTGTGGGCGCAAATGTAGATGACCGAGCGCGTGAAACGGTCGTCCTTCATGCCAGGCATGGCGATGAGGAACTGATCGTCGAGAAAGCCACTGCCGGCGGCCGTCTTCTTGTGGCGCAACAAGTCCATGATCAGAGGGTAACGCGTTTCCCGGGCGCCGAAAAGATGTACCGCGCCGGTTTTCGACCAAGCCCGTGCCGCAGGCCGATCATTACCTGCGGCAAAGGTCACGCAAATATGATACCGGCAAGACCATGAAATCATTGCACGGCCATGAACGGACGATCAAATCATCCCCATGCAAAGCTTGAAAATCCTGTTGCTCGGCGCCGTTATCGGATCGGCAATCACACTCCCAGCCGCCGCCTCTTCGTCCGCCTGGTACAACAGCGAAGGCGGCAAGGTACGGCTGGTGACGAGCGGCAAGCCCGACGATGCCGGCCGCATTCGGGGCGTTCTCGACATAGCGCTCAAGCCTGGCTGGAAGACTTATTGGCGCGACCCGGGCGACGCGGGCGTGCCGCCGCAACTCGATATCTCGGCCAGCACCAACATTTCCGATGCCAGCCTTTCCTTCCCGGCGCCGAAGCGTCATGACGACGGCTACGGCAAATGGGCGGGCTACGACTATCCGGTCTCGCTGCCGGTGACGTTCACGCTGTCGGCCGCGAAGGATCCGTCCGTCATCGACGCCGACATTTTCCTCGGCATTTGCGAGACGATATGCATCCCTGTGCAGACGCGGCTGACCGTCGACCCCGGCTCCGACCCGGACAATGCCGAGGACGCGGAGCTGGTCAAGGCGAGCTTCGCCGCCTTGCCCGCGCCGGCAAGATCCGACTTCGGCATCAACGTGCTGCCGGGCGACCATGAAACGCTGGTTGTGGAGG
The DNA here is from genome assembly GCF_006442405.1 of Mesorhizobium sp. B2-2-3. NCBI lineage: Bacteria > Pseudomonadati > Pseudomonadota > Alphaproteobacteria > Hyphomicrobiales > Phyllobacteriaceae > Mesorhizobium > Mesorhizobium sp. B2-2-3. Next base: position 323,112 of record NZ_VFWC01000004.1, on the reverse strand, counting down.
CGAGCTTTCCCGGCGATCCGGAAGCGGCGGACTTCTTCGTCGCAGGAGACCGCGACTACATGTTCGGTTCGCCGGCGCGCAGCCAGAAGGACGGCAAGCTGGTCTTCACTGTGCCGATCCTCGACCGGCCATCGACGACCCCCACGGATGGCGGACTTCACTATACACTGACGAGTTCGGCAGGCGCGGTCGAAGGGCTCTTGCCTTTCCCTTGATCCAGCCCTCCGCGATGGTTGCGGGAAACCGCATAGTTCGCTACCCAAGGCTACGTCCTTCCCCATTCTCCCAAGCGAGGAACTCATGACCATTTCCGCTGGCGACAGACTGCCCGATACGACGTTCAAGACGATGACTGCCGACGGTCCCAAGCCGATCACGACGGCCGAGATTTTTGCGGGAAAGAAGGTCGTGCTGTTTGCTGTGCCTGGCGCCTTCACGCCGACCTGCAGCAACAATCATTTGCCCGGCTACCTGGAGAACCGCGACGCCATCCTGGCGCGCGGTGTCGATACGGTCGCGGTGGTTTCGGTCAACGACGTCCATGTCATGGGCGCCTGGGCACGCTTCACCGGCGGTGAAGGCAAGATCCTGTTCCTCGCCGACGGCAATGGCGACTTCGCCAAGGCGATCGGCCTCGACGCCGACTTCTCCGGCGGAGGCATGGGTCTTCGGTCGAAGCGGTTTTCAATGATCGTCGATGACGGCAAGGTCACCGCCCTCAATGTCGAGACCAAGCCCGGCGTCGATGAATCCGGCGCCGCCAAGATCCTCGAACTGCTCTGACCATGACGTTCGACATCGTCTGGCGTAGCGTGGCGATCGGCATCGGCGCCACGCTGTTGATGGATATCTGGGCCTTTCTTCTCTACAAGATGTTCGGTCAAGCACGGCCGAACTGGGCCCCCGTTGGCCGCTGGGTCTGGCATTTACGGGAAAAAGTGTTTCACGACGATATTGGCGATGCGACGCCCTATGTACACGAATCGGCTTTGGGCTGGGCCTTTCACTATGTTGTCGGCATCGTCTACGGCATCATCCTTGTCGTGGTGGCCGGAGCGGGCTGGCTTGTCGCGCCGATTTTCCTGCCGGCTTTCATCCTTGGCATGGTCACAGTCGGCGCCGGCTGGTTCCTGCTGGCGCCCGGCATGGGCGCGGGCTGGGCAGCGTCGAAGCGGCCCAACACGATGAAGGTACGGGCGCTGAACCTGGTGTCACACACCGTGTTCGCCCTCGGGCTTTGGGGCACGGCGCTGTTGATCCGCTGAGGATCTGCGGCTGTGCCGGCCTGCCGATCGGCCGCCACCCATGGACAATTCGGCGCGCGTCGTCCCATTCCGGCACCGGAATCTTGGCGTCCACCTGAACCTGGGGATGCGTCACATAGTGCAGGCCCGGCATGACAGAGATCCCAGCCTGGGATGGTGCCGCCCCGGAATTCAATAGCTTTGGGTCGAACGCCGCGCCTTTGCCACCGCCGGCTGTTTGGACTGCGAGACCGGCTTGGGTGGGGTAGAAACAAGCCTGACCGGGCCCTTCTTGAACGGCGCCATGCCCTCACGAGCGAGTTCGTCGGCGCGTTCGTTCTCGCTATGGCCGGCATGGCCCTTGACCCAGATCCAGGTGACCTTGTGACGCCGATTGGCTTCATCCAGCGCCTGCCAGAGCTCACCATTCTTGACCGGCTTCTTGTCGGCGGTCTTCCAGCCGTTCTTCTTCCAGCCATGGATCCACTTTGAAATGCCGTCCATGACATATTTGCTGTCGGTGTGAAGATCGACCGTGCAAGGTTCCTTGAGCGCGTTCAGCGCCGAGATGGCGGCAAGCAATTCCATGCGGTTGTTGGTCGTCTCGGCCTCGCCACCCGATAGTTCCTTGGTGGCGCCGTTGAAGCGCAGGATCGCGCCCCAGCCGCCCGGGCCGGGATTGCCCGAACAGGCGCCATCGGTGAAGATCTCAACGTGTTTGCTCATGCCAGCCCATATTCCGAAGCAGATTTGATCGTCCGATGAAACCGCATTCTCCTGATGTATTCGGTCGGATCGCGTTTCATCACCAGCCCGCCATCGGGAACGGTCAGCCAGTCATACAGTCGGGTCAGCATGAAACGCAGCGCCGAGCCCCGTGCCAGCATCGGAAGTGCTGCCTTTTCCTGATTGCTCAGAGGCCGCACACCTTGGTAGCCGGCAAGCAACGCCTTGCCCTTGGTGAGATTGAAGGAAAAATCCTTCTCGAAGCACCAGGCGTTCAGGCATGTGGCGACGTCATAGGCGTAGAGGTCGTTGCAAGCGAAATAAAAATCAATCAAGCCGGAGAGCTTCTCGCCGAGAAAGAACACATTGTCCGGGAAAAGATCGGCATGGATGATGCCTTCCGGGAGACCCTTCGGCCAATTCCGCTCGAAGTCGGCGAAGTCGGCGTCGACTTCGGCCGCAAGGCCCGGCTCGACCTCATCGGCACGGTCGCGAGCTGCCGACCAGAGCTTGCGCCAGCCGTCGATGGCGAGCGCATTGGGGCGGGTCATCGGAAAGTCGGCACCGGCCAGATGCAGGGAGGCCAGCGCCTTGCCGACCTCGGCGCAATGGATCGATGTCGGCCGCCGGAGCGAGAGACCCTCGAGGAAAGTGATGATGACGGCCGGCCGGCCCGCCAGCGTGCCGATGACGCTGCCGTCATGCGCGGTTACCGGCAGCGGGCAGGACACGCCCTTTTTGGCGAGATGGCCCATCAACCCGAGGAAAAACGGCAGATCCGCCTTTTCGACCCGTCTTTCATAGAGCGTCAGGATGTAGGAGCCGCTGGAGGTGTGCAGCAAAAAATTCGAGTTCTCGGTGCCCTCCGCGATCCCCTTGTAGGAGAGGAGATCGCCGACTGGGTAGTGCTTCAGGAATGCGCCGAGTTCGCCTTCCGCAACGTCGGTGTAGACCGCCATGTGCCTTACGGCGCCCCGTTGACGAAAGCCATGTCGGCCGCCGTCAGTTCGACATCGCGCAGTACCCGCATGACGGGAAAATCCTCCGTTTCGGTGGCCGTGATGGCCAGGTCGATCGTGACATCGAAGCGCTGGCGGAATGCATCGATGATCTCGTCGACGATGATCTCCGGGGCGGATGCCCCCGCCGACAGACCGAGCGTCGAGATGTCTCCGATGTCGTCCCACGGAATCTCGGCGGCGCGCTGCACGAGAAGCGACATGGTGGCGCCGGCACGCTCAGCCACTTCGACAAGACGCCGCGAATTGGAGGAATTGGGCGCGCCGACGATCAGGTAGAGATCGGCGCCAGCGGCGGTATCCTTGACCGCTTCCTGGCGGTTCGTGGTGGCATAGCAGATCGATTCCGCCGCCGGCGCCTGCAAATCGGGAAATCGGTCCTGCAGCGCGCGGATGATGCCGGCCGTGTCCTCGACCGATAGCGTGGTCTGGGTGACGAAGCCGAGCGCCTTCGGGTCCGTCGGCGCAAGCCTCGCGGCATCGGCTTCGGTCTCGATCAGCGTTACCGCGCCCTCCGGCAATTGTCCCATCGTGCCGATGACCTCGGGGTGTCCGGCATGGCCGATCAGGAGCACGTGGCGGCCGAGCCGCTGGTGGCGCATCGCCTGCTTGTGGACCTTGGAGACCAGCGGACAGGTGGCGTCGAGATAGAACAAATTGCGCGCCTGGGCATCCGCCGGTACCGACTTCGGCACGCCATGCGCGGAAAAGACGACCGGCGACTGCCGATGTTCGGCCGGAATCTCGGAAAGTTCCTCGATGAAGACGGCGCCAAGGCTTTGCAGACCCTCGACGACATAGCGGTTGTGCACGATCTCGTGGCGGACATAGACCGGCGCGCCATATTTCTTCAGCGCCAGCACGACGATCTGGATAGCACGGTCGACGCCGGCGCAAAAACCGCGCGGCTGGCAGAGGCGGATCGTCAGAGGAGGCTTTGTCTTGGTCTGAAGCATGAATCCGGGCCGTTTGATCAGAGCCGAAATGAGGTGCCTACCCCCGTCCTGTCAAGGGCGATGGCCCTTCAAGCGGGTCGGTCGCGCTCATTCCTCTTTCGCTGGCCTGCGAAGCCGCAGGATGAGAACGGCGGCAAGTGCCGCGGCAAGCCCATACCAGGTCATAGCATATTGCAGATGGCTGTTCGGCAGGTCGATGATGGTGACACCGCCGATGGGCAAACCGCCCGGATTCGGCGTCTTGTCGGCGTCGATGAAGATTGGCACCAGCTTGGCGCTCGCCGGCAAGCCAGCGCTCGCCGCCATCACGTCACGGTCCTTCCAGTAGAAGATGTTCTTTGCTACGTCGTTGTCGGGAAGCATCATCGACGGCTTCGCCGGCAGCGGATTGCGCGCGAGGCCCGTGACCGTCACCTTGCCCCCGACCTGTCCCTTGGCGCGCTTGGCGGCATCCTTCAGATCGTATGGCACGAAACCGCGATTGATCAGCACGAAGCGGCCATCGTCGAGGGCCAGCGGCGTGTAGACGTTGAAGCCGGCTTCGCCTTCCCATGTTGCGTAGAAATGCCGCTCGCCGGAATGCAGGAACGTGCCGGTCACCGTCACCGGCGTGTAGTCGACGTCCCCAGTCGAGGCGAATTGTTTCTCCACCTCGGCCAGCGGGAGCGGCCGCGAGTGGGTGCGCTGGTCGATGGTCTGGAGAAGACCTTCCTTCCAGTGCAGGCGCTGGACTTGCCAAGTGCCGAGCGCCAGCAGGATCAGGAGCAGGACGACGCCAATGCCGAGCAGCAATACCGATCCTGGCCGCGAACGACCGCCGTCTTTGGCGGACATGTCGGTCATTCGCCGCGATCCAGCCGGCCCTCGGCCGCCTTGTTGCGGTACTGTAGCGTAAGCAGCACCCCCTTGATCAGCCGGAGCGCCGTCAGGCACAGCACCAGCGCCAGCGGGATCCAGACCAGCAGATGCAGCCAGAGCGGCGGGCTCAGCGTCACTTCGACCCAGAGCGCCAGGCCGACGATGATGAAGCCGATGATCAGGATGACGAAAACCGCGGGCCCGTCGCCGGCATCGGCATAGGAATAATCAAGGCCGCAATTGGTGCAGCGTTTGCCTACGGTGAGAAAGCCGGAAAACAGCCGCCCCTCGCCGCAGCGCGGGCAGCGTCCATGCAAGCCCGCCGAAATAGGGTCGATCGGAGGCCAGATCGCCTTGTCGTCGCTCATTGCTTTACCGCTCAATCCTGATGGGTGTTCCGATGGGTGTTCCATCGACCACCACTGCCCAGACTTCGTCCATGCCGGAGTCCGTAACGGCAATGCCGCCGTCGGTCCAGCCGACCAATTGAAGCAGCCGCCGAATCCGTTCGGCTGGCCGTGGATCATGATCATGCCGCCGGCATCGACACTGCGCGCCCTCGCAGCCGGATCTTATTGCACCGAAAAGAAGAAGGCGGCCACGTTGCCGCAGCCGCCCCTTCAAAGTCATCAGACCGGTATCAATGGGCTTCGATTACCGCGCCGACCGATCCCCAGACATAGATCGAGGCGAACAGGAACAGCCAGACCACGTCGACGAAATGCCAGTACCATGCGGCAGCCTCGAAACCGAAATGCTGCTTGGGCGTGAAATCGCCCTTCATGGCCCGGATCAGGCAGACGGCCAAGAAGATGGTGCCGATGATGACATGGAAGCCGTGGAAGCCGGTCGCCATGAAGAAGGTGGCGCCATAGATGGAATCCTTGAAGGCGAACGGAGCATGCATGTACTCGTAGGCCTGCACCATGGTAAACAGCATGCCGAGGCCGACGGTCAGCACCAGCCCGTTGATCAGGCCCTTGCGATCACCGTGGATAAGGGAGTGGTGCGCCCAGGTGACCGTGGTGCCCGACAACAGCAGGATCACGGTGTTGTAGAGCGGCAGATGGAAAGGATCGAGAACCTCCATGCCCTTCGGCGGCCAGACGCCGCCGGTGAACGCGGTGCGGGCATATTGATGGGCTTCGCTCGGAAACAGGCTGGCATCGAAATAGGCCCAGAACCACGCGACGAAGAACATCACCTCGGAGGCGATGAACATGATCATGCCATAGCGCAGATGCAACGACACGACCCGCGTATGATGGCCCTCATGCGCTTCCTTGATCGTGTCCGACCACCAGGCGAACATGGTGTAGAGGACGATCGCGAGGCCGATGAAGAACAGCCACGGATTGGCGATGTTGAAGCCGAAGATCGGGAACGAGCCGCCCTTCAGGTATTCCATGAGGCAAACGCCGCCAAAGGCGGTGACGAGCGCCCCTATCGATCCCAGGAAAGGCCACGGGCTCGGGTCGACGAGATGATAGTCGTGATGTTTTGCGTGCGCGTCTGCCATATCAACCCCCGAGATTTCCTTCGGTATTTGAAATTGTCTTGCTGTTGCCCTGGACCGGCTCCGACGATGCGACCGGCTTGTTCTTCTCGACCGGAAACATCGTGTAGGACAGGGTGATCGTCTTCACGTCCTTCAGTTCCGGCACGTTGACGATATCGGGGTCCACGTAGAACAGGACCGGCATGTCAAGCGTTTCGCCGGGCTTCAGCGTGGTGTCGGTGAAGCAGAAGCATTCGACCTTGTTGAAATAGGGACCCGCCAGTTCAGGCTGGACATTGAAGGTGGCGCGGCCGGTGATGGGGCGATCGAACTTGTTGGTCGCCTGATAGTGCGCCTGCACCGTCTCGCCGATCTTCATGGTCATCGAGCGCTGGACCGGCTGGAAATCCCACGGCACGCCGGCGATATTGGCATCAAAGCGGACGGTGATCTCGCGATCGAGCACGCGGCCGGCATACTGCTTCTCGACGCGTTGCGTCGTGCCGCCATAGCCTGTCGCCTGGCAGAACATCTTGTACAGCGGCACCGCGGCATAGGCCATGCCGATCATGCCGGTGAAGAAGGCAAGGCAGACGGCCGCAACAAGGCGGTTGCTGTTGTGCCCGGCCGGTTTGGCGCTCGTGTCGACACCCATCTCCCGCCTCACATCGTGCCAGAGAGGTTATGACCGAACTTCACGATCGTCGCGATATAGAAGATAACGACCAGCACGGCCAAGGCTACGCCGATGGCGACCGAGCGGTTGCGCCGGGCCTTCCGCTGGCGTTCGGTCAAGGTGACCGTTTCGAGCTTGTCTTCGATCATGCTCATGCTCCACCCACCGCAAGTGCACGTTCGACGACGCTGTCGGCGAGATAGACGGCGAAGATGGCGAAGAGATAGAGCAGCGAATAGCCGAACAACGCCTTGGCTGGCTTCATCGCGCGATCGTCGTCGGACATGCCAAGCACTTTCCACGCATACCAGACAAAGCCGAGCCCGAGCAGCAGGGCAGCCACGCCATAGAACGGCGTGGTGTAGCCAAGCAGCCACGGCAGCACACCGACCGGGGCCAGCACCAGAGCATAGGCGAAGATCTGATGGCGGGTCGACGCCGGGCCGGCGACATTGGGCATCATCGGGATGCCGGCGCGTTCATAATCCTGCGACTTGAACAGCGCCAGCGCCCAGAAATGCGGCGGCGTCCACAGGAAGATGATAAGGAACAGGACGACGCTCTCCAGGCTGACCGTGCCGGTCACCGCGGCCCAGCCGATGACGGGCGGAATGGCGCCGGCAGCACCGCCGATGACGATGTTCTGCGGCGTCCAGCGCTTCAGCCACATTGTGTAGACGACGGCATAGAAGAAGATGGTGAAGGCCAGCAGCGCCGCCGACAGCCAGTTGACCAGCACGCCGAGCGTCATCACCGACAAAACCGAAAGCACCAACCCAAAGCTCAACGCCTCGTGGGGCTGGATGCGGCCGGCCGGCACCGGGCGGGTGGCGGTGCGTGTCATCACCGCGTCGATATCCGCATCGTACCACATATTGAGCGCGCCGGAGGCACCAGCCCCGATGGCAATAGCCAGGATCGCGATCACCGCCAGCAGCGGATTGATGGTCACGGGTGCCGCGACCAATCCGACAAAGGCGGTGAACACCACCAGCGACATGACGCGTGGCTTTAGGAGGGCGAAGAAATCACCCGCCGTCGCTTCCGACATGCGGAAGCCCGCTTCGTCAATGCTGGTTTCGTCGACAAGGGCCATGCGTACTCAAATCCATATTCCGTTTGGCCGAAACCGCCGGCGAACCGGCGGTTTCGATTCCGGGCTGCCGCCTTATTTGATCTTCGGCAGCTGCTCCCACTGGTGGAACGGCGGCGGTGAAGGCAGCTGCCATTCCAGCGTCGTTGCGCCCTCGCCCCATGGATTGGCGCCAGCGATCCGCTTCTTCTGGAAGGCTTCGAACACGCCATAGAGGAAGATCACCACGCCGACGGCCGAAATGTACGAACCGTAGGACGACACCATGTTCCAGCCCGCAAACGCGTCCGGATAGTCGATGGTGCGGCGCGGCATGCCGGCAAGGCCGAGGAAGTGCTGCGGGAAGAAGACAAGGTTGACGCCGACGAACATGACCCAGAAATGGGTGTTGGCGATGACAGGCGAATACATGTAGCCGGTCATCTTCGGGAACCAGTAGTACCAGCCGGCGAAGATGGCGAACACCGCCCCCAGCGACAGCACGTAGTGGAAATGCGCGATCACGAAATAGGTGTCGTGCAGCGACCGGTCGAGACCGGCATTGGCCAGTTGAACCCCGGTGACGCCACCGATCGTGAACAGGAAGATGAAGCCCAGCGCCCACAGCATCGGCGGCTTGAACGATATCGATCCGCCCCACATCGTCGCGATCCAGGAGAAGATCTTTACGCCCGTCGGCACCGCGATGACCATGGTGGCGAAGACGAAGTAGCGCTGCGTGTCGAGCGACAGGCCGGTCGTGTACATGTGGTGCGCCCAGACGATGAAGCCGACCGCGCCGATCGCGACCATGGCGTAGGCCATGCCGAGATAGCCAAACACCGGCTTACGCGAGAAGGTCGAGACGATATGGCTGATGATGCCGAAGCCCGGCAGGATCAGGATATACACTTCCGGATGGCCGAAGAACCAGAACAGGTGCTGGAACAGCAGCGGATCGCCGCCGCCGTCGGGAGCGAAAAAGGTCGTGCCGAAATTGCGGTCGGTAAGCAGCATGGTGATGCCGCCGGCAAGAACCGGAAGCGACAACAGCAGCAGGAATGCGGTGACCAGCACCGACCAGGCAAACAGCGGCATCTTGTGCAGCGTCATGCCTGGCGCGCGCATGTTGAAGATGGTGGTGATGAAGTTGATGGCACCCAGGATCGAGGACGCGCCGGCGATGTGGATCGACAGGATCGCCAGATCCATGGCCGGACCGGGCTGACCGGAGGTCGAAAGCGGCGGATAGAGCGTCCAGCCGCCGCCGACGCCGTAGGCGCCAGGCGCGCTCGGCACGAACATCGAGATAAGCAGCAGGATGAAAGCCGGCGGCAGCAGCCAGAACGAGATGTTGTTCATGCGCGGGAACGCCATGTCCGGGGCGCCGATCATGATCGGCACCATCCAGTTGGCAAAACCGCCGATCAGGGCCGGCATGACCATGAAGAAGATCATGATCAGCGCGTGCGCCGTGGCGAAGGCGTTGTACATGCTCTTGCCGCCGTCGATCGCGGCGTCACCGTTCATGCCGTAGACCATCTGCGCCAGACCGCTGAAGATCTGGATGCCAGGCTCCTGCAACTCCATGCGGATGGCGACCGACAGCGCGCCGCCGATGATGCCGGCCATGATCGCGAAGATCAGGTAGAGCGTACCGATGTCCTTGTGGTTGGTCGAATAAACCCAGCGCACCCAACCATGATAAGGCTTGTGGTCGTGCCCGTCGTGAGCTGCAGCGTCTGCCATGTTCCGCTCCGTTCCCTAAATCTTGCTAACCCGCGGCATCAGTTGCCGGCGGCCGCTACCTTGTTCTGGCCATCGACCTCGGCCATCAGCGTCTTGTTGGCGCCGGGCAGATCGGTCTTGGCCGCAGCCAGCCAGGTCTTGAACTGCGCGTCGGAGACGACGCGGATGGCGATCGGCATGAAGGCATGGTCCTTGCCGCAGAGCTGCGAGCACTGGCCGTAGTAGAGGCCTTCCTTCTCCGCCTTGAACCAGGTCTCGTTGGTGCGGCCGGGAATGGCATCGATCTTGATGCCGAAGGACGGCATGGCGAAGGAATGGATCACGTCGGTCGCGGTGACGAGCACCCGGGTCATCGTGTGGACGGGCACCACCATCTCGTTGTCGACGGCAAGCAGGCGCGGATAGACCTTGCGATCTTCCTTGCCGGCGGCGGCACGGTCGCCATCCTGGAGGATCGCCGAGTTGAACGAGAGCGTGTTGTCGGTCTGGTATTCGTAATCCCAGTTCCACTGGTTGCCCGTCGCCTTGACGGTGAGCTTAGCTTCTTCCGGCGGCGTGTACTGCGCGGTCAAGAGCTGGAACGAGGGGATGGCGAGGCAGAGCAGGACGACGACAGGACCGACAGTCCAGATCACCTCGATGAGCGTGTTGTGGCTGGTCTTGGACGGAACCGGGTTGGCGCTCGCGCGGAATTTCACGATGCAGTAGATCAGAAGGACCAATACCAGGGCGGTGATCGGGATGATGAACCACATCGTGTAGTTTCCGAACCACTCGATCTGGCGCATCATGTCGGTTGCCGGCGCCTGGAAGGTCGTCTCCCACTCGACGGGCTGATCGGCATGGGCGGCCGTGCCGGCGAAAAACGTGGTAACGGCACAAGCGCTTAGAAACTTGGCACTTGCTGGAAACTTGGCGTTTGCCAGGAAATTTCTCATCGCCCTCTTCGTCTCCCAGTTCCTCGCGGCTGTGTCCACGAGAATAACGAACAATGCCGGGACGGGAATCCCGACTGTCTCAAGCTGGTTCAAACCATACTCTTTTTCCCTCCGCAAGAAAGGAGCGGAGGAAACCGTGCGGCATTTTTGCGCGCAAGCCGGAATGCATCTTTGAAGGCGGCGGCCGCCATGGCGAATCGGCTATGTTCGACGGATCGGCTGCTTGCTGCCGGCCGGCGCGCCTGGCGTCGTAATTCGGGCGAAATTGGCTAGGAAAAGCGCCGCATGGGCATTTTCGTGGCGGCTCGGCCGCTGTCTCGTCCTTTACTTGGCTTTGGCGCGGCTTAAAGTGCCGTGATTCGCAATGGAGCCGTCATGAACTCTTGGCTGTCGGGATTTGGGCTTTCGAGCCCCTTGGCGAAGGTCATCTTTCTCGCCGCCTTGTCCGTCGCCGGCTTGTCGGCCGCCGGCCAGGCCAACGCGGCCCAGCCGAGCGGCACGGTGCGCTCGACCCATGGCGCGTGGTCGATCATCTGCGACACGCCGGCCGGCGCCACGTCGGAACAATGCGTGATGATGCAGAACGTCGTCGCCGAGGACCGCCCCGAGATGGGGCTGTCGGTCGTGGTGCTGCGCACCGCCGACAACAAGGCGGAGATCCTGCGCGTGCTGGCGCCGCTCGGCGTGCTCTTGCCCAACGGGCTCGGCCTCAATGTCGACGGCAAGGATATCGGCCGCGCTTATTTCGTGCGCTGCTTCCAGGACGGCTGCTACGCTGAGGTCATTCTCGAGAAGCCGCTGCTCGATACGCTGAAGACCGGCACGTCGGCCACGTTCATCGTCTTCCAGACGCCAGAAGAAGGCATCGGCATCCCGGTGGACCTCAAGGGTTTTGCCGACGGATTTGCGGCCCTGCCGTAGACTCCCGCGCCTCGACCCGGGAGCTGCCGATCAACGATAGGTTTTCCGGACCTGGGATAGATCCGGGACGCCGCCGCCCTGCATTTGAATGACGATTGGCGATTGTCTGGGCGCGGCTTCGCGCCTACATCCCGGATATAACCATTCATCCACGGACATACGCCATGAACAGCCTTATCGGCCAATTCGATATTTCCGACGATCGCGTCAAGGAGATCGTCGCAGAGACCATCAACGGCGCCGACGATGGCGAGTTGTTCGTCGAATACAGCGAGAGCGAAGCGCTGATGTTCGACAACGGTCGGCTGAAGACAGCCAATTTCAACACCGACCAGGGTTTCGGCCTGCGCGCGGTTGCCGGCGAAGCCAGCGGCTATGCCCACTCCAGCGACCTGTCCGAGGCTTCGCTGCGACGCGCGGCTGACGCCGTCTCGACCGTCAAGGGCGGTTATTCCGGAACGCTTGCCGCCGCGCCCGCCCGCACCAACCGCCATCTCTATGGCGATGAGAACCCGATCCCCTCCCCTTCCTTCGAGGCCAAGGCGAAGCTGTTGCAGGAAGTCGATGCATGGCTGCGCGCCGAGGATCCGCGCGTGCGCCAGGTCTCGGCATCGCTGACCTCGTCCTGGCAGCATGTCGAGATCGTGCGCGCCGACGGCCAGGTGGTGCGCGACATCCGGCCGCTGGTCAGGGTGAACGTGTCGGTGGTGGTCGGCGACGGCGACCGCCAGGAAAGCGGCTCCTACGGCATGGGCGGACGCAAGGCGTTCGGCGACTTCCTCGTCGAGGACAGCTGGAAGCACGCCGCCAAGGAGGCGCTGCGTCAGGCGCTGGTCAATCTCGAAGCCGTACCGGCGCCGGCCGGCACTTTCGACATCGTGCTCTCCAGCGGCTGGCCCGGCGTCATGCTGCACGAGGCCGTCGGCCACGGGCTGGAAGGCGACTTCAACCGCAAGAAGACATCCGCTTTCGCCGGCCTGATGGGCCAGCAGGTGGCGGCAAAGGGCGTCACCGTCGTCGATGACGGCACGATCGCGGAACGACGCGGGTCGCTCACCGTCGACGATGAAGGCACGCCTTCGGCGCGCAACGTGCTGATCGAGGACGGCAAGCTGGTCGGTTACATGCAGGACCGCCAGAACGCCCGGCTGATGGGCATGCGGGCCACCGGCAACGGAAGGCGCGAGGGCTACGCGCACCAGCCGATGCCGCGCATGACCAACACCTACATGACATCGGGCGACATGGAGCCGGACGAGATCATCGCCTCGGTCAGGAACGGCATCTATGCCGTCTCCTTCGGCGGCGGCCAGGTCGACATCACCTCCGGAAAGTTCGTGTTCGGCTGCACCGAAGCCTACATGATCGAGAACGGCAAGGTGACGCAGCCGATCAAGGGCGCAATGCTGATCGGCAACGGGCCCGACGCCATGCACCGCGTTTCGATGATCGGCAATGACATGAAGCTCGACAACGGCATCGGCATGTGCGGCAAGGCTGGACAGGGCGTGCCGGTCGGCGTCGGCCAGCCGCACCTCAGAATGGACCAGATGACGGTCGGCGGCACAAGGGTTTGAAGCCGCCTCGTGGCCAGTCTGCTAGGTCTTGCTCACAGACCGGCGCGACGTGGCATACAGGATCAGGAAGCCGATAACGCCGCCGATCGCGTACTGGGTCCATGCACTCAGGTAGTCGACGGTCCCATCATGGCCCGAGACATAGAGCGCAGCGCCGACAAACGTCATGACCGCGACGCCAAGCGCATAGGATGGCACCAGCCCCACACGCGTGAATTTTCTCAAGATCCAAGCGAGCACCGCACCGGTGAGCGCCATGATGAGAGCCGAACCAAAAATCTCGGCAACAAAACCTGGTGAAATCATCTTCTCCCCCTTATCCCAACTTGGATTATGCCTTTTTCGAGGGCAGATTCAACTGCAGTGGCGATGATCCACAACTTTAGCGATAAATCTGGCTGGGATTTCGGGGCAGACTGCATGACGCGACCAGTCTCGCTGAGCAGGGCTAAGCGCCTAACGTCTTTTCCGCGGCTTCTCCAGCAAGGCAACAGCCTCGACATGGGGCGACCACAGAAACTGATCGATCGGCGTCACGCTTTTCACCGCGTAGCCGCCGTCGATGAGGATGCGCAAATCCCGCGCGAGCGTCACCGGGTTGCAGGAGACCGCGGCAACGAATGGAACATCCGAGCGGGCGATCTGCTTCGACTGATCCTCCGCGCCCGCGCGGGGCGGATCGAAGACAACGCCATCAAAGGCGTTTAACTCCTTGAACGTCAGCGGACGGCGGAACAGGTCTCGGCGCTCGCCGGTCACGCGTTTCAGGCCGGTGGCGAAGCGTGAACCCCGATCGAGCGCCGAAAGTGCGGCCGCATCGCCCTCCACCGCATGCACTTCCGATCTCGCGGCCAACCGCAGGGCGAAGCTGCCGCAGCCGGCGAAGAGATCGGCAATTTTTTTGGCACGTTTCAGATGTCCGCCGACGATATCGGCCATGGTCCGTTCGGCTGCCTCCGTCGCCTGCAGGAAGGCGCCCGGCGGCACCGCGACGGCAACGCTGCCGAACATGACGACAGGCTTCTTCGGCTCGATGATGATCTCGTCATCGATGGACAGTCTGGCAAAGCCCTGCGCAATGACAAAATTGGTGGCGATGCGGCGCTGGTTTTCGCCGAGCTTGCCCGATTCATGCACCGCCACGTCGAGGCCGGAACCCGTCACTGTGACTGCCATGCGAAACGATTTCGGGGTGGCGCAGATCAATTCGGCGAGTGCCCTCAAGCTGTCGAGCGCGTTGACGATCCCAGGCAGCGAGATCGGGCATTCGGAGATGGAAATGATTTCCGGCGACAGATGGCGATTGAAGCCGAGCAGCATGCCTGTTTCGGTGCGCCTGGCGGCGAGCACGACGCGGCGGCGCGTGTGCGGCGCGCAGGCGACCAGACCGCCTATTTCGCAATCGATGCCTCTCAGCGCATGCACGACCTTCTCGCGCTTCCACTGCTGATAGGCTTGCGCCTCCAAATGCTGGAGGGCGCAGCCGCCGCACTCGCCGAAATGGCGGCAGGCGGGTTCGATGCGCAGGGGCGAGGCCTCGATCAGCGCCATCAGCGTGGCGCGATCCCTTTCACGCGCCGCGGTGACGACCTCGCCTGGCAGCGTGAAAGGAATGAACAGATCGCCGCTTTCGGTGTCGGCGATGCCATCTCCCTGGGCGCCAAGCTTTTTGATGGTGAAGCGTGCGCTCATCGGTCCTTGACCCCACCAAGCAGGAATTCGCGATTGCCGTCACCGCCCTCGATCGGCGACAGATGCAAGCCGAGCGAGCGCCAGCCGGGCACGGCATCCAGCCAATCCTGCAACAAGCCAGCGACACGGGCGGCATGATAGGGGTCTTTCAGCAGGCCGCCCTTGCCGATCGCCTCGCGACCCGCCTCGAACTGCGGCTTGACCAGAAACATCGCTGCGGCACCGGGCTTGGCGATGGCAAGCGCAGGCGGCAGGGCCAGTTTCAGTGAAATGAAACTGACGTCGGAGACTATGAAGTCCGGACTGCGGCCGCCAAGATCGGCGGTTGAGAGATCGCGGGCGTTCAGCCCCTCGATGACCGTCACGCGCGCGTCCTTGCCGATATCAGCATGCATCTGTCCGTGACCGACATCGATCGCCGTGACATGGGTCGCGCCGCGTTCGAGCAGGACCTGGGTGAATCCGCCGGTCGAGGCGCCGATGTCGAGCGCCTCACAGCCGGCCGGATCGAGGCCGAAATGGTCGAGCCCGGCGATCAGCTTCAGCGCCGCGCGTGAGACATAGCCTTGGGCCGGGTCATCAACGGCGATGACGCATTCCGGTTGCACGGCCTGACCCGGCTTGCGGCCAATGACGCCATCAACCGTTACCGTACCACGTTCGATCGCGTCACGTGCACGCGAGCGGCTGGAAAACAGCCCACGCGCTACGAGCAGATCGTCGAGCCGCTGGCGCGTGCTGGCTGGCCGGGGAAAATTCATCGGTCTTCCTTGGCGAAAGCCGGCGGCGAAGGCAAGGAGATTGGAGCAGGAGAAGCAACATCGCCGCAGGGCAGCGACCGCAGAGAGCCGCTCGCGGCCAGTCGCATATCGCATCAGGTCGGCCACGATGATAAGGAAGAAACGCCGTTTTGCTGCCGAAGGCGAAGGAGGACGGATGCTTACGGGAACCTGCCATTGCGGTGCGGCCCACTGGACCTTGAAGGGCGATCCCGGGCCGATCACCGCTTGCAACTGCACGCTGTGCCGACGTTACGGCACGCTCTGGGCCTACGACTTTGTCGATGAACGTATCCGCGTCGTGGGGCCGATAAAAAGCTATAAACGTGCCGGCAAGGCCGAACCCACGCTCGAGATCCTGTTCTGCCCGACATGTGCGTGCGTGCTTGCCTGGCGCGGTTTGCGCCCAGCCGAGTCCGGCCGCACGCGGATCGCCGTCAATGTAAGGCTTGCGCCGCCGGAAGCCGTGGCCGACCTGCCGATCGACCATTTCGACGGTCTCGAGACCTACGACGATCTGCCGCGCGATGGCCGCTGCGTGCGCGACATGTGGTTTTGATTTGGGTGGTTTGATTTGGGCGAGATCAGAAGATGGTGCGGGGAGCCTGCCGTTCGACGGCGGGAGACAGGCCGTCATCCCGATCGCGGGCAACTTCCCTGCGCGGGCGCTCGACTGGCGCGGCGGATGCCGATGCGGCGTCCGGCGGGACAATAAGCTGCGGCAGCTGCTTGTAGGAGAAGCCGCCCCTGATATGCCCCATCCTGCTGGCGACTATATCCGCGGCCGCCTTCTCGAGATTGCGGTCGTAGCGCGTTCCGGCGATGGCCGGCGCTGCGATGGCGGTCAGGATCGCCATACCGCATAGAAGCGTCTTCACTTTTGTTGTCTCCCTGCCTGGCCAGAACCTAGCAGCGTGCCGTTGAAAAACGGGCAAGAGACACGGTAAGCAAAACGCCAAACAGCAATGTCAACAATGCGTTACGACATCGAGCCGGCAAACCGATTCAAAACGCTTGATGTGTCGAGTCAGGCGCGCTGGGCGTGGGCCGCCTGCCCGAGGGCGGTGAAAACCGTATGGACGATGCCGGCGGCATCGAGACCGGCATCGGCATACATCTTTTCCGGCTTGGCGTGGTCGGCAAACATGTCCGGCAGCACAAGCGGGCGCACTTTCAGGCCGCTTTCCAGCAGGCCCTCATGGGCGAGGAACTGCAAAACGTGACTGGCGAAGCCGCCGATGGCGCCCTCCTCCACCGTGACCAGAACCTCGTGCGAGCGGGCCAGCCGCCGGATCAGATCCTCGTCGAGCGGCTTCGCGAAGCGCGCATCGGCGACGGTGGTCGAAAGCCCGGACGCGCCCAGCTCCTCGGCCGCGATCAGGCAATCCTGCAAGCGCGTGCCGAAGGAGAGGAGTGCCACCTTGCCGCCTTCCCTGATGATGCGGCCCTTGCCGATTTCGAGCACCGAGCCGCGATCGGGCATGTCGACGCCGACGCCATTGCCGCGCGGATAGCGGAAGGCGATCGGGCCGTCATCGTAGGTTGCCGCGGTGCGCACCATGTGGCGCAGTTCCGCCTCGTCGGCCGCCGCCATGACGACGAAGCCCGGCAGGGAGGCCAGGAAGGTGGTGTCGAAGGCGCCGCAATGGGTGGCGCCGTCGGCTCCGACGAAGCCGGCGCGATCGATGGGGAAGCGCACCGGCAATTTCTGGATCGCCACGTCGTGCACGACCTGATCGTAGGCACGTTGCAAGAAGGTCGAATAGATCGCCGCGAACGGCTTGTAGCCTTCGGTCGCGAGGCCGGCCGCGAACGTCACCGCATGCTGTTCGGCGATGCCGACGTCGAAGGTCCTGGCCGGAAACACTTCGCCGAACAGGTCAAGCCCGGTGCCGCCCGGCATGGCGGCGGTGACGGCGACGATGCGCTCGTCCTCCTGGGCCTCCCGGATCAGGCTTTCGGCGAACACCTTGGTATAGGCCGGCGCGTTGGCCGGGGCCTTGGCCTGAGCGCCGGTGATGACGTCGAACTTGTTGACGCCGTGATATTTGTCGGCCGCGGCCTCGGCCGGCGCGTAGCCCTTGCCCTTCTGGGTGACGACATGGATCAGCACGGGGCCCTTGCCATTGTCACGGACATTTTTCAGCACCGGGATCAGATGGTCCAGATTGTGGCCGTCGATCGGACCGATATGGTAGAAGCCGAGCTCCTCGAACAGCGTGCCGCCGGTGACGTAGCCGCGCGCATGCTCGACCGCCCTGGTGATGGCACGGTCGGCACGCTTGCCAAGATACGAGGTCAGTTTCTTGCCGAAGTCGCGCAGGCCGACATAGGCCTTGCCAGAGGCCAGGCGCGCCAGATAGGCGCTCATGGCGCCGGTCGGCGGGGCGATCGACATGTCGTTGTCGTTGAGGATGACGATCAGGCGGGCATCGAGCGCGCCGGCATTGTTCATCGCCTCGTAGGCCATGCCGGCCGACATGGCGCCGTCGCCGATGACAGCGACGACATTGTTGCGGCCGCCGGCAAGATCGCGGGCCGCCGCCATGCCGAGGCCGGCCGATATCGACGTCGAGGAGTGGGCGGCGCCAAACGGATCGTATTCGCTTTCGGTGCGGCGGGTGAAGCCGGAGAGGCCGCCCTCCTGCCGCAGGGTGCGGATGCGATCGCGGCGCCCGGTCAGGATCTTGTGCGGATAGGCCTGGTGGCCGACATCCCAGATCAACCGGTCATCGGGCGTGTTGAAGACATAGTGCAGCGCCACGGTCAGTTCGACCACGCCAAGCCCGGCGCCGAGATGACCGCCGGTGCGCGACACCGCGTCGATCAGTTCGAGGCGAAGCTCCGATGCCAGTTGCGGCAATTCGCTTTCGGAAAGCGTGCGCAGCTCGGCCGGGATGCGGACCTTGTCGAGAAGCGGCGTATGCGGCGTTGCGTTCACGGGTAGGCCCAAGCTTCTGTTCATGCGCGGGATAGGCCGCCGGCAGGCGAAAGTAAATGCCTGCCAAATGACGCGAAAGGCACGCCCCGTCGTCGACTTCCTCAGCCTTCCGGCAGTGGAATGAACTCTTCCTCATCGCCGGGAACGATGTCGAAGCGGCCGGTCTTCCATTCTTGCTTGGCCTGTTCGATGCGCTCCTTGGAGGACGAGACAAAATTCCACCAGATGTAGCGCTTCGAGCCCAGCGAGGCACCGCCGAAAAGCATGAAATGGGCACCAGCCTGTGAGGATACGACGATCTCGTCGCCGGGCCGGAACACCAGAAGCCGTTCCGCCGGAAACACGTCGCCGGAAATCGAGACCTCGCCTTCCAGCGTATAGATGGCGCGTTCTTCCGCGTCAGCAGGGATTTTCACGCTGGCGCCGGGCGCCAGCCTGAGGTCGGCGTAGAGCGTCTCGGAATCGGCTCGCACCGGGGAACGCAGCCCCTGGAAATCGCCTATAACGATGCGGCCGCTGACGCCTTCCGCGTCGATGTCGGGAAGCCGCGCGACAGCGGTGTTTTCGAAAACCGGCGCCACTTCCTCCTTGCCGTCCGGCAGCGCCAACCATGTCTGCAGCCCCGAGATCGACATCGGCGCGCCGCGCAGTTCTTCCGGCGTGCGCTCCGAATGGACGATGCCGCGGCCGGCGGTCATCAGGTTCACGTCACCCGGCTCGATCACCATCTCGGTGCCGAGCGAATCGCGATGCCTGATCCTGCCGTCGAACAGGTAGGTGACCGTCGACAGGCCGATATGAGGATGCGGCCGGACGTCGAGCGCCTGACCGGCACGCAGGATGGCCGGGCCCATGCGGTCGAAGAAGATGAAGGGACCGACCAGCCGCCTTTTGGCAGTCGGCAAGGCGCGGCGAACCTGAAAACCGCCAATGTCCTTGGCGTTCGGAATGACCATCAATTCGATCTGGTCGCTGGCAAAGGCATCGCCGGCTTCAGGATCCTTCCCGGGAAAGAAGCTCATGAACTCTCCTTGTCAGCGGCCGATGGCTGCTTTGGCCAGATCAGGCAAAGCGGATCGCCGCCTTCGCCCGCAGCTTGGCCGCAACCTCCTCGCGATTGCGCGGATGCTGGTTGGTTTCAAGCGAATCGAGAAGCTCGCGCGCCGACGCCGCGATGGCCTCGACGGCATGGTCGAATGCGTGCTGGTTCTGCTTCGAAGGCCGCGTCGTTCCGCTCAGCTTGCGAACGAATTGAAGGGCTGCATCGCGCACCTCGTCGTTGGTCGCCGGCGGATCAAAATTGAACAGGGTCTTGATGTTTCTGCACATCGCTTCCGTATCTCCTCTTGTCCTGGAGCCGTTTCAATCGGGACGCGTTCTATCCTCAATCATGATCGTGTCAAAAACCAGAGAGACGGCTGCGTGCCTCAATCCGCGTCCAGCGGCTCCGTCCCGACCGGCTTGCCGTCGCGGGACAGCCTGATCTTCTCCACCTTGTCCTCGGCCGCCTTGAGCAGCCGGTCGCAATGCACCTTCAGCGCCTCGCCGCGCTCGTAGATCCTAATGGACTGGTCGAGCGGCACATCGCCACGCTCCAGATCATCGACGATCTTCTCCAGCGCGTCGAGAGCCTGTTCGAAGCTCATCGCCTTGACGTCTTCGTTGGTTTCACCAGCCATCATTCATCCTTTCATCAGTCGCCCGACATGGGCGGCGACCGAAAATGCCAATCCTTGCAGATCGTAGCCGCCCTCGAGCAGGCTGACGAGCCGGTTGCCGCTGTGGCGCGCCGCGCGCTGCATGAGTTGGCCGGTCGCCCAGTCGAAATCATCCTCGGTCAGGTTGATCTCGGCCAGCGGGTCGCGATGATGCGCATCGAAGCCGGCCGAAATGATGATCAGGTCGGGTGCAAAATTGTCGAGCGAGGGCAGCACGCGCGACAGGAAGGCATCGCGGAACGCCTCGCTGCCGGTCTGCGGCGCAAGCGGCGCGTTGACGATGTTGCCGGCGCCGGTTTCGTTCTTTGCTCCGGTGCCGGGGTAGAGCGGCATCTGGTGCGTCGAGCAATAAAGCACGGACGGATCGTCCCAGAAAACATCCTGCGTGCCGTTGCCGTGATGCACGTCCCAGTCGACGATGGCGACACGTTCGATATCGTGTTTGCGCTGTGCATAACGTGCGGCGATGGCCGCCGTGTTGAACAGGCAGAAGCCCATCGCGGTCGCTTTCTCGGCATGATGGCCGGGCGGCCGGGCGGCGACGAAAACGTTGTCTGCCCTGCCGGCAAAGACGTCGTCGACGGCGGCGTTGGCGGCTCCGATCGCGGTGATCGCCGCCTGCCAGCTCTTCGGGCTGGCCGTTGTGTCGGCATCGATGCGGGCGATGCCCGTCTCGGGAATGGCGGCGCGTACCCGCTCGACGAAATCCTCGGGATGCGCGTAGAGAATGGTGGCCTCGTCGCCTTGTGGCGCCTCGAGGCGGTCGAGCGCGGCAAAAGCCTCGTCGTCGAGCACGCGCTCGATGGCGCGCAAGCGGTCCGGCCGCTCCGGATGGCCGGGTGGCGTGATGTGCTCGAGGAAGATCGGATGGGTGTAGAGACGAGTGGCCATGCTCCCTATCTAGTGCCCCGGCGCGGCGATGGCCATGCGTTGCGGCCTGATGGTTGGGGAAAATCGCGCTTGCGTCCGTTCGCGTCGCCGCGGGGATTGGCGGCGCAGGGGCTTCGTCGTAAAGTCCCCGCCACTGCCTGGTGCCCGCCGCGAGCGGGAGAATCGGGAACACGGTTTGATACCGTGGCGTGCCCAACGCTGTAAGGGGGACCGCGCCGGTAAATGCCACTGTCGATGACGGGAAGGCGCCGGATGCGGGTTGATCCCGAGCCAGAAGACCGGCCTGGCAGGCATCGTCATCCGCATGGTCAGGCGGACGGCAGTTGATTGCAATCGCAAGGGGACAAGCGATGCCGGACAATATGACCATCCCCGTGGGTGACGGATTCGACCAGATGGCGCGCGATGCGGTCTACCGCGCCATGTTCACGCGGCGCGATGTCCGCAGCCATTTTACATCAGAGGCCGTCGACGACGAGGTCTTGGCGCGGCTGCTGCTTGCCGCCCATCACGCGCCATCGGTCGGCTTCATGCAGCCATGGAATTTCATCGTCATTCGTGGCACCGAACGACGGGAACAGGTGCGCGACCTGTTCCTCGCTGCGCGCGAGCAGGAATTGCCGGCGATCGAGGAAGAGCGGCGGGCACTCTACCGCAAGCTCAAGCTGGAAGGCATCTGCGAAAGCGCGCTCAATATCTGTATCACCTGCGACCGCCGACGCTCACAGGGTTCGCCGCTGGGACGCTGGCACAATCTCGAGATGGATCTCTACAGCACGGTCTGCGCGGTGCAGAATTTCTGGCTGGCGGCGCGCGCCGAAGGCGTCGGCGTTGGCTGGGTCAGCATTATCGAGGCGCAGGCGTTGAAAGGCCTTCTGTCGATTCCCGAGCATGTGACGCCGGTGGCCTATCTCTGTGTCGGCCGTGTCTCGGAGTTCGCGCCGAAACCGGACCTCGAAACACATGGCTGGGGGCGGCGGCTGCCGCTGCCCGAGCTGATCATGAGCGAGACGTTTTGCGGACAGGGCGAAGTTCCGCTCAAATCAACGATCGCACGCCTCAAGGCGGCAACATGCGAAAAGTCTGACAAACCCTTGATTTGATTGCGGATACGGCATGCCCAGAGCTGCCGGCGGCCTGCCGTCGTCAGGCGGCTCCGGCATCCTTCCTCAACAATCCTTCGAGCAGTTGCTTGAATGCCGCCACCACGGTCTTTGATGTCGCTTCCGGGTCGTTCGAATTGGCGATCCGCTGCGCCGCCTGGCTGCTCGCCCCGTTGATCAGCCGTGCCGCGGTCTCGGGGTCTACGCCCGGGACAACTACCCCGTCGCCCTGCAGCGTCGTCAGGTGATCGGTCATCGACGCGACGCAGGCATTGGCGTTCGGCCATTGCGCGGGATCCCCCAGCACGGCCGGACCGTCCCGAAACATGATGCGCTGGATTTCCGGCTCCAGCGCCATTTCGATGTAGCTCGTGCATTCGTCGACGAAGCTTTGCCAGCGGGTCGGTGCTTTCGCTGCAACCTCATTCACCCGTGCCGCCATCTCGGCGTCTATCTCGGCGATAACCGCCTGCAAAAGCCCCTTCTTGTCCCCGAAATGATGATAGAGCGCACCGCGCGTCAGCCCGGCCGATGCGGTGAAATCATCCATCGATGCCTCGGCATAACCGATCGTTCCGAACGCATGCCGGGCCGCGGCAATCAATTTGGCGCGCGTTTCGGCGATCATTTCCCTGCGGGGCTTGTGCATCTCTTCTGGCCTTATCCACATACGTCACGTATGCCAATTGACATACGCGACGTATGATCTATTTAGTTCATACGCATCGTATGTAATTTCCGAATCGCCTTTTGTCGAGGAACGGACCATGCAGAACCCCTATTCCGAGATCTTTCGAGCCCCTGGCGCCAAGGGCTTTGCCGCTGCAGGCTTCATGGCGCGCCTGCCGATCGCCATGGCGCCGATCGGCATCGTGGCGATGCTGTCGCAGACGCGTGGCGAATACTGGCTGGCGGGTGCCGTCTCGGCGACATTCGCGCTGGCCAACGCTTTCCTGGCGCCGCAGATCTCCAGGCTGGTCGACCGCCTCGGCCAGACATGGATCGTCGTGCCCACCACCATCATCTCCGTGCTGGCATTCCTGCTGCTGATTGCGTCGGCCAACCAGGATTGGCCGGTATGGACAATGTTCGTGTCGGCGCTGCTGGCAGCGGCCATGCCCAGCATGCCGGCAATGGTGCGCGCGCGCTGGACCGAGCTTTTTCGCGGCCGGCCGGAGATGAACACCGCCTTCGCCTTCGAATCGGCGGCCGACGAACTGGTCTATATCGCCGGCGCGTCGCTGTCGGTGGGCCTCAGTGCGGCGCTGTTTCCGGAAGCAGGCATGCTGGCGAGCACGTTGTTTCTCGCTTTGGGCTCGATAGCATTCATCCTGCAGCGATCGACCGAGCCGAAAGTGCGGCCGGTGGACCATGGTTCGACTGGCTCGGCAATCCGCCTGCGGCCGGTACAGATCATCACCTTCACCCTGATCTTCATCGGCGCGACCTTCGCGACGACGGAAGTGAGCACCGTGGCGATCACCAAGGAGTTCGGCCAAGCCGGTGCCGCAAGCCTGGTGATCGGCGTCTATGCGCTGGGATCGTTCGTGTTGGGCATCGTGGTCGGCGCGCTCAACCTCAAGACGCCGCTACAGCGCCAGCTGACCGTCGCGGTCGCCATCATCGCAGTCAGCACGATTTTGCCGCTCACCGCCGACAGCGTGCCGATTTTGGCGCTGACCGTCTTCATCAGCGGCGTGGCGATCTCGCCGACTTTCATCACGGCATTCGGCCTGATCGAACGGCATGTGCCGGAAGCGATGCTGACCGAGGGCATTACCTGGGTGACAACGGGAATCGGCATCGGCATGGCGCTGGGCTCTTTCGCCGCCGGCGCGGTGGTGGATGCGTTCGGCGCCCAGAACGGGTTCTGGGTCTCGGTGGTCGCGGGCGGCATCGCGCTGGTCACGGTGCTGCTCGGCCAGCGCAGTCTTGCCACTCACAAATGCGAGTTGGATGGGTGTGAAGCGGCCGTCGCTGCCGCGGAATGAACCATGACGCGTCCGGTTCAGCGGGTCGGACGCTATTGCCGCCGTCGAACCTAGAGAATCTCGGTCTTGGCGATGTGGATGCCAAAACCTTCGAGGCCGACATAGTGGCGCTCGCGCGAGGCGATCAAATTGATCGAGGAAATGCCGAGATCCTTCAGGATCTGAGCACCGAGCCCGATCTCGCGCCATTCATTCTCGCGACGGCGCGCCTCTTCGTGGTCCTCCCGGTCGCCGCTCGCCGGCCGGTTGCGCTCCTGGTGGGCGACACCGACCGAGCCCTCGCGCAGATAGACGATGACGCCGCGCTTGCGCTCGCCCATCGCCTTCATGATGGCGTCCAGCCGGTGGCTGGTGCCGAAGACGTCGGTCACCACGTCCTCGGAGTGCAGACGCACAGGCACCTCTTCTCCGTCGCGGATGTCGCCGAAGACGACGGCGACATGGTGCATGGAATCCCAGGGCAGCGTGTAAGTGAAGACCTGCGCCTTGCCGCCGAGCGTGTCGATCTCGGAGCATGCCACGCGTTCGACCAGCGTTTCCTTGCGTTGTCGGTAAGCAATGAGGTCGGCGACAGAAACCTGCTTGAGGCCGTGCTCCTCGGCAAAAGCCGCGACCTGCGGGCCGCGCTTGACGGTGCCGTCGTCATTGACCAGTTCCGAGATCACGCCGATCGGCGGCAGGCCGGCGAGCTTGCACAGATCGACGGCCGCCTCGGTATGGCCCGAACGCATCAGCACGCCGCCTTCGCGCGCGATGAGCGGGAAGATGTGGCCGGGGCGGACGAAATCGGAGGCGCCGACATTGCCGTTGGCGAGATTGCGCACGGTCAGCGTGCGGTCGTCAGCTGAAATGCCAGTCGTGGTGCCGTGCTTGAAATCGACGCTAACCGTGAAGGCGGTGGTGTGCGCCGAATCATTGTCGGCGACCATCGGCGCAAGGTTGAGGCGCTTGGCCTCCTCGCGCGGCATCGGCGTGCAGACGATGCCCGAAGTGTTGCGCACGATGAAGGCCATCTTTTCCGGCGTGCAATGGACGGCGGCGACGATCAGGTCGCCCTCGTTCTCGCGCCCGTCATCATCCATGACGACGACGATCTCGCCGCGCTCGAAGGCCCGGATTGCTTCGACGATCTTCTTCTGGTCGTAAGACATGGAATGCTCGCTTCGCTCGCAAGGGAGTAGGGGAATAGGGCAGTAAGGGAGTAGGGGAAAGGAAAAATTGCTCGTCTCGCGGGCAGCTTAACAGACTGCCCTACTGCCCTACTGCCCTACTGCCTTCCTTGCCTGTCTGTCCTCGGTGCCGCAGATAATGGTCGGCGATTGCGCAGGCAACCATCGCCTCGCCGATCGGTACGGCGCGAATGCCCACACACGGATCATGGCGACCCTTGGTCATCACTTCGACGTCGTTGCCGTCCTTGTCGATCGACTTCCGGGGCGTCAGGATTGAAGACGTCGGCTTGACGGCGAAGCGGGCGATGATCGCCTGGCCGGTCGAGATACCGCCAAGGATGCCGCCGGCATTGTTGGACAGGAACACCGGCTGGCCGTCATTGCCGATGCGCATCTCGTCGGCATTCTGTTCGCCGGTGATGCGGGCGGCCTCGAAGCCGTTGCCGATCTCGACGCCCTTGACGGCGTTGATCGACATCAGGCCTGACGCGATATCCTGGTCGAGCTTTGCGTAGATCGGCGCGCCGAGGCCGGCCGGAACGCCGTCGGCGACGATCTCGATCACGGCGCCGACGGAGGAACCCGCCTTGCGGATGCCGTCGAGATAGCTCGTGAAAACGGGAACGGACGCCGGATCCGGCGTGAAGAACGGATTGTCCGCGTCGCCAATGAAATTCCAGTTCCAGTTGGCGCGGTCGATCGACTTCTCGCCCATCGATACCAGTGCACCGCGCACCACCATGCCCGGCACGACCTTGCGGGCGAGGGCTCCGGCGGCGACCCGAGCCGCGGTCTCGCGCGCCGAGGATCGGCCGCCGCCGCGATAGTCGCGCACGCCGTATTTGACGTCATAGGTGTAGTCCGCATGGCCCGGCCTGTACTGGCGGGCGATCTCTCCATAGTCCTTCGAGCGCTGGTCGACATTCTCGATCAGCATGGAGATCGGCGTACCTGTCGCGATCATCGTCTCGCCGTCATCGTCAAGGATGAAGCCCGACAGCACCTTCACTTCGTCAGGCTCACGGCGCTGCGTGACGAAGCGCGACTGGCCGGGCCGGCGCTTGTCGAGTTCGGCCTGGATTTCGTCACGCGTGAAGCGGATGCCGGGTGGGCAGCCGTCGACCACGCAGCCCAATGCGGCCCCATGGCTTTCGCCCCAGGTGGTGACGCGGAAAAGATGGCCGAACGTGTTGTGAGACATCGCAAAGTGCCCTGCCCGGCATCGGAGCCGACTGAAGCCTGCCTTCTATTGGCGTTTTCCACAGGGGTCAAACCGTGATCTTCGGATTTAGTTTTGACACATTCGATTGGTTTCTGCTCTGCTCCATTCGCCGTTGAGGATCCGCCGCTACCCATGCCGGCGCAATACCAAAGAGGACGATGATGCGTACCCTGATTGGCGCTGTTGCCGCCACATTCCTGCTTTGCATCGCCGCTTTCGCCGGGCAGACCGAAGGCCTGATCAAGAAGATCGACAAGGACGCGCTGACCCTGACGCTGGACGACGGCAAATCCTACAAGCTGAACGCGGAAACCGATCTCGACGCGCTGAAGCCGGGCATGGACATCGTCATCGCCTATGACGTGACCAATGGCGAAAACGTCGTCACCGATATGCAGTTGCCTGACAGCGACTCCGACTAGGCTTCCAATGCAAATCGGCTGTTCGGCGTTTGTTGAGCCGTTACAGCCGTTTTATGCACCTGCGCCGGCAGCCTGCATGAGCCTTCCTGGATCGTGCCAGGTGCCTAAAGCCACCCCAGGCTGTCGCCTTCCAGCTTGAGCACGCGGTCCTGCGGTATCGCCAGCTTCGCCGCATCGTCCTCGGCCATGTCAAGCACGAAGCGAAACAAGGTGCGCATGACGCCGCCATGCGTCACGCAGACTGTCTGGCGCTCGAGCGCGTCGAACCACGGCTTTACCCGTTCTAGCAGCATCTGGTAGCTCTCGGCATCTTTGCCCGGTGGCTGAAAGTTCCATTTGTCCAGCGCACGCGTCCTGCTCGCACCCGGAAATTGCGTCTCCAGCTCGGCAAAGGTGAAACCCTGCCAGTCGCCGAAATTCACTTCAACAAGGCGGGGATCGGTCCCGTAGGCAGCCGGGTCGAGCTTCATGGCGGCGCGAATGCGCTCCATGGTCTCGCGCGTGCGCCGCATCGGGCTGGCAACGAAATCGAACTCTGCGGGATTGGAGATCAGGTCAGCCAGCCGATGCCCGTTTGCGCTCGCCTGCTCGCGGCCGAGCGCGTTGATGTCGGTATCGGCCTGCCCCTGAAGCCGGAATTCGGCATTCCACGCGGTCTGGCCGTGGCGCACGATATAAACCAGCGGGTACATCAGGTCTTCCGGAGGTCGGGCCAGGGCCTGGGCGGAGGATAGGCGGAGGAGTTAATCCTTGACTGTCGAAATGTCAGGTGCGTCGACCGCCTTCATGCCGACGACGTGATAGCCGGAATCGACATGATGCACTTCGCCGGTGACGCCGCGCGACAGGTCGGACAGGAAATAGACGCCGGAATCGCCGACCTCTTCCTGGGTGACCGTCTGCTTCAGCGGCGAATTGTACTCGTTCCACTTCAGGATGTAGCGGAAGTCACCAATGCCGGAAGCGGCCAGCGTCTTGATCGGGCCCGCCGAGATCGCGTTGACGCGGATCTTCTTGGCGCCGAGATCGACGGCGAGGTAACGCACGCTGGCCTCGAGTGCGGCCTTGGCGACGCCCATGACGTTGTAATGCGGCATCACCTTTTCGGCGCCGTAATAGGTCAGCGTCAAAAGCGAACCGCCATCGGTCATCAGCGCCTCGGCGCGCTTGGCGATGGTGGTGAAGGAATAGACCGAAATATCCATCGTGCGCAGGAAATTATCGCGCGTCGTCTCGACATAGCGGCCGGTCAGTTCGTCCTTGTCGGAAAAAGCGATGGCATGGACGAGGAAGTCGAGCTTGCCCCAATGATTGGCGACATTTGCGAAAACGTCGTCGAGGCTCGCCGGATCGGTCACATCGCAATGGCCGGCGACAAAGGCGCCGAGTTCCGCAGCCAGTGGCTCGACCCGCTTCTTGAACGCTTCACCCTGATAGGTCAGCGCGATCTCGGCGCCGTGGTCGACGCATGCCTTGGCGATGCCGTAGGCGATCGACCTGTTGTTGGCGACGCCGAGGATCAGGCCGCGTTTGCCGGCCATCAGGCCCTGTCCACCCGCCATATGCGTGCTCTCCGCAAGATTTCTTATTTGTGGAGAGCCCTATCGCACAGGCACAGAGCCCCTTCAAGCGCTCAAACGGGACAGTTCGGGGACAAGAGCCGCCAATCAGCCTTTTTGGCTGCGCAACAGCCCTTCGAGCGCGCTGTCGCCGCCTTCTGGCAGCATGATGCGCACATGGGCGTAGAGATCACCGTGGCCGCCGGCCTTTTCCGGCAGGCCCCTGCCCTTCAGGCGCAGGACCTTGTCCGAGCTCGACCAGGCGGGAACGTTGACCGCGAGCTTGCCGGTCGGCGTTTCTACGGCCACCTTGGCGCCAAGCACGGCATCGGCCAGCCCCACCGGCAAATCGGCATGCAGGTCGCGGCCCTCCAGGCGGTAGCGCGGATGCCGGCGGAAGCGGATCTTGACCAACGCGTCGCCGGGCTGGCCCGGCCCTTGCTCGCCCTGCCCCTTCAGCCGGATGGTCTGCCCGTCCTCGACATAGGCCGGCAGCTTGACCGCCACCTTGCGGCCGTCAGGGAACATCGCCGTGACCTTTTCAGCGTTCGCCGCTTCCTCGATGGTGATGTCGAGCGTGACATTCAGGTCGGCGGCAGTTGCCGGCTGGCGGCGGTCACCCATTCCTGCCCCGCTTTGGCCGGGGCCGCGCGAGCCGGAGAAGACGTCGCCAAAAATCTGGCTGAAGATATCGCTGTTGCCGTCGAACGGATCGCCGCCCGGGCGTCCGGAGCGGAACTCGAATCGCGAACCGCCGGCTCCCTGCTGCTGGCGGCGAAAACCGGCGAAGGGGTCACCGCCACCGGGGGCGCCCTCGAAGCCCTGGAAACGCGGCTTGCCGTCGGCGTCGATCTCGCCCCGATCGAAAGCGGCGCGGGTCTTCTCGTCCCCGACGATCTCATAGGCCTGATTGGCCGCGGCAAAACGGTCCTTCGCCCTGGGATCATTCGGATTCTGGTCCGGATGATGCTTCTTGGCGAGTTTGCGGTACGCCGATTTTATGTCCTTGGCCGATGCGTTCTTTGCAACGCCCAGCACCTCATAGGGGTCGCGCATGCTTCCTGCCCTGGAGAAAGAGTGAGTCCATAGTCGCCTCTTATATGCGCTCGCATAGGAAGAAATTCCAGTGCTGGACGTTATTTCAAAGGTGGAAGCTCAAAGCGCCCTGAAGTCCTGCATGCGCCAGCCGCCGGCGCTGGCCAGGCAAAGTTCGCCCGCGAACATGGCAACGCCGTCAAAGCTTTCGCGCGAAGCCTTGAAGCGGCGGCAGGTCTGGCCCCCGTCCTTCAATTCCGCCAGTTCGGTAATTGAGCCGCGCGAACCCGTACCGGCATTGGCCCACGGCACGGCTTGACCGCCGAGCTGCTCGATGTCGGCGGAGGACACCGCGTTGCCGATCGTCGTCTGGTCGGAATCGCGGTCCGAATCGGCCGGCGCGGCTGGAGCCGAAATGCTGCCGGTCAGGATCGAGCGATCGACCTCGGCCTTTTGCAGGCTGAAGCCGCCCGCGCCACATGCGGCAAGCGGCAAGGCAATCATCATGATCGCGGCTTTGGCGCTGGCTGAAGCAAATAGGCTGCCTTGCCTGCTGTCAAAAGCTTGCGCGATACGCGACAATCGGCAACCTCCCCTGTTTGATGAAAATTTGAGAAAAACTATGAGTGAGACTGAGTTAACAAGCGGTGACTTTACCGAGGCCGCCGAGCCGTTTCGCCTTTTTGCCGCATGGCTGGACGACGCCACCAAAAGCGAAATGAACGACCCCAACGGCGTGGCGTTGGCAACCGTCGATGCCGAGGGCATGCCGGATGTGCGGATGGTGCTGCTCAAGGGGTTCGATGAGAGCGGCTTTGTGTTCTACACGAATTTCGAAAGCGCCAAGGGCCGGGAGATCCTAGGCAGTATGAAGGCGGCGATGTGCTTCCACTGGAAATCGCTGCGCCGCCAGGTGCGCGTGCGCGGGCCGGTGGAGATCGTCAGCGATGCCGAAGCCGACGCCTATTACGCGACACGGCCGCGCGGCAGCCGCATCGGCGCCTGGGCCTCGAAACAGTCGCGGCCGCTGGAAAGCCGGTTCGCGCTGGAAAAGGCGGTGGCCGAATACACGGCCCGCTACGCCATCGGCGAGATTCCGCGCCCAAAACACTGGTCGGGTTTCCGCATCGTGCCGAAGACGATCGAGTTCTGGCACGACAGACCGTTTCGGCTGCATGACCGCGTGGTGTTTTCGCGCAATGCCGGGGGCGGTTGGGAGAAGACGCGGCTTTATCCCTGAGTTTGTAAACTAGCGCCGACATCCTCACTGCGCCTAGCCGGGGCTGGCCAGTGGCGACCGAGGCACGCGGGATAGGTCGGCGCTCCACCCACCCCGACCCTGCGGGCCGACCTCCCCATCTAAGGGAGGCGGGGGCCGAACTATTTTTTTCTGGTCATGAATGCCGTCAGTGCAGCGCGGGCTTCGTCCGATTTCAGCCGCTCGCGAAAATGCTCGCTTTCCACGTTGATGCGGGCGACGAGGTCCTCGCGAGAGCCGCGCATCAGGTCGCGCGCGATCCTGAGCGCCTGCGGCGGCTTGGCGGCGATCTGGCCGGCGGCCGCCAGAACCGACGCCTCCAGCGCTCCTTCCTCGACAACTTCGTAGATCAGACCAGCGGCCTTGGCGCGTTCGGCCGAGAAGCCTTCGCCAAGGCCGAGCAGCGCGAACGCGCCCTGCTGGCCCAGGATGCGCGGCGCCAGCAGGCTCGATCCCGCTTCGGGCACAAGGCCGAGGTCGACGAAGGGTGTCCTGAACACGGTGCGCGGCGTGGCGAAGGTCAGGTCGCAGTGCAAATTGAGCGTGGTGCCGATGCCGACCGCGATGCCGTCGACACCGGAGACGATGGGTTTTTCGACCCTGGCCAGCGCCATCAGGAAATCCCAGACTTCCGTGCCGCCTTCGCCGCCAGTCGCGACGACCATGAAATCGGCGAGGTCGTTGCCGGAGGAGAAGGCACCGGGCACGCCGAGAAAGACATGGACGCGAATTGCCGGATCCACATCCCCTTCGGCCAAGGTTTGCGACATCTTGGCGTACATGGCGCGCGTCAGCGCGTTCTTCTTGTCCGGGCGGTTTATGCGGATGATCTGCATGGCGCCCTGGCGCTCGACGAGGATATGGTCTGTCACGGTTCTTTCCTTGTGAACGTCAGGCGGAAATCAATGTCTTGCCGGCAGCGGCGAGGCTTGCGGCGCCGTCGACAACGCGCTCCTTCAAGGCACTTGTCTCGCCGAGCAGGTTTTCGGCGAAAAAGCGGCAAAGGGCGACGCGGCCGTGATCGGCAAGGGCGCCCCGCGCCAAGTAGGCGCCGCCGGCTGCAAGCGAGACCAGCCGGAGATAGGGTGTCGCGCCGGCAAGCGCCTCGCCAGTCCGGCCATCGGCCGACAGTTTTTGCAGGAAACGTGTCGCTTGCGTCAGATCGTCGAGCCCGCGGTCGAGAGCATCGGCCGTATGGCCAAACCCTTCGAGATTTGATGTCCGCACGGCGCTGGCGACAGCGGCAAGCTCGGCGATGAAGCCGTGCACATGCTCGCCGCCGCCGAGCGGCAGTTTTCGGGTCACCAGATCGATCGCCTGGATGCCGTTGGTGCCCTCGTAGATCGGCGCGATGCGGGCGTCGCGATAGAGTGCCGCAGCCCCCGTCTCCTCGATGAAACCCATGCCGCCATGGACCTGGACGCCAAGCGAGGCGACCTCGACGCCGATATCGGTCGAAAAAGCCTTGGCAAGCGGCGTCAACAGGTTGGCCCGGTCGCGCCAATGCGCCGCCTGGTCACCAGACGATACGCGCGCCAGGTCGATGGCATGGGCACAGGAATAGCTGATCGCCCGCGCGATCTGCGTCAGCGCCTTCATGGTCAGGAGATTGCGCTGCACGTCGGGGTGATGGACGATCGGCGCCATGCCGGCGCCGGCGTAATCCGCCGCCTTGCCCTGGCGGCGCTCATTGGCATAGGCGATCGCCTTCTGGGTCGCGGCTTCCGCGACCGCCACGCCCTGCATCCCGACGGCGAGGCGGGCATTGTTCATCATGGTGAACATGCAGGCCAGCCCCTTGTTCTCCTCGCCGATCAGCCATCCGATGGCGCCGGGCTTGGCGCCCTGAAAACCGTCGCCATAGATCATGGTGCAGGTCGGCGAGGCATGGATGCCGAGCTTGTGCTCGAGGCCCGAACAGAAGACGTCGTTGCGTGCGCCAGGCGAGCCGTCCGCGCCGACCAGGAATTTCGGCACCAGGAAGAGCGAGATGCCGCGCGTGCCCGCAGGCGCGTCAGGCAGCCGCGCCAGTACCAGATGGACGATATTGTCGGTGAGATCATGCTCGCCATAGGTGATGAATATCTTCTGGCCGAAGATGCGGTAGGTGCCGTCGCGGGCCGGTTCGGCGCGCGTGCGCAAGGCAGCGAGGTCCGAGCCGGCCTGCGGCTCAGTCAGGTTCATCGTGCCCATCCACTCGCCGGAGACGAGCTTTGCGAGATACTTGGCCTTGAGCTCTTCCGAAGCGTGCTTGTCGAGCGCCTCGACCGCACCCATGGTCAGCGTCGGGCCAATGCCGAAGGCCATGGCGGCGGAATTCCACATTTCGAGCGCGGCGACGCCGAGCATGGTCGGAAGCGCCTGCCCGCCATATCCTTCCGGGCCGGAGAGCGCGTTCCAGCCGCCGTCGATCCAGCGGCGATAAAGTTCCTTCCAGCCCGGCGGCATGGTCACTGCCGCGTCCTTCAGCACCGCGCCATGCTCGTCGCCAATCTTGTAGAGCGGCGCGACCTCTTCGGTGGCGAAGCGGCCGGCCTCGCTAAGAACGGCGTCGACGAGATCCTCGCCGAGATCGCCGAACGTGCCGTCATCGAGGGCAGGCTTCAGGCCGGCCACATGCTTGAGGGTGAACGCGATGTCCTCGACCGGTGCCAGATACATGCCGCTCGCTCCTCCTGATGCATCGGCCAGGCTGATCCTAGGACCTGAGTGGGACCTGCTTGCCACACACCGTATTTCGCCTTTGGGCGATCGCCCATCTTCTTTTTACGTAAACGTCAAATTTTGTCACGCTGATTTTGCAATCGCGCCGGCTCGTATTAAATGCGATGGACGCCGGGTCAAAATCGACCGGCAACAGACCAGAACCAGCCGACTGGAAACCAACTCATGCTTGCCAGACCTGACGCCTACCGTTGTATCGAGTGCGGCCTGCCCTACCGGGCGGCGGGGTTCTCATATTATCACGGTGAATTGGAAAACGGCGCCGCCTATTGGTCGGATCGCGGTATATTGTGCTCGCCGAAATGCTCGATCGCCCATCATCGCAAACGCGCGGCCGAAGGCACGCTGCCGCAACAGCCCGCGCCGGATCCGTTTGAAGTTCAGCCATTCGGCCGCGCTGACCGTCGCACTTGATATGTATTCCCGTACATACCGTGCTAGAGGTGATCGAAATGACAAACCAACTGACCCGTACCTCCCGTCTCGAAGCTCGGATATCCCCGGATATGCTGAGTGTGATGAAACGTGCCGCCGAAATCCAGGGCCGCAGCGTCAGCGACTTCGTGGTCTCCGCAGCGCAGGAAGCTGCACAACGCACCATTGAGGAGATCGCTATCATCCGCCTGTCCATCGAGGATCAGCTCGCTCTGGTAGAGGCCATTCTCAATCCGCCCGAACCTAATGAAGCGCTGCGCAAAGCCGCCGACGCCTACAAGCGAGTTGTCGTCGAATCCCGGTGAGTCTAGGCTTGATCATCGAGCCGCTGGGCGGATCGTATGATCGTAAGACATTCAGCTGTGGCGTGCTGGCACTCGGCCAATATCTACACGAGTTGGCAAGCCAGGACGTCAAACGCCGAGTTAGCAACTGCTTTGTCGCCGCGGACCGTGATGTCGATCTCATTGCCGGATACTACACTCTTGCAGCGTCAAATGTGCCCATCACTTCTCTGCCGGAAGACCTGACAAGACGCCTACCGCGTTACCCGGTCCTGCCCGCCATATTGATCGGAAGGTTGGCAGTTGATACCCGATATCAGGGAAAAAGAGTAGGATCGATACTGATCGTGGATGCACTTCGGCGCTGCGCCCAAGCTGCTCCTGCTTCCTTCGCACTGATCGTCGACGCAAAGGACGACATGGCCGCCGCCTTCTATTGCAAATATGGTTTCAGGCCATTTCAAGACCGGCGGTTGTCGCTGTTCCTATCAGTAGCGACGGCGTTGAAGCTGTTCGGCTGACGGACCGCATTGCCTTGAAAGCGAATCCTTAACCATAGCGGTCCAGGATTTGCCTTTGATCAACGGGGATTCCTGTTTGAAGAGAACGGCGCATCTTCTTCGCCGCCCAGCGATCGCTCTCGCGGCGATGATGGCGCTGACACCGGCGGCAAGGGCCTCGGATTTCTCCGAGCCGTGGAAAAGTGCCGACCGGGCGCTTGTCGTCGATGCCTACGAATACAATTCCATCGACTGGGCGCAGCTTGCCACGGACAAGCGCGTCGTCGGCTTCATCAACAAAGCCTCCGACGGCATGTCGCCGCCCTATTCCTGCTCCGGAGACGATACCGAGGTCAAACTCTGCAAGGCACTGTGGAAACGCCATGCGGTGACGCGCGAACTGTTCCAGACGCGCAAGGTGGTCGCCAAGGCGCTCGGCCTGAAATGGGGCGCCTATCACCTCGCCCGCCCCGGCAATCCGGTCGAGCAGGCCAATAATTTCCTCGATTTCGCCGATCCCGCGCCGGACGACCTCATGGCCCTCGACATCGAAGGCATCGATCCCGCGCAATGGATGTCGCTCGACGACGCCGAGGCGTTCGTGCGCCAGGTGCATCGGCGCATCGGCCGCTTCCCGGTACTCTACACCAATGGCAAGACCGCCCAGTATATCGCCGACAACAGCTACAAATACCGGCTGCTGTCGCGGCTGCCGCTTTGGTACGCGCGCTACAAGCCTGACATCGACGTGCATTTTCCCATCGGCAACTGGCAAGGCTATGCGCTCTGGCAGTTTTCCGCGCAGGCCAATTGCGGCCGCTTCCGTTGCCCCTACAGGGTAGCCGGGACGCCGGACGACATCGACGTCAACGTCGCGCCGACAGATGCCGCCACGCTGCGCCAGCAATGGCCGTTCGGCGGGCTGATCGACGTGCCCGCGGATTATCTCGCCAGCGTACCGGTGCCGCTCTCGCGCGAAGCCGCTTTGGCCGGCAAGACCACCCTCATCTACGCCGATGTGGCGACGCCGCCGAGTTTCGGGGAAATGGTCGCGGTGCTTGGTTCGCGCTGGTCGAAATTCCGCGACGGGTTCCGCATGCCTGTCGTGAAGACGGTGCCGCGGCGGCCGATCTTCGGCATCGTCCAATATGTCTCCTGGAAGCGCACCGGGCAGCGTACCCCAGCGCAACTCGACGCCGCCTTCGCTGCGGCGGCCGACCCGGTGAGCACCGCTTCTACCGAACCCGACCGCGGCAAACGCTGAATTTGTGCGACCGGATGCTTGCGGTCAGCTTGCTCCTGCCGCTTCGCGCGCCACGGCCTGCCAGCCAATGTCGCGGCGGCAGAAGCCCTGCGGCCAGTCGATACGGTCGAGCGCGGCATAGGCCTTCTCCTGCGCCTCGCCGACAGTCGCGCCGACCGCGGTGACGTTCAAGACGCGACCGCCATTGGCGACCAGCGCACCGCCATTGATGGCGGTGCCGGCATGGAAAATCTGGGCGCCCTGGCTGGCAGCCTCATCGAGCCCGCGAATGACCGAGCCTTTTTCGGGCGTCCCGGGATAGCCCCTCGCGGCCATGACGACGGTCAGTGCCGCCTCGTCGCTCCAGCGCGCCGATATGTGCGCGAGCTGGCCATCGACGGCGGCATTGAGCAGCACCAGCAGGTCGTCCTTCAGCCGCATCATCAGCACCTGGCATTCGGGGTCGCCGAAGCGGGTGTTGTATTCGATCAGCTTCGGCCCTTCGTCCGTTATCATCAGCCCGGCGAAGAGAATGCCGGCGAAGGATGCACCCGTTAAAGCCATGCCACGCATGGTCGGTTCGATGATCTCGCGCATGGTGCGCTCTACCATCTGCGGCGTCATTACCGGGGCCGGCGAATAGGCGCCCATGCCGCCGGTGTTGGGGCCGACATCACCGTCGCCGACGCGTTTGTGATCCTGCGCGGTGCCGAAGGGCAGTGCTGTAGTGCCGTCGCACAGGCAGAAGAAGCTGGCCTCCTCGCCGGTCAGAAACTCCTCGATCACCACTTCCGCGCCGGCCGTGCCGAAAGAGCCGTCGAAACAGGCGTCGAGCGCGGCCAGCGCCTCATCCATCGTCATTGCGACCGTGACGCCCTTGCCCGCGGCAAGGCCATCGGCCTTGATGACAATCGGCGTGCCCATCTTCTCGACATAGGCCTTGGCCGATGCCAGGTCTGAGAAACGGCCATAGGTGGCGGTGGGGATGTCATATCTGGCGCAGAGATCCTTGGTGAAGCCCTTCGATCCTTCGAGCCGCGCCGCCGCACGCGACGGGCCAAAGACGCGGATGCCCCAGCCACGCAGATCGTCGGCGATGCCGGCCACCAGCGGCCCTTCCGGCCCAACCACTACGAGGTCGATCTGCTTGTCCTTGCAGAAGGCGGCGACAGCGGAATGATCGGCGATGTCGAGCTTGACCAGCTCCGCCTCGCGGCCGATGCCAGGATTGCCGGGCGCAGCATAGAGCTTGGTCAGCAACGGCGACGCGGCGATCTTCCAGGCGAGCGCATGTTCGCGGCCGCCGGAGCCGAGAAGAAGAACGTTCATGGCCACCTCTTGATGCCTGTAATCTTCCAGAGAACCCGCTATTGCTCTCTGGACGACGGGTCAAGGCATCCGGGCGCTTTGATCGGAATTGCGCACGGGAACGTTACCCCCGCCCGAAATCGGCGGCGTACTCCGCCGCCGATTTCGGGCAAGCGCCTCAGCCCTGGAAGACGACCGGGAACCAGTCCTCGCGCAGCTTCTGCCCCGGCTGCATGCCATGGCCATGATAGGGCGGGGAGGTGCGCCCCGGCCGTTCGACATAGTGGGCGTCGTCGCCGACCCAGCGCAGCGAAAGCGCCCGCCGCCGCGCCGCGGTCAGGTTGCCGCGCGCGCCATGCGCTGTCCTGAAATCGAACAGGATGGCATCGCCCGGCTCCATTTCCCATTCAAGCACCTCCAGCGAGGGGTCCGTGTCTGGATCCGGCACCGGCAGGTAGTCGCCCTCGTCGGCATAGAAATTGCTGTCGTCGAGCCAACGCACCGGCAGGATCATCTTGTCCCATTTGTGCGAGCCGGCAATCAGCCGCAGCGTTGCCTCCTTTACAGGGTCGATAGGGATCCAGAAGCTCACCGTCTGCCGGCCGTCGACGAAGTAGTAAGGGATATCCTGATGCCAGGGCGTCGGCTTCTGGGTGCCCGGTTCCTTGACAAGGACATGATCGTGGAAGAACTGCGCCGTGCGCGACCGCATCACCGCGGCCGCCAGTTCGGCCGCCGGCGATTCGCGCACCAGCTTGACGAATTCGGGAATGCGTTCCCAGTTGCAGTAGTCGTCGAAGAAGCTGCCGCGGCCGTTGGCGATGTCCGAGGCGGTGGCGCTGCGGTTTTGCATGTTGCGCTCGATGCCGGCGGCGATCGTTTCGACCCAGTCCTTGAAAGCGCCGCGGATGCAGACAGCGCCGTCGCGCTGGTAATCCGCTATTGTCCGCGCATCGATCAAGCCTGTGTCGATCGCGCGAGGTGCGGTCCGGGAAGCCATGGCATTCTCCTTTCAGGGATCGATGCCACTATCGCAACCCTCTTTCATTCAGTAAAATAATAACTTCTGATCCGTCATATAGTTATATTCTATGAGCCCTACCCTCACGCAATTGCGCTATCTGGTTGCCGTCGCTCGCCATGGCAGCGTTACCCGCGCGGCCAGGGCGTTGAACGTTTCACAGCCGTCCATTTCGGTGGCCATCGACGCGGTCGAACAGGATTTCGGCCAGAAACTCTTCGTGCGCCAGCGCGGAAGCGGCGTTTCGCTGACATCCTTCGGCCGCGCCGTGGTGGCCAAGGCGAAACAGGTCCTTGCCGAGACGGACGAGCTCATCGGTCTCGGCTCGCGCAAGTCGGCGCTCGGGGGCGAACTGGTGCTCGGATGCTTCGAAGATCTGGCGCCTTATTTCGCGCCGGCCCTGATCCGCGCCTTCTCGGAACGCCATCCTGAGGTTGCAGTGATCGTGCGCGACGAGACCTTCGAGACGCTCGGGCGGCGCCTCGGCGATGCCGCCGTCGACCTCGGGCTCACCTATGATCTTGGGCTGCCTTCGCATTTCGCCCGCATCCTGCTGCATGAGCTCAGGCCGCACGCGCTTTTGCCGGCTGGACACGCGCTGGCGGATCGTCCCGATGTCAGCCTGGCCGATCTGGCCGCCTATCCGCTGATCACGACGGACCAGCCGCATAGCTGGCAGCACATGCTGGACCTGTTCCGCAGCCGTGGCCTGTTGCCGGTCGCCGACAGGCAGACAAGCTCGTTCGAACTCCAGCGCAGCATGGTGGCCAACGGCTTCGGCGTCGCCGTCAGCTACACGAGGCCGCATGGCGACCGCAGCTATGACGGCTTGCCTCTCGTCTGCAAACCGCTTTCCGATCCGCTGCCCATGCAGCGCATCATCCTCACCCATGACACGCATCAGCGCCTGCCCAATGCCGTGCTGGCCTTCATCGACGTGGCAAAGGGCTGGTTCTCCACCCGCGACATCTTCGCCTCCTGAAGCGCTGACGAATGCCACTGCCCTGCTCGCCGCTTGACGGTTTGCGCGGCTGCTGCCACTCCATCGTCATGGAAACGGTTCAGTCGAAAGCAGCCCAGGGCCGCGTCGCCGACGCGCCGAACGGCCATTGGGTCTACCGCGTGCTGCCGCGGCCGATATGGCCCTACGCACAGCTTGCCCGATGGGACCGGCCGATCGGCTGGCAGTTGCTTTTGTGGCCGTGCTGGTGGTCCGCGGCTCTCGCGGCCAGCGCCTACCCGCGCCCGGGCGATCCGCTGCTTTCACTGCTGCCGGCGCCCTTGTATCTCGTGCTGTTCCTGGCCGGCGCCATCGCCATGCGCGGCGCCGGCTGCACCTACAACGACTTGGCTGACGAAGACATCGACAATCAGGTCGAGCGCACGCGCTCGCGGCCGCTTCCGTCGGGCAAGGTCACGCGGCGTGGGGCGTGGCTGTTTGTCATCCTGCAGGCACTGGTCGGACTTGCCGTGCTCTTGCAGTTCAACAGCTTCGCCGTCCTGCTCGGCGTCTGCTCGCTGGCCATCGTCGCCATCTATCCATTCATGAAGCGGATCACCAACTGGCCGCAACTGGTTCTCGGCCTTGCCTTTTCCTGGGGCGCGCTGATGGGATGGGCGGTTGAGTTCGGCGACCTCGACGGGCCGGCCGTCATGCTCTATCTCGGCTCGATCCTGTGGGTGATCGGCTACGACACGATCTATGCGCACCAGGACAAGGAAGACGACGCCATCGTCGGCGTACGCTCGACCGCGCGCCTGTTCGGCGACAATACCAAGTCGTGGCTGGCCGGGCTTTACGGCGGCGCGCTTGTCTGCTTCGCCATCGCCATCGCGTCAGCGCAGGCCCCTGTCGTGGCTCTGGCCGGACTTATCGCCGCCGGCGCCCACATGGCGCGGCAGATCCTGGTGCTGGATATCGACAATCCGGATCAATGCCTGCGGCTGTTCAGGTCGAACAACCAGGTCGGCTGGCTGATCTTCCTCGGCCTCATCGGCGGCGCGCTGTGGGTGGCGCTGAAGCCACTGGTGTAGTTTTCTTTTCCTTCTCCCCGTTTACGGAGAGAAGGTGGCGCTAGCCGGCGCCAGCCTTCCAGACAGAATTTCAGCCTATTCGCGCGCGATGATCTCCTCGCCGCCGATCACCAGCCTGAGACCGAGGTCACCCGCCCTGCGGCGGGCGAGGAAGCGCGGGCGGCGCATGGTCGAAACGCGGCCCTTGCGGCGGTCCTGCGGCGGCAGCGTCTTGATGGCGGCGCCGAGCGATTCCTCCAGCGTGCGGGCGATGCCGTCCGATTCGATCAACAGCATCGGCAGGCGATAGGCGTCGGCCCAGGCGCGCCAGTCGGCGGCGACGTCGTCGAGATCGTCGGCCACCAGCAGCGGCACCGACAGCATCGGATCATTGTGCAGGAGTTCCAAAGTCACCGTGACGTTACCTTCCGGGTCCTCCATCGCGCGGGCGGCAACGCCGCGGAACGCATTGGCGGGCAGAGCGATGATCGCCGGTACGCCGCTCATCTCGAGCAGGCGGCGGATCACGGCGCCACGGTGGTCGATGGTGAAGGTCACGTCGCCATAGTCGTCGCGCGTGGCGTAGCTTACCACCTGCGGCAGGCGGAATGGGTCGAGGCGCATGTTGCGTCCCGCCCAGACTGGCTTCAGTCCAGTGTTCATTGAATGCCTTCCTGTTTCTCCTGAGAGCCGGTGTCCGGTTCTCTCCGGGCCAGTTTTCCCGGCCTCGTTATGGGGAAACAGTAGCGCGGCCTCCTTACCGCCGCGCTTAAGAAAGTCGGTTAAATTTTGCTGATCACGGGGATGGTTATCGGAATGCGACCGAGCGCTTGAATCCGAAAGGATCAGATAACCTTACCAGGATTCATGATGCCGGCCGGGTCGAAGGCCTGCTTGACCCTGCGCATCAGGTCGATCGCCATCGGCGGGGCGGTGGCGATCAGTTCGTCCCGCTTCAACTGGCCGATGCCGTGCTCGGCC
Organism: Mesorhizobium sp. B2-2-3; assembly: GCF_006442405.1. Lineage (NCBI taxonomy): Bacteria > Pseudomonadati > Pseudomonadota > Alphaproteobacteria > Hyphomicrobiales > Phyllobacteriaceae > Mesorhizobium > Mesorhizobium sp. B2-2-3. The sequence goes on along the minus strand of NZ_VFWC01000004.1, from coordinate 281,586 downwards.
GAGATCGAGCCGTGGAAGGAGCGCACGACGTCGTGCACGGCCTTGTTCATGGGGTGGTAGAGATCGAGAAACGCCTGGTCGTCGCCGTCGATGGGCCGCGAGATGTTATAGTGGAGATTGCCGTCGCCCATATGGCCGAAGCAGACCACGCGCGCTCCGGGGCTGACCGAAGCCACCGCGCCGGCGGCCTCTTCGATGAAACGTGGGATCGATGCCACCGGGACCGAAATGTCATGCTTGATCGAGGCGCCCTCGGGCTTCTGCGCGTCGGGCAGCACCTCGCGAAAATTCCAGAAGGCATCGCCTTGCGCAAGGCTGGCCGCGATCACCGCATCGCCGACGATTTCCTGTTCCAGCCCGGCCCCGAGCACGTCCTCGATCAAGGCCCTGGCATCTTCTGGTGAACGGCCGGACGAGATCTGCATCAGCACATACCACGGCCAATCCTGCGCCAGCGGCCGCACCACGCCCTGGGCATGCGCCAGCGTGAAATCGTAGGGCCGCTTGCCGATCAGTTCGAAGGCGGTGAGCGCGGCGCCGGCGCGGTCCGTCGCCAGGCTGAACAGCGACAGCGCCGCCTCGGCCGACGGCAGGCCGACGAACGCGACCTCGCGACCTTTCGGCTTCGGGAACAGTTTCAGCACGGCGGCGGTGATGATGCCGAGCGTGCCTTCGGCGCCGACGAACAGGTTCTTGAGGTCGTAGCCGGTATTGTCCTTCTTCAGCTTGCGCAGATCGTCGAACACTTCGCCGGTCGGCAACACCACCTCGACGCCGAGGCAGAGCTCGCGTGCATTGCCATAGGCCAGCACGCCGGTGCCGCCGGCATTGGAGGAAAGATTGCCGCCGATCTGGCAGGAGCCCTGCGCGGCCAGCGACAGCGGAAACAGCCGGTCTGCGGCATCGGCCGCTTCCTGCAACGTCTGCAAGATGACGCCGGCCTCCGCCGTCACGGTGTTGGACAAGACATCGATCTCGCGGATGCGGTTCAGCCGCGACAGGGACAGCACGATTTCGCGGCCGGACCTGTCCGGCACCTGGGCGCCGACCAACCCGGTATTGCCGCTTTGCGGCACGATTGGCGTTGCCGTCTCGGTCGCCAGCCGCAGGATCCGGCTGACCTCCTCGACGCTGCCTGGCCGCAGCACGAGCGATGTCGCGCCATGCCATAGCCCGCGCCGTTCGGTGATGTAGGGTGCTATATCGCGCTGGTCGCGCAACGCGTATTTTTCGCCTACGATCGCCGCGAAGCGGTCGATGAGAGCGGTGTCGGGAATCTCGGCGATGTCGGTCATGTGCGCGAAACTAGGTTGGCGGCAAGCTATTGTCACGCGGCGCGGCGGCCCGTGAAAGCCGATCGTTGATCGCTTCGCCGAGCCCGTCGAAGGGAACGGGTTCCACGGCGATGGTCCGCGCGCCGCTGCGATCGAGTTGCTGCATGTAGGCGAAAAGATTGCTCGCCGCTTCGCGCAGGTCACCGGCCTCGGACAGATTGAGGCAGGCGGCCGCCTTTTGCCAGCCTTCGGCGCGACGTTTGCCGAAGGCCAGCAGCGCCTCGCCTTCGCCGACGGTCCCGGCGTTGAGCCGCACCGCGGCGTCAGGCGCATAGTGCGAGGCAAGCATGCCCGGCGCCTCGACACCGGCGTTGGCGCCGCGCAACAGGTCCATGCCGACGACCGCCTCGATTTCCTGGGCGGCAATGCCGCCGGGCCTCAGCAGACGCAATTTTCCCTCTTCGGCCTTGACGATGGTCGATTCCAGCCCGACCGGCGTCGCGCCGCCATCGACGACCAGCTTTATGCGTGCGCCGAGATCAGCCGCCACGGCCTGCGCCGTCGTCGCGCTGATCCTGCCGGAGGAATTGGCGCTGGGAGCCGCAAGCGGCCGGCCAAGCCTTGCAATCAGGTCGCCGCCAAAGCCCCTCGGCATGCGCAAGGCGATCGTGTCGAGCCCGGCGCTGACCAGCGGATGAATGCCGTTGCCGGGCCGCTGCGGCAGCACCAGCGTCAAAGGACCCGGCCAGAACGCAAGCGCCAATTTCCTCGACAGCGGATCGAACAAAGCAATGCGCTCGGCCATCGCCATATCGGCGATATGGGCGATCAGAGGGTTGAAGCGCGGCCGCCCCTTGGCCTCGAAGATGCGCGCCACGCCGATGCCGTTGGTGGCGTCGCCGGCGAGCCCATAGACGGTCTCGGTCGGAATGGCGACCACCTCGCCGCTTTCAAGCAGCGCCAATGCCCGTTCCATCGCCTCGCCGACGGCAAGAATTTCAGCCACTCTGGTCACCTCACGAATGTCGGCTGCGTAGTACGATGGCGTCCAAGGGGCAAGCCCGGCCCTTGGCGATTTAACAATCCCTAAAATGCTACGGTTCCGCGAAAGCCGGCATCAATTCCGACCCGCTATCGTGGGGCTTCCGGGTAATGGGGAGCTTTCATCGTGTCTGTGCGTATTTGGGGAACGCTGGGTGTCACTCTGGCGGCGATGGCCGGCGGGGCCCAGGCCTCGTCACTGGTCTTTCCCGGAGCGCCGTCCGCAACGCCGTCCATTGTCACGCTGGAGGCAGCCGACGCTGCCCAGGCAGGCGATACGCGGTCGGTCACCGCACTCGGCGACCCTGACGTCACCTATGAAAAGGTGGCGGCGATCCCGAACGCGCCTGAGGCGCGGCACGGCTTCCTGCAAAACCCGATGATCATTCGCGGCGGTATCGTCGGCAGCGCCTTCTCGACGCCCACGCAGGCCAAGGCGCCGGCCACTGCCCCTGCAACCGCCACCGCTTCGGCGGCACCGGCGGCGAATGGGCAGAAGACCCCGGCGACATCACCGGCAGCCGCGCCGGCGGCGGCAGCGCAGCAGCCCGTCCCTGGGGTCGGCAAGCTCAAGTAGCGGCTGTCTTGACGTCGATCCGGCGTCCGGCACCATTGCCGGACAGGCCGCTTTTGCCGCCGTGGACGAGCGTCGCCGCCTGAAGTCCTCTAGCCCGCGATCTTGGAGAAATCCGCGACCTGGTCGGTGGCCGCGCGGATGCGGGCGAGCAGCGCCAATCGATTGGCGCGCACGGCCTGATCCTCATCATTCACGAGAACGCGTTCAAAGAATGAATCAACCGGTTCGCGCAAAACGCTAAGCGCCAGCATGGCGGCGGAAAAGTCTTCGTTTTGAATCGCTTCGCCGGCTTGCTTCTCGGCCTGATTCACCGCCGCGAACAGCGATTTCTCGGCATCCTCGCGGAACAGCGCGGGCTCGACGGTTTCGGCGATCGCCGTTTTCTTCTTCTCCTCGGCAGCCAAAATATTGGCCGCGCGCTTGGTGCCGGCAAGCAGGTTCTTGCCGTTCTCGGTGTCGAGGAAAGTGCCGAGCGCCTCGACGCGGCGTACGATCTGCAGCAGGTCATCCGACTGCGGCGTGATGACAGCGTCGATCAGGTCGTGGCGAGCGCCCTGATCGCGCAGGTAGACTTTCAGGCGGTCGTGGAAGAAGGCGAGAAGGTCTCGGACCTGATCTATGTTGCCAACCGTGTAGTTCGTGGAAGCGCTGCCGAAGATCATCGTCAGCCCCAGTCGAATGCGGTTCTCGACCAAAATCCTCACCACGCCGAGCGCAGCGCGACGCAGCGCGTAAGGATCCTTCGAGCCGGTCGGTTTTTCATCGATGGCCCAGAAGCCGACAAGCGTGTCCAGCTTGTCGGCGAGCGCGACGGCGATCGACACCGGATCGCTCGGCACGTAATCGGACGGCCCCTGCGGTTTGTAGTGCTCTTCGATGGCTGCCGCCACGGACGGATGCTCACGCTGGAGCAGCGCGTATTTGCGGCCCATGGCGCCCTGCAATTCCGGGAACTCGCCGACGACTTCGGTGGTCAGATCGGCCTTGGCGAGAACCGCGGCGCGAGCGGCGAGCGCGGGATCGGCGCCGACGGTCGGCGCCAGTTCCTGCGCCGATCGCCTGATCCGCTCCACGCGCGCGCCCTGCGTGCCAAGCTTGGCATGGAAGGTCACATTGAGGTGGTCGAGGCGCGCGATGCGCTGGTCGAGAGGCTTCTTCAGGTCAAGCCCGAACTTTTTCGCCGACCCCTCGAGCTCAGCGAGATCAGGCAGATCGCCCTGGTCGGTCGTCCAGAAATAGAGCGCGTCGGAGAGGCGCGCGCGCACCACCTTGCCGTTGCCGTGGGCGATCTCCTTGCCGCCGTCACTAGCCTCGATATTGGCGGTGAGGATGAAGCGGTTGGAAAGTTCGCTGATCTCCCCCCTTGAGGGGGAGATGCCCGGCAGGGCAGAGGGGGTCGTCTCACGTGGAGCGCCAGCGTCCTCTGTGTGCGAAAGGGAGTCGCGTCCCGTCGTGCCGACCCCCTCTGTCGGCTTCGCCGACATCTCCCCCTCGAGGGGGGAGATTGGGCGCGATGTCACAAAGCACTTCTGGTTGGCGCGGATGGTCAGCCGGATCACCTCGGCCGGAATGGCCAGGAAAGCGTCTTCGAACGCGCCCATCAGCACCACGGGCCATTCCACCAGCCCGGACACCTCTTCCAAAAGCCCCTCGTCCTCGACCAGATCCAGCCCGTTGGCGAAAGCGAGGTTGCGGGCATCGGCAAGGATGATCTCCTTGCGCCGGTCGGCGTCGAGCACGACCTTGGCCGCTTCCAGCTTGCTTACATAATCGTCGAAGCGGCGCACGGTGATTTCGCCGGGCGCGTGAAAGCGGTGGCCGTAAGTGACATTGCCCGAACGGATGCCGTCGATCTCGAAATCGACCACGACCGGCTCCTCGGTTTCCGGACCGAAGGTGCACAGGATCGATTGCAGCGGCCGTACCCAGCGCAGCGAGCCGGGCTTGGCCGAGGCCGGCCCCCAACGCATCGATTTCGGCCACGGGAAATTGCGGATGATGTCAGGCACCAGCCCGGCGATGATCTCTTCCGCCGCCCTGCCCGGCTTCGAGACATGGGCGACGTAGAAATCGCCTTTCTTCGGGTCGGAATGGACGTGTGCCTCGGCGACCGAGGAAAGCCCGGCCTTGCGCAGGAAGCCCTGGACCGCCTGTTCCGGCGCCGTCGTCGACGGCCCCTTGATCTCCTCGCGGATATCCTTCGAGCGCGCGGTCAGGCCCCTGATGTCGAGCGCCAGTCGCCGCGGTGTCCAGTACTCGCGCGCCGCCTCGTAGGTCAGCCCTGCCTCGACCAGGCCGTCGGTCAGCATCTTCCTCAGATCGCCCGCCGCCTTGCGCTGCATGCGGGCCGGGATTTCCTCGGAGCGAAGTTCGAGCAAAAGATCCGGCATCAGAGTGTCTCCGCCCGCATGCCATTTTCCTGTTCGCGCGTCCTCGTGCCTCCGGCGCTGCGGGCGCGCGGCTGGGCCGGGATTTCCTCGGAGCGAAGTTCTAGAAGCAGGTCAGGCATGGATAGCTCCTCACCCTCCCCTCGATGGGGAGGGTCGGCGCGTCAGCGCCGGGGTGGGGTGGCGGCGTCTCAATCTCAAGCGCCTTCGGCGTCTGACGGGCGAAGGTCTGATTTTCGTTCTTCCACCGCCGCATAGATCGTATCGAGCACGGAATCCAGTTCGTTTTTGATTTCGTGGTTCCAGAAACGGATGACACGATAGCCCTGACTTTCGAACCATTTTGTCCGAATTTCGTCGTGTCGTTGCTGACGATCGAAACTGTGGTGAGCGCCGTCCACCTCGACGATCAGCTTCAGGCGGTGCGAGATGAAATCAGGGAAGTAAATACCGACCGACGCCTGCTTGCGAAATGAGTGCCTTTCCACCGGGATGCGCCATAGGTGCCGCCACAAGATGCGTTCTTCGTCGGTCATCGCCGCACGAAGCCGTTGCACCGACCGCAGTTTGAACCGATCGAGTTTCGGCATGAGAAGTCGCGCTGTCACCCCCACCCGCCGCTTCGCGGCGACCTCCCCCATCCAGGGGGAGGTAAAGAGGCCATAGCAACTCGGCTGGCCGCTGTCACCCTTTCCAGAAATTTTGGGCGTCCTGTCGGGACGGGATGATCCCACCCGTCCTTGGATCAAAGATTTCCATGAACCGAACGCAGCGCTGAAGCGACCCACGCTCAGGCAGAGAGCTATTGGCTGAACGACCATGAAAACGGTATCCAGACTTTTGCAAATCCTGGCGCTCAGCGCCTGCTTCACCGCTCAGGCCCATGGCGCCTTCTCGATGCCGGGCGTGCGCCAAGCATTGCGCATAATAGCCGGCCCGAGCGGCCAGATTCTATCGCCGATCAACGCTTCCCTCGATTTGATGAGGGAGGGTGCCTGAGATCAGGCCGCCAATCCGCCGGCCTGCGTCTTCAAGAACGCCTCGCCACAGGCTTTCGCCAGATTGCGCACGCGCAGGATGTAGCTCTGCCGCTCGGTGACGGAGATCACGCCGCGCGCGTCGAGCAGGTTGAAGACGTGACTGGCCTTGATGCACTGGTCGTAGGCGGGAAACACCATGCGGTGCACAGGCAGATTGTCGTTCGATGCGGGCGCACCGGCATCGAGCAGTGCCTTGCATTCGGCCTCGGCATCGTCGAAGTGGCGCAGCAGCATCGTCGTGTCGGCGTATTCGAAATTGTGACGCGAATATTCCTGCTCGGCCTGCAGGAAGACATCGCCGTAGGTGACCTTGTCGGCGCCGTCGCGGCCGTTGAAATTGAGGTCGTAGACATTGTCGACGCCCTGCACATACATGGCCAGCCGTTCCAGACCATAAGTGAGCTCGCCCGCAACCGGCGCGCATTCGATGCCGCAGACCTGCTGGAAGTAGGTGAACTGCGACACCTCCATGCCGTCGCACCAGCATTCCCAGCCAAGGCCCCAGGCGCCCAGCGTCGGGCTTTCCCAATCGTCTTCGACAAAGCGGATGTCATGCAGCAGCGGGTCGATGCCGATCGCCGCCAAAGAGCCGAGATAGAGCTCCTGCAGATTGGGCGGATTGGGCTTCAGGATCACCTGATACTGGTAGTAGTGCTGCAGCCGGTTCGGATTCTCTCCGTAGCGGCCGTCCTTGGGGCGGCGCGAAGGCTGGACGTAGGCGGCGTTCCAGCGCCTCGGTCCAAGCGCCCGCAGCGTCGTGGCCGGATGGAAGGTGCCGGCACCGACCTCCATGTCGTAGGGCTGGAGGATCACGCAGCCATAGTCCGCCCAGTAATTGTGCAGAGTCAGGATCAGCCCCTGAAAGGAGCGGCTGGGATGCATATGGGCGGGGATTTCAATCGTCACGGTGGCCTCGGCTGCAAGGGCTGACTTGCGGCCCCGTCCTAGAGACACGGCGGCGAAGCGTCAAGCAAGGCGCGGGCGTCGCGAGGCATGTCGAAAGCTTTGCGAGCGGCTGGCCCATTGCCGGCGATGAGCACGTGCCTTCTGGTGAACGCTCACAACTCCGTCTCGCCAGACAACAGGTCAGCCATGCCCAACTTCATCACCGTCCGCCCGGTCACGCGCCAGGATTTCGCGCAATGGCTGCCGCTGTGGGACGGCTACAACGCGTTTTACGGGCGCTCGGGCGAGACGGCGCTGGCAAGCGAGATCACCGCCATGACATGGTCGCGCTTCTTCGACGCCTATGAGCCGGTGCATGCGCTGGTTGCCGAAAGTGAAGGACGGCTCGTCGGCCTCGTGCACTACCTCTTCCATCGCAGCACCACGGCGATCGCGCCAAACTGCTACCTGCAGGATCTTTTCACCGACGAGACCTTGCGCGGCAAGGGCATCGGCCGGGCTCTCATCGAGGGCGTCTACGAGCGGGCGCAGGCGGCCGGTTCGGGCCGGGTGTACTGGCTGACGCACGAGACCAATCACACCGCCATGAAGCTCTACGACAGGATCGGCGAACGCTCGGGCTTCGTCGTCTACCGCAAGCTGTTCTGACGTGGCTGCCAACGAAAACGGAGCCCGACAAGGGCCCCGTTCGCGAGCAACATCATTTCATCTTAGCCCTTCGGCGCAGCCGGTGCCGGCTTGACCTTGGGGGTTTCCTGCGCCGTGTTGGACTCGATCGGCGGCAGGCCCTTCATCAGCTTCTGCTGCAAGGCGGCAAGCACGTCGGGATCCGGCTTCAGGTCGCGCGCCTGGTTCCACTGGAAGGTGGCTTCCAGCTTGCGGCCGACGCGCCAATAGGCGTCGCCGAGATGGTCGTTCAGCACCGGATCTTCCGGCTTCAGCGACACCGCGCGTTCCATTTCGCGCACCGCGTCATCGTACCTGCCGAGGCGGAAATAGGCCCAGCCCAGCGAGTCGACGATGTAACCGTCGCTCGGCCTGAGATCGACGGCCTTCTGTATCATCGCCAGGCCTTCCTTCAGGTTCATATTCATGTCGACCCAGGAATAGCCGAGATAGTTCAGCACCTGCGGCTGGTCGGGCTGCAATTCCAGCGCCTTGCGGAAATTCGGCTCGGCCTTCGGCCATTCCTTCAGCCGCTCATAGGCGATGCCCCGCTGGTAGAAGATATTCCAGTTGGCGGCGGTCGGCGTCTTCAGCGCCTCGACGGCCTTGTCGTAGAGATTGGCGGCGGAACGGAAATCCTCCTTCGACGAATAGACCCCACCAAGCGCCAGATAGGCGCGCATGTCGTTGGGATGCTTATCGACGAAGGCCTTCAGATGCGTGATCGCCTCGTCATGGCGATCGAGATCGGCCAGGTTGAGGCCAAGCTGTAAGTCCGAAAGCTCCTTCAGCGGCGAGGTATCCGGTATCCGTCGGTAGAGCGCGATGGCCCCCTCGCCGTCCTTCAGCTGTTCGGAAACGGCGGCAAGCTGCACCAGGGCGGCATCGCTGTCGGGTTTCAGCGCCAGCGCATATTGCAGATAGAGCCTGACGAAAGGCTCACCGCCGCCGCGATTGAGCGCGGTTGCCAGATCGAGCAATATCTCGGAGGCGCCGTCGGATGGGCCGGCTATGAAGGGCGGGATCTTGTCGCCCTTGCTGATCCTGTCGCGCAAGGCGACAATTTCCAGCTTGCCCGGCGAAAACGCCTCGGCCTGATCGAGCACCGATACCGCCTTGGCCGTGTCGCCCTTGCGGGCCAGGAACGAGGCATAGGCCTGCGCATTGCGCATCCATGTTTCGGGAGCCGCGCTGCCGGCGGCGGTGTCCTGCATGGTCGCGGCATAGATCGCGTCGGCCTTCTCAGGCATGTTGGACGCGTCGGCGATCAGCGCGCGGTGGAAGGATTTGAACAGGCCGAACCAGTCCGGCCCCTGCAGCTTGTCGATGGATGCCATCGCCTCGCTGGGGTCGCCGGCGCCCTCTTGGGCCCAGCCGGACATGACGCCGGAGATCAGCCGGTCGAGATCGGATTCCAGCGACAGCTTCAACCAATACTGCGCCTTGGAAAAATCCTTCTTGTGGAAGGAATCGACCGCCAGCGCCAGGCGCGAGAACCGTTCGACGTCGGGAACTTCCTTGAGCTTGTCGGCATAGACAAGGGATTCGTCGAAGCGGCCTTGCGCGATCAGCGACAGCATCAGGCTCTGCTGCAGGCCCGTATCGCTTGGATCGAAGGCCAGGGCCTGCTTGTAGTAGGCAATGGCATTATCCAGGTCGTTGTCACCCTCGGCGATCCGGGCAGCCAGATAGGCTCCCGAGAAAGATGTGATCTTCACCGGTTCGGTGGTCTGCTTGGCATAGGCCGGCAGCGCCGAAATCGCCATGCCCGTCACAAGTGCCAGCCTTGTCAGCCAGCGCGCACGTCCCTGCTGCATCGTATCCCTTTCAGCCAGGCGCCATCTCCGCGTCAGCGGGATCGACGTAGATTCGATCTTTCGGAGAAAAGCATGGCCTTTTTGGGGTCACGCTTCAATCCGCCTCGAATTCACAATCGGGTCACCCGATTAACAAACCATGCCGGCAAAGAACGGCTTTCAGCCCGAAACCGGCGCATCGGCGTCAGGAGTGCCCGAAGACCGGAGGGCCGCAGGCGCGCGCCCTGATATCCGCCTGACGCCACCGCGCTGCACAGGCCGCTCCATTCGCAGCCCTGGCAGGCTCCGCGCGTGAGGCCGGCCGAGAAGGCCTGCCGCATCCGCGCCAGCATGTCCGCACCGCGATCGAGGCGCGCACCGGCCCGGATTGGTCGCCCGAGCAAGGCGCCGACATCGTGGGCGGCAAGCCGGTCCCGCTCGGCGGCGCTGTCCCGCAGGCAATGTGGCTCCTGTTCATCCAGCAACGGTGCGCAGATGTCGTCCGGGCCGGACACGACCAGTATGTCCTCGCCCCGGCCAAGGGGCTGCGCGATGCCGTCGTAGTTGGCCGTGAATGCGGGGCTGTATCCCTTGCCCACATAGGTGAGCAGGCAAAAGAGGTGATGAGCGCGCAGCCTTATCGTCACGGCTGGCGCTATTTCGCCTTGCCGCGCGGGAGCGCCATCAGCGTGGCGGCGCCAAGCGCCGACTTGAGCAGGCCACCGAGGACAAACGGCAGGAAGCCGAAGGCAACAGCCTTCTCGGCGCCGATGATGACGGCGAGCCACGCCGTGCCAAGGGCTAGGCACAGCAGGTTGCCGAGCAGCATGGCGGCAAAGGCAAGCACGACCCTGCCGCCGTTCCAACCGCGCTCCGCCAGCCAGCCGACCAGTGCGCCGACAACCGGGAAGGCGAAGAGGTAGCCGCCCGTCGGACCAATGAAATGTTGTACGCCGGCAGCCCCGCCGGCCAGAACCGGGAAGCCGACCGCACCCTCGGCCAGCCAGGCGGCGATGGTGATCGCGCCCAGCCGCCAGCCGTAGAGCGCGCCGACCAGCGTCACGGCAAAGGTCTGCATCGTCACCGGAACCGGCACCATCGGCACCTCGATGTAGGAGGACAGCGCCAGGAACAGGGTGCCGAGCACGACGGCGCCCGCCTGCCAGCCGAGCGATCGCTCCTGAAGCCGGAGCGGGCTGAAGGACGGTTTTGCGGACGAGAACGCGATCTCGGTCATAGGGGCTCCCTTGGTCGATCCAAAATTATAGATAATTTTTGCCTTCGATCTATTATCGAAGCCACAATTTTCGGACGATGGCAAGGCATGCCTTGCGCAAGGCGGTTAGCCCACGATCGCGAAGGCCTCTCGCGTGGTGCCGGAGGCTGTCCTGACCGGCTTGCGGCCAATCCATTGCACGTGCCGCCCCAATGTCGCCGCGGCCGATTCGGTGTTGCCCTGCCGCAAGGCGGCCAATATCGCCCGGTGGTCCTGGTCGGTACGGGTCTCCCATTCCGAACGCCATGCGGCGAACAGGAAACGGGCGCTTGCGGCGTGCAGGTCATCGATGGTGGCGAGAAGACGCGACATGCCGCATGGCGTCAGGATCAACCGGTGAAAGGCGCGGTTGGCTTCTTCCCACGACCTGACGTCCCGGGATTTGTCGCCGGCCTTGCTGGCCTCCTCGGCCCGATCGAGAATAGCGGAGGTCAGATGCGGCGCCGCGTGGCGCAGCGCCAGCACTTCGAGCGCCGCCCGCATTTCGGCGACCTCCTTGACCTCGCCGAGGTCGAAAGCCGCCACGCGCACGCCGCGGCGCGGTTCGCTGACGGCGAGGCCTTGCGCCTCGAGGCGGCGAAAGGCCTCGCGCACGGGCACATGGCTGGTGTTAAACTCCTCGGCGACATGGTCCTGCCGCAACCGGGCGCCCGGCTCGATCGCGCCCGAGATGATGCGATCCGCCAGAACCTTGCCGATGCGCACCGCGATGGTGTCGTCCGTCCCCTTTGCCATGTTTTATAGATAATTTGCAGCTGGGCAGCTTGTCGAGGCGGCGGAGACGGATTCACGGATTTCTCCCCAGCACGAGCCAAAGGAGAGCTGCGTGAAAGGCAGCGGCTCAGTTCACCCGGCTGATGCAGAAGTCGATGACGTCGATCAGCGCCGATTTCTGCGGCGTCGCCTCCAGCGGCGCCAGCGCGTCGCGGGCGATCTCGCCGAAATGACGGGCGCGCCCGATCGTGTCGGCGATCGCGCCGTGGTGGGTCATCAGCCCGATCGCCTTTTCGAGGCCGGCGTCATCGGTGACATTGTCCTCGATGGCCCGCTTCCAGAAGGTGCGCTCGGCCTTGCTGCCGCGCCGGTAGGCGAGAATGACCGGCAGCGTCACCTTGCCCTCGCGAAAATCGTCGCCGACATTCTTGCCCAGATCCTTGCTGGTGCCGCCATAGTCCAGCGCATCGTCGATCAGCTGGAAGGCGAGCCCGAGATTCATGCCGTAGGAGCGCAAGGCAGCGCGGTCGTTGCGCGTCGCCTGGGCGATGACGGGGCCGACCTCGGCGGCAGCCGAGAACAAGGCCGCGGTCTTGGCCTTGATGACGGCGAAATGCTCGTCCTCGGTGGTCTCCAGGTTCTTGGCGGCGGCAAGCTGCATGACCTCGCCCTCGGCGATGATCGAGGCCGCGCTCGACAGGATGTCGAGCGCCTCCAGCGAACCGACATCGACCATCATGCGGAATGCCTGGCCAAGCAGGAAGTCGCCGACCAGCACGCTCGCCTGGTTGCCCCAGATCATGCGGGCCGTCTTCTTGCCGCGTCGCATGCCGCTCTCGTCGACGACGTCGTCGTGGAGCAGCGTCGCCGTGTGCATGAACTCGACCGATGTGGCGAGCTTGACGTGGCCCTCGCCGGCATAGCCGAACATCTGTGCGGCGGCGAGCGTCAGCATTGGCCTGAGCCGCTTGCCGCCCGACGAGATCAAGTGGTTGGCGACCTCCGGGATCATCTCGACATCGGATCCGGCCTTCGACAGGATCAATTCGTTGACGCGCCCCATGTCGGCCGCCGTCAGGTCGATCAGATCCTTGATGGAGGCGGGTTCCCGCTTTCCGTTTTCGATGTTGAGAACGACACCCACGACAAACTCTCCCGTCTGATGTAACGCGTGCGACGGCACCCTTAGTTCCGTTACGGACTCTAGGGCGGCGAACGCGGCCACGGCAAGTGGCGAATTGGCGCGGCTTCTCTGGTTTCGGGCCTCGCATGCGTTTACATGAACGCGGCAAACTGAGAGTTTCGTCAGATGATAGAGCTCATTCGCACCAACGACGCGGTCATCATCTCCTTCGTCGAATCGCTGATGCGCGATGCCGGCATCGGCTGCTTCGTGGCCGACCAGAATATGAGCGTGCTCGACGGCTCGCTCGGCATCCTGCCGCGGCGCGTCATGGTCGACGCCGACAAGGCCGACGCGGCGCGGCGCATCCTGACGGATGCCGGCATCGCCAACGAGATCCGCCAAAAATAATGTCCGCCGCGCCAGCCGCCCTCGCCCCGGACACGCCAGCCCACACGGTCGATGCCTTCCATCGCGGCCGGTTCTGGCTGGTGCAGCCCAAGCATGGCGGCCATCGCGCCGGCATGGACGCCATGATGCTGGCGGCTGCCGTGCCGTCCTCCTTCGGCGGGCGTCTCGCCGATTTCGGCGCCGGCGCCGGTGCCGCGGCACTTGCCGTTCTGGCGCGCTGCCCGACGGCCCGGGCCGTGCTGGTCGAACGCGCGCCGGAAATGGCGGCTTTCGCCGCGGCCACGCTCGCGCATCCCGGCAACGCTCACCTCGTCGACCGCGCTTCGGTGCTCGTCGCCAATGTCGCGCTTTCGGGCCGCGCCAGGACGGCGGCCGGCCTCGGCGACAATGATTTCGATTTCGTCATCATGAATCCGCCCTTCAACGCCGCGCAGGACCGCGCCACGCCCGAGCGCTTGAGAAAGGAAGCGCATGTCATGGAGGACGGGCTGTTAGAGGGCTGGATCCGCAGCGCCGCAGCAGTGGTCAGGCCGCGCGGCGGGCTTGCCGTCATCGCGCGGCCCGAGCAACTCGGTTCGCTTCTCGATGCGATCGCGGGCCGTTTCGGCGACGCCGAGATGCTGGCCGTGCATCCCCGCCCCGATGCCGCGGCGATCCGCATCATCGTCAGGGCAACGCTCGGGGCGCGCGGCAAACTCGCTATTCGGCCGCCTTTGATGCTTCACGCGCAGACGGGCGACGGCCCGTCGGAACGGACGGAGATGATCAACAACGGCCTCGCCTCCTTGTTCGGAGATTGAACACAACCTGGCCGCGATGGCCGCGGCATTGCCGTTGGCCTTGAAATTCCTACATGCTGGCAACCCATCGAGCGGAGATCGACCTCAGTGAAACGCCTTTTCAACCGCCTGCTGCCGAAATCCTGGCGTTCCACGGTCGTCACCATTCCGGTTATCCGGTTGCACGGCACCATCCTGGCGGGCGGCGGCCCGTTCCGTCCCAGCCTGTCGCTTGCCTCCACCGCCGGGCTGATCGAAAAGGCGTTTTCCTTCGATGCGCCTGCCATCGCCATCTCCATCAATTCGCCCGGCGGCTCGCCGGTGCAGTCGCGGCTGATCTTCAAGCGTATCCGCGACCTGGCGACCGAGAAGAACAGAAAGGTGCTGGTCTTCGTCGAGGACGTCGCTGCCTCGGGCGGCTACATGATCGCGGTCGCCGGCGATGAGATTTTCGCCGACCCGTCGTCCATCGTCGGCTCGATCGGCGTGGTCTCGGCTTCGTTCGGCTTCCCGGAGCTGATGAAGAAGATCGGCGTCGAGCGCCGCGTCCACACCGCTGGCCAGAACAAGTCGGTGCTTGATCCATTCAAGCCCGAGAAAAAGGAAGACATCGAACGGCTGAAGGCGCTGCAGCTCGAAGTGCACGAAACCTTCATCGATCTGGTCAAGGAGCGGCGCGGCACCAAGCTCAAGGACGATCCCGACCTGTTCACGGGCCTGTTCTGGACCGGCAAGCGCGGCCTGGAGCTTGGGCTTGTCGATGCGCTCGGCGACATGCGATCCGTGCTCAAGACGCGGTTCGGGGCGAAAACCCAACTCAAGCTGATCTCGGCGCCGCGCGGTTTGTTCGGCCGCTTCGGGCTGTTCGGCTCGAGCAAGGGATTTTCGGCGCCCGATATTGCCGCCGCTGCCACCGGGGGCGTGATCGATGCGGCGCAAGAGCGCGCTTTGTGGGCGCGCTTCGGGCTTTGAAAACCCGGCAAAACCGTCTAGCATGAACCTCGAAGTTCCATGCATGTCGTTTTTCTCCAGAAACCGCCTTTGGACGACATGCGCCAACCGACCCGACCGGCCGCCCTTCGCCGGCCCAGCGTGGGAGGAGTTTTGATATGCCGCAGATCATTTTCTTCGCCGTCGTCGGGATCGCCGCTTATTTTGGCTACCGCACCTTCATCCGCGAGGCCGAGCGCGTAACCGCCAAGGTGCGGCGCACCGAAAAGCAGACGGCAAACGGCGCGATGGGAACGCTGGTGAAGGATCCGAAGACCGGCGAGTACCGGCTGGCCAAGGACTGATCCTCATTTCACTCGCAATCGAGAGCCTGGAATCCGGCCAGCGCGTCCGGATGTGGCCGGCGCCCGCCAAGATAAACCTCGCTCTGCATGTCACCGGCAGGCGCGATGACGGGTATCATCTGATCGAAAGCCTGGCGGTGTTCACGCGCTTTGGTGACAGGATCGAGATCGCGCGTGCCGAGCGAGACGATTTCAGCGTGTCCGGCCGCTACGCTCCGGATGTTCCCGTCGATGGCAGCAATCTGGTGCTCAGGGCGCGTGACGCGCTGCGGCAGGCGGCCGGTCCTCGCGGCACGCCGCCGGTCTCCATCAAGCTCGAAAAGAACCTGCCCGTCGCTTCCGGCGTCGGCGGCGGGTCGAGCGATGCGGCAGCAGTTCTGCGCGGGCTTGCGGCAAGCTGGCAACTCGACATCGACGATGCCGCGCTGGCGCGGATCGGGCTTTCGCTCGGCGCCGACATTCCCATGTGCCTGGCAGCCAGGCCGCTGATTGCACGCGGCATCGGCGAGGAGCTGTCGATCGTGCCGGATTTCTCGGCGCTCGGACTGGTGCTGGTCAATCCCGGCAAGGCGGTCTCGACGGCCGACGTATTCAACGCGCTGTCGCGGCGCGACAATGATGCGCTGCCGCCGCTGCCGCATGTGGTTGACTTCCACGGCCTGCGCAACTGGCTGGAGATTACGCGCAACGACCTCGAGCCGGCGGCCCGCGCCATCGAGCCCGCCATCGGCAAGGCACTTTCTGTGCTGAACAAGGCCGGAGCCGGTTTTGTCCGCATGTCGGGTTCCGGCGCCACCTGCTTCGGCCTGTTCGAGACCGGCAACGTCGCCAAGCGCGCGGCCGCGGACATCCGCGCCCGGCAACCCGACTGGTTCGTCGCCGCGACGCGCAGCATGACGACGGAGGCAGATGCCCATGGCCAGGACTGACGAGAGCCGTTCCTTCATCCCCGTGCGCATCGCGGTGCTGACCGTTTCCGACACGCGCAGCCTTGCCGACGACAGGTCCGGCCAGACGCTGGCCGACCGCATCGCGGATGCCGGCCACATCCTTGCCGCGCGCGATATCGTCACCGACGATGGAGACAAGATCCGCAACAAGGTGCTCGGCTGGTCGAAGGATGATGGGATCGATGTGGTCATCACCACCGGCGGCACCGGCTTCACCGGGCGCGACGTGACGCCGGACGCGCTGGAGCCGATCTTCGAAAAGCGCATGGATGGTTTTTCCGAGGTGTTCCACCGCATTTCCTACGACAAGATCGGCACCTCCACGATCCAGAGCCGGGCGACCGGCGGCGTCGTCAACGCCACCTTCGTCTTCGTGCTGCCGGGCTCGCCCGGCGCCTGCAAGGATGCCTGGGACGGCATCTTGAAGGCGCAGCTCGACTACCGGCACATGCCCTGCAACTTCGTCGAGATCATGCCGCGCCTGAACGAGCACCTGCGGCGCGGCATGTCGGCTCCGTGAAAGCCGAGGCAAGGCGCTGGTTTCACGCCGCGTTTGCCAGGCAGAACACCGCCTTCGCCTTCGAAAGACCATTCCAAACCGGATGCGGCAGGACGTATCGTCTCGCGGCGGCGGCCATCGCCGTTGAAGACGGGCGGACACGATGACAGTGCATAATGGCGGGTGCCATTGCGGCAACATACGCCTTCGATTTTCAACCGAGCTCGATCCATCGAAAATCGAGGTTCGCGCCTGCCAGTGCTCGTTCTGTACCAAGCATGGCTCGCGCGCCGTCGCCGATCCGGACGGCAGACTGGTCATCTCAGTCAAGGACATCCAGCGATTGAAGAAATATCGTTTTGGATTGGGGACGGCCGACTACCTGATCTGCGGTGAATGCGGTGTCTATACCGCCGCAATCGCCGGAGAGGACGATGCCAGGGCAATCGTCATCATCAACGCCCTGGACGATCAAAGGTCGTTCAGTCAGGAACCGATCCCGGTCGACTACGACGCTGAAAGCAAGGCACAGCGTCAAGCCAGACGTCGTCTTCGCTGGATGCCTGTGGAGATGCGTTTTAGCGAATGACCGGCTCGCCGTGGAAGCGCCGGCGCGAGGACCGCGAGACACCGAAACCACTTCCATCATCAGCCGCGGCATGCGCGCCGGCACCCGCGTGATCGGAAGCTAGCTGCGCGTCACATGCGCAACGCACGTAGACAGAGCAGCTGCAAAATCATTTGGACGGGCGGTGCTCTTGTTTTGCCGGAGCGGCCCAGATTTCGGCATCCAGCCGCTTGGTCGCCAGGCCGCGAGCGAGAGCCTCGGCGCTGCCGGCTCTTTTCGACAAGGATGTGGCCTGGCGCTTGCTGATCAGCAGCCCGTCGGCCAAGGCACGGTTTCCCGAGAAGATACGGGCCAGGAATGGCGCGCGGCCGGCGCGTGTGCGTGAAAACCGCGCCGCCATGGTTTGCCTCGCTGTATGCGCAACGACCTCGTCGATCCATCCGTCGACCAGCCGCGCGCCCGGTTCCAGCAGCAACAGCCAATCGCCTTTCGCGTGCCGGATGGCCGCCGCGACGCCGTCGGTCGCATACTGGCACCCGGCATGCTCGGCGACGCGATGGGTCTGGTCGGTGGAACCGGTGTCGCAGACGATGACCTCGCGCACCACGCCCTCGACCGCGCCGCCGATCAGCGTCGCCAGGGTGCGAGCGAGGCCCTCCTCGTCATTGTGGGTCTCTATGAGAACGGTGAGCATCATTTGCCGAATAGCGGAAAGCGGAACGCAGCGCCAGTTTTTGCGGCGCACCATAGAAAGTTCTTGCTTTGTTCTCGTTTGGCAAATAGGATTAAATTCATGAGCAGAGCGATTCGAAACAACATGGACAGTCCCTGGGAGCGGGCGAAGATGGAACCGATCATGCGCGCCGACATTGCCGCCTTCGGAGCAGGACGAGCCGAAATGGCCAACGCGATGATCGAGCAGAGCGGCATGCGCGTGCGTCCGGACCGCAACCGCGGCCGGTCGGCAGGCATCAACCCGTCCGGCCGGTTCGAGCCGGTCAGCCGGCATGTCTTCGACGATGGCTGGAACTCGCTGGAGGAACTGCCTCCCTTCAAGACCGAGGTGCAGGTCGAGAAGCCGCGTACCATAATCACCCGCAATGAATCGCCCGACATCTCCTTCGACCGCTCGATCAATCCCTATCGCGGCTGCGAGCATGGCTGCGTCTATTGCTTTGCGCGGCCGACGCACAGTTTCATGGGCCTGTCGCCGGGGCTGGATTTCGAATCCAAACTGTTCGCCAAGCCCGACGCGGCGCGCCTGCTCGACAAGGAACTGTCGAAGGACGGTTACCAGCCGCGAACCATCGCCATCGGCACCAATACCGATCCCTACCAGCCGATCGAGAAGCAGTATCGGATCATGCGCGAGATCCTCGAAGTGCTGGAGGCGCGCGGCCACCCGGTCGGCATCGTCACCAAATCCGCCCTGGTGACGCGCGATATCGACATCTTGTCACGCATGGCCGAACGGGGCCTCGCCAAGGTGGCGTTGTCGGTGACGACGCTCGACCGCATGCTGGCGCGCACCATGGAGCCACGCGCCTCGACGCCGGCCAAGCGGCTGGAGGCGATCAGGCAGCTTGCGGATGCCGGCATCCCTGCTTCGGTCATGGTGGCGCCGATCATCCCCGGGCTGACCGACCAGGAGATGGAACGCATCCTCGATTCGGCGCACCATGCCGGCGCACGCGAGGCGGGCTATGTCGTGCTGCGCCTGCCGCTCGAGGTCAGCCCGATCTTCAAGGACTGGCTGCTGCGCCACTATCCCGACCGCTATCGCCATGTGATGTCGCTGATCCGCTCGATGCGCGAGGGCAAGGATTACGATTCGGAATGGGGCAAGCGCATGAAGGGCGCGGGTCCTTACGCCTGGCAGATCGGCCGGCGCTTCGAAATCACCGCCAAGCGGCTCGGTCTCAATGCCGAGCGGCGCACGCTGCGGACCGACCAGTTCGTCGCCGCCGGCAAGGACCAGGAGCAGTTGATGCTGCTTTGAACGACCGCGGCTGTTTGCCGCCGTGGCGAAAAAATCCCGTCCGGCCTGCCCCGGCCTGCAGACGGTGCCCTCCCGGTCCGGCGCCCCACCCGACCCGGAGGGACTTGCGGAGAATCAGAGCCGATGCGAACCTCGCCGCAACATGGCTCGCGCGCGTTCTGATTCTCCGCCTCTCTTCGAAATCGTCGAGAAACCCGATTTCTCCTTCGAGACGAAGGCGATGGCCGAAGGCCTGTGGCCGGTCGCGGGGATGGACGAGGCCGGACGCGGCCCGCTGGCCGGACCGGTGGTGGCGGCTGCGGTCGTGCTCGACCCTGCCAACATCCCCGACGGCCTCGACGATTCCAAACGGCTCAGCCATTTGCAACGCGAGGCGCTGTTCGTGCGCATCATCGGCTCCGCGCTCGGCGTGTCGATGGCCTCGGTCAGCGCCGAGGGCATTGACGGCAGTAACATCCTCAAGGCGAGCCTGGAGGCGATGCGCCGTGCGGTCGCCGGCCTGCCGGTGCAGCCGAAGCTCGCGCTTGCCGATGGGCGCGACGTGCCGCCGGGCCTGCCTTGCACGGGGCGCGCGCTGATCAAGGGCGACCAGCGCTCGCAATCCATCGCCGCCGCCTCGATCGTCGCCAAGGTGATGCGCGACCGCATGATGTGCGGCTGCGGCAGCCATCACCAGCACTATGGCTTCGAAGTGCATATGGGCTATGCCACGGTCCGCCATCGCACCGCGATCGAGACGCACGGGCCGGTGGCGCGGCTGCACCGCGTGTCGTTCGCGCCATTCAGGCTTGAAGGTGCCGAGGTGGTGGAAGAAGAGAGCTTCGCCGGGCTGGATTAGGGCGGCTCGATCTATCTTGCGTTGGTAGGATTGGCGAAAGCGGCGGTGACAGCCAATCTCCCCCCTCGTGGGGGAGACGTCCGGCAGGACAGAGGGGGGCGCTGTCCCTCCAGCCTATCAGTTAGTCTTGCCCAGGTTCCCTGCACTATCGGCACCCAATTCAGCTGATTTTGAATCGAGCGCTGGCGTTCCTTCGCGCCCCCCTCTGCCCTGCCGGGCATCTCCCCCACGAGAGGGGAGATCGGCAGCGTTGACCTCCGCGCCACAACAAAAAAGCCGCCGGGTTTCCCAGGCGGCTTCTTTCATTTCTGTTGTTTTCAACTCAGTTCAGCTTCGCCTTCACATCGGCGAGCGAGGTCTTGAACAGGTCGGCTCCCGCCTTGGCGTCGATCTTGCCGGCGAGCAGCGTGCGAGCGGCTTCGACGGCGATGTCGACGGCGCTGGCGCGCACTTCGCCGATCGCCTCGCGCTCGGCCTGGCCGATCTTCTGTTCGGCAAGAGCGGTGCGCCGCGCGACGTAGTCCTCGGTCTTCTTGTGCGCCTCGGCGGCGAGCAGTTCGGCTTCGCGCTTGGCCGCGGCGACGATGTCCGCGGCCTCCTGCTCGGCTTCCTTGCGCTTGCGCTGGTATTGGCCAAGCAACTGCTGGGCCTCCTCGCGCAGCCTGCGCGCCTCGTCAAGCTCGCTGCTGATCCTGGCGGCGCGGGCATCGAGCGCCTTGGCGATCAGGCGGGGCACCTTGATGTAGATGGCGATACCCAAAAAGATGACCAGGGCGATCGTGGCCCAGAGCGTTGCAAGAGATGTGGCGTCCATGATGCGCTCCTCACCCGGCCACGGACTTGACCGCGGCCGCAATCTCGGCCTTGCTGGCTTTGCCGCCGACCAGCGCCTCGACGATCGTCGAGGCAGTGTCCTCGGCGATGCTGCCGACTTCCTTCATGGCGTTGGCCTTGATGGAAGAAATGCGCGCCTCGGCCTCGCCGAGCTTCTCGTCGAGCGCGGCCTCGATCTTCTTGCGCGCGGTCTCGGCTTCCGCCTTGGCCGCGTCATTGGCCTGCTGGCCGATGGCGTTGGCGTTTTTCTTGGCTTCCGCCAGCTCCTGCTCGTAAGCAGCAACGGCGGCGTCGGCCTCGCCCTTCAACTTCGCGGCCTGATCGAGATCCTGGCTGATACGGTCGTTGCGGACATCGATGATGCCGCCGACGCGCGGCACCACCACCCTCTTCAGGAAGAGGTAGAAGAGCCCGAACGTGATCGCCAGCCAAAGAAGCTGCGACGGAAACGTCGCCGGATCGAATGGCGGAAACATGCCATGAGCCTCGGCAGGCACGCTGGTGCCGGAATGCGTGTCGCCTTCCGTCGCAGCGTGGCCAGCCTCGGTGGCAGGCGCGGACTCTTGCGCAAAGGCAGATGTCACGAACATGGACTATCCCCTGATATCAGACCCGCCGCTCTCGCGGCCGGCCTGTCCAATCTTCCCATAGCTTAGCCAAATAGCGGCTCAGCCAAACAGGGGCTCAGCCGAACAGGGCCAGCAGCGCGATGAGAAGCGAGAAGATGCCCAGAGCTTCGGTCACGGCGAAGCCGAAGATCAGACGGCCGAACTGGCCATCGGCGGCCGACGGGTTGCGCAGCGCGCCCGAGAGATAGCTGCCGAAGATGTTGCCGAGGCCAATGCCCGCGCCGCCCATGCCGAGGCAAGCGATGCCGGCGCCGATGTACTTTGCTGCTTCTACGTCCATTTGTTCAACTCCTTTGGATCTGAAATTCCGTTGCGATTCCATTCCGGCGGCAATGTTGAAAACTCTTGCGCCGGAAATTTTTTATCAGTGCCCCGGGTGCAGGGCGTCGTTGAGGTACATGCAGGTCAGCACCGCGAAGACATAGGCCTGAAGGAAGGCGACCAGCAGTTCGAGCGCGGTCAACGCCACGGCCATCGCCAGCGGCAGCACCGAGCCAGCGACGCCGACCGCGCCCAGCGCCGAGAGGCTGACCACGAAGCCGGAGAAGACCTTCAGCGTGATGTGCCCGGCGAGCATGTTGGCGAACAGACGAACCGAGAGGCTGACGGGGCGCGAGACGAAGGAGATCACTTCGATCAGCACCACCAGCGGCAGCAGGAACACCGGCACGCCTTGCGGCACGAACAGCTTGAGGAAACCAAGGCCGTGCTTGCCGAAACCGTAGACAATCACGGTGCCGATAACCAAGACGGCGAGGCCGAAGGTGACGATGATGTGGCTGGTGACGGTGAAGAAATACGGGAACAGGCCAAGCAGGTTGGCGACCAGCACGAACATGAACAGGGAAAACACGAAGGGAAAGAACTTCATGCCCTGCGTGCCGGCGGCGTCGCGCAACATGTTGCCGACGAATTCATAGGCCATTTCGGAGATCGATTGCAGCCGGCCGGGAACGAGGCTGCGGCTCGACGTCGTCAGAAACAGGAATGCCGCAGCGACGACAACGGTCGCGACCATGAACAGCGCCGAATTGGTAAAGGACAAGTCGTAGCCACCGATATCGATCGGTATCAGCTTGTTGATATGGAACTGGTGGATCGGATCGACCTTGTCAGCTGCCACGTTCAAACCCCGTCAGTGCCGCATGCGGCCTTGTTACCATGCCGCCCGTCGAAAGGCGGC
Source organism: Mesorhizobium sp. B2-2-3 (assembly GCF_006442405.1). Classification (NCBI taxonomy): domain Bacteria; kingdom Pseudomonadati; phylum Pseudomonadota; class Alphaproteobacteria; order Hyphomicrobiales; family Phyllobacteriaceae; genus Mesorhizobium; species Mesorhizobium sp. B2-2-3. The sequence continues at coordinate 258,801 of NZ_VFWC01000004.1, read as the reverse complement.
TATTTCCAAATGCCGCCTGAAGAGCGGTCACTTGCTGTCGTCGCGGCCAGAGCGCGATTTGTCGCCCTGTCCGAATTCCGCCACAACGCCTGCCGAACGCATGACATTGAGCACGCCCGCGCCAAAACCAAGCAGCAGAAACACGATCAGACCCCATGGCGATGTCCCCGCCAGACGGTCGATGATCCAGCCGATGGCGGCACCGACCACCACCCCGGCGATGAACTCGCTGGACAGCTTGAGTGCCTGACCGTACCCGGTCACTGGTTTCGCATCTTTCCCCTCGAGCCGGTCCGGCCGCCTTGTCGCAAGCGATGCTTCAAGTTCACGCCGGCGGCGCTCAAGTTCGTCGTCGCGGATGGCGGCTTCGTGCTGCTTGCCGCGGCCGGTTTCTCCGGTTCCGCCTGGCCCAGTTTCATCGGCCATCGCAACCCCCCTGCCCGGGCAGACCGTCACCGTCCGTCCGCTTCTAAAGTCGCCGGCAACATAGTTAGAGGGTTTGCGCCCGTCAAGCCACGGGCGGAAGTTCGTTACCATGTATTTTATACAATGAAATCAATGCAGTATAGAGGTGCGACATCGTGCCCGGCATGGCGACGCGGACGCCTTGCGCGAATCCTCCGCGCGACGGCTCTTCGAGAGACCGCGCAGCCGCGCAAAAATATGGACGCCTATCGGGCGTTCAGCTCCAGCCGCCGCCATAGGTGCGATAGAAGATATGCAGGCCGATCTTGGTCATCTTCTGCATCGTACGCGCCCAGTTGGGATGGACGTAATTGGCATAGTAATGGGTCGACGATCCGACTTCGGGAATGAAGACCTTGCCGGCGGTCACCGCCATGCCGACGTCCTGCGCAGTCTTGTAGGCGACCGGGTTGTCGATGCGCTTCTTCCTGCCGTCGCAGGCGAAGGAGAACTGGCAACGGTTGAACCAGCTGTCGTTCTGGTAGACGACGCCGCAGATCGAATTGGGATAGGCCGGATTGCGGACACGGTTGAGGATGACCTGGGCGACGGCGGCCTGGCCGCGCACGGATTCGCCCCGCGCCTCGAAATAGATGCCGTTGGCCAGGCATTTCTGCTCGGGCTTGGAGAAGACGCTCGCCGGAAGTGGATTCTGGATCCACGAATGGTCGCCCTTGGCCATCGGCGGGATGAAACGGCCGTTGTTGGGCTCCTCGTCCTGGAGCAGGGCCTCGAAGGGCGACGCCTTGGCATAATCGGGCGCGGCCTGCGCATAGGCCGTCGCCAGCACATCCGGATGATCGTTGTTGACCAGGGCGGCAAGCATGGGCGACACGCCGGGATCCGGCTTCTTGTCCTCACGCGCGTGGAATGCCGCGGCGATCTGGATTTCCTTGCCTTTGATCTGGGGTTTGGCGAAAGCCATCTTCAGGCCGCTGTCCATGCTGGGCCGCAGCAGGGATGAGGTGCGCTCGAAGATCGAGCCGGCGTTGAAGTTCTTCGGCGGGGCGACGGGAGAGATCTGGACGATGCGGCCCTTCTTGTCGGCGCGCACAATGCGGTCCTCATCGGGCGTCGTGCTGACCTTGCCGCCCTTGCCGCGAAAGGAGACGGCGCCGACGCCGGGCAGGCGCACCCCCGATCCGGAGAGCGAACCCGTCACAGCGTCGTCGACAAACGGCATCTCGGCGGCATGGACCGATCCGGCGACGGATTTCTCGACATAGGAATTCCAGCGGGTCGGCGCCTCGAGGCCGGAAACGAGGCTCGTCATATCCTGGTAGGCGGAAACCGTCGGAAATCCGATCCAGATGCCGAGGCCGACGATGAAAGGTGCCACGAGGCTGCGTTTCTTCTCACCGGCGACGGCAACAAGGCGCGTCAAGACACGTCGATGCACGGAACTCTCTCCAGGAACGCTACTGACCCCACTGGAGAGCAAAATGATGCATTAACCTTGATGGGACGTTAACAGCTTCGATCGGGTTTTCCCGGTCGGCTCAGGCTCGTGGTTGCGAAGTGGGGCGGTTTTGCGGCGGGACGGACATGGAGGCCGGCCGCAGGAAGATGGGCCACGCGATCAACGCGCACGCCGCCGCCGACAACCAAACGCCGGGCCAGGACCAGAGATGCAAGAGCCCCGGAATGGCCACCGGAACCAGGAAGAAGCCTATGAAAACGAAGCTGTTGGCCAGGCTGAGCGCGGTGCCGACATGGCCGGCGCCGGCAAGCGTGGCAAGCTCGGTGTAGGCGACGCCATGCCAGGCGGAGACCAGGATGCCTGCGACAATCAGCAACACGGGAAGCGTGGCCATCACGACGGGTTGGCCGCCCAATATGGTCGGGCCGGCCAGGACCAGCAGCCAGAGCAGCGTGAAGGCAAGCGCGCTGAGCGCACTGCACAGGCGCAGGAACGGCCGGCGGTTGCCGTGGCGGTCGGTGAAGCGGCCGCTCCAGACGCGCATCGCCATGGCGCCGGTCTGCACGGCGGCGAGGCTTGCGCTGGTGGCCAGGGTCCCCATGCCGGCGAAGTCGTGCAGGAAGACCGATGCGAAGGTGAGTACGGCCACTTGCGGAAAGCACAGCAGGCCGATGGCCGCTGCGATGCGCCAGACCTCGACATTGCGCAGCGGCGGGGGCCCGGCCAGAACGGTCGGCGCGGCCGAACCCTGCGTCGGCGGTTCGTGCAGCCAGCGCCAGGCAAAGAAGGCGGAGATCACGGAGAAGGCGGCGAGCAGGCCATAGACCGCCGCGAAGCCATGCCTGGCGGCAAGCGAGGGCAGGACAAGAGCGCCCAGCCCGCCGCCAAGCGGCACCGCCGTCTGCCGGATGCTCATGGCGAATCCGCGCTCGCCTTCGCGGAACCAGCCCATGATGGCGCGGCCGCTCGAACCGTTGACGCTGCCGCCGAGCAGGCCGGTGACGAGCAAGGCAGCGGCCAGGACATGAACGCCCGGCTCGCCGGACGAGGATGGAACGATGAGCAACGCCATCAGGAACAGCCACGCCGCCGTGGCGCCGAGCCCGGTCAAAAGCACACGGCGATCGCCCCAGCGATCGGTGAGCAGGCCCCAGGGCAGTTCGCTGAGCGCAACGCCCAGACCGAGAAGGCCAAGCGCCAGGCCGAGCTGAGCATTGCCGAGATGATAGCCCTGCCGCATCAGCACCGCGGTTGCCGGTATGCCGGAGAAAGTAGCGGAAAAACCGGCATTGGCGGCGACGCCGATGCCCAGCACCTTCCAGCGGTGGTTGGGCGCGAAGGTCCTGGAGCCGGAGCCTTCGGCCCGTGGCGTCGACTGACAATCGGTGCGGGTGACGATGGCGGACATGGTTTCATTCCCGTTTGCGGCCCGGTGACCGGCCTTGACGGCGCATGTCTATCGCCATAGCTTTGTCCATAAAATCAGGAAGTTTTTGACGCACAATCCTAAAAAACGGGATTATCATGCGACGCGTGACATTCGACCTCGACGTCCTCAGAAGCTTCGTCACCGGAATGGAGCTTGGCAGCTTCGCCAAGGCGGCCGACCGGCTTGGCCGCTCGACCTCGGCGGTCAGCGCGCAGTTGAAGAAACTGGAGGAGCAGGCGGCGACGCCTATCTTCCGCAAGTCGGGACGCGGGCTGGCACTGACGGAAGCCGGCGAGACCATGCTCGGCTATGCGCGGCGGCTGGTCGAGCTCAATGACGAGGCGGCCGCCGCCATCCATGATGTCGAGCTGGAAGGCTGGGTGCGGCTCGGCCTGCAGGAAGATTTTGGCGAGGCGGTGCTACCTGACGTGCTCGGCCGCTTCGCCCGTGCCCATCCCAAAGTCAAGATCGAGGCCCGCATCGCGCGCAGCCATGAGCTCGCGGAGCGGATCATCTCGGGCAGCCTGGACATCGCACTTGCCTGGCACAGCGGCGCGACGCTGCCATTCAGCCAGCATGTCGCCGACGTGCAGATGCGCTGGATCGGCCCGGCAAAGCGCATCGAGACCAGCCTGCGCCATGGCGAGCCGCTGCCGCTGGTGGCGCTGGAAGCACCTTGCCTGTTGCGCACGGTCGCAACCGAAACGCTCGACCGCGCCGGCCTGCCCTGGCGCATGGCCTTCTCCAGCCCGAGCCTTGGTGGCATCTGGGCGGCTGTTGCAGCCGGGCTCGGGCTGACGATCCGCACCGACATCGGCCTGCCGGCCAGCGTCAGCGCGATGACGCCGGAGATTGCCGGTCTGCCGGCGCTGCCCAGGATGGCGCTGTTCCTGCACCGCAGGGACGCCGAACCCGAACCGGTGGCCGCCCGCCTCGCCGATATCCTGCTGGAAGCGGCGCGGCAGGCGCTACCGGAGGGCGCGCGGACGGATGAGAACCTGCTGAAGGTCGCCTAGGCCCTGGTCGCAACCCCTCTTCGTCATTCCAGGGTCTACACCGCGTCGAAGGGTTGGCACCCTTCCCCCGGACGTCAGCGCTTCTTGGCCCTGCCGGCAAAGGGATTGTCCGAAGTCCTCAACGCCATGCGGATCGGCACGCCCGGCATGTCGAAGGCTTCGCGCAGGCTGTTGGTGAGATAGCGGACATAGGATTGCGGCATCGCATCCGGGCGCGAGCACGAGACGACGAAGCCCGGCGGGCGCGTCTTGGCCTGCGTGACATATTTGACCTTCAGCCGGCGAGCGGCAACCGCGGGCGGCGGATGATGCGCAAGAATGCCTTCCAGCCAGCGATTGAGCCTGCCGGTCGAGACGCGGCTGTTCCAGACCTTGTGCGTGCGGATGACGGCTTCCATGAGCTTGTCGAGGCCCCGTCCGGTCTCGGCCGAAACCGTCACCGCCTGCATGCCGCGCGCCTGCGGCAAAAGCCGTTCGGTTTTCTCGCGCAGTTCTGCCAACAGTTCCTGCGGATTGTCGATCAGGTCCCATTTGTTGAAGGCGATCACCGGCGCGCGGCCCTCGCGGATGATCAGGTCGGCGATCTGGAGATCCTGCTTCTCGAAAGGGATGGTGGCGTCGAGCACGATGATGACGATCTCGGCGAAGCGGATGGCGCGCAGGCCATCCTGCACCGACATGACCTCGAGCTTTTCATGGATCCTGGCCTTGCGGCGCATGCCGGCGGTGTCGAACAATTTTATACGGCGGCCGCGCCAGTCCCAATCGACCGAGATGGAATCGCGGGTGATGCCGGCTTCCGGTCCGGTCAAAAGCCGCTCCTCGCCGATCAGCGCGTTGATCAGCGTCGACTTGCCGGCATTGGGGCGGCCGACGACGGCAATGCGCATCGGCTTGGTGTCGTCATAGGCCGGCACCTCGTCGGCGTCGGGATCGGCGATATCCTCGCCGATCAGCACCTCGCTGGAGGCGATCTCCTCGTCGTCGTCCTCATCCTCGCCAAAGGCTCTCGCCTCGCCAAGTGCGGCGATCACCGCGTCGCGCAGGTCGGGCATGCCTTGGCCGTGTTCGGCCGAGACCGGAACCGGCTCGCCAAGCCCGAGCTCCCAGGCCTCCAGCATGCCGCCCTGCGCGCCCTTCGCCTCGGCCTTGTTGGCGACCAGCACGACCGGCTTGCCGGATTTGCGCACGATCTCGGCAAAGGTCCGGTCGTCCGGCAACAGGCCGGATTTGGCGTCGACGGTGAAGAAGATCAGGTCGGCCTCACGGATAGCGATCTCGGTCTGCGCACGCATGCGGCCGGGCAGCGTCGAGGCGGCGGCGTCCTCGAAACCCGCAGTGTCGATGACGTCGAAATGCAGGTCGTAAAGCTTTGCCGCATGGACGCGGCGGTCGCGGGTGACGCCCGGCGTGTCATCGACAAGCGCCAGCTTCCTTCCCACCAGCCGATTGAAAAGAGTCGATTTGCCGACGTTAGGCCGGCCGATGATGGCGACTTTGAAGCTCATATGTCACGACGCGCTGCCCGAGCCGCGGATCAGCTCGGACATCAGGGTCGCCCGTTCCCGGGTGTTGCGCGGGGCACCGTCATCGGCGGCGATCTGGTCGAACAGCTTCAGCGCATCCTGGGTCTTGCCTTCCTTCCAGGCGGCCAGCCCGAGCGCCTCGCGCGCGGTGTGGCGCAGCGTGTTGGTGTCCGAGGTCAGGGCCTCGACGCGGCTCGACACATCGGCGAAGGAGCCGTGATCGACCAGCAGCAGCGCCGCCCTCAACCGCGCCATGTCGCGAATGCCCTGGGGAATGGCGGCGTCGGCCGCCACCTCGTCGAAATCCTTGACGGCGGCATCGACGTCGCCCTTGTCGGCCTTGACGGTGGCAGCGCGCATGCGGGCGAGCAGCGGATAGGCGCCGTAGCCATCCTTCTCCAATTGATCGAGCGCGGCCAGCGCCTCGTCGTTCTTGCCGTCATTGGCCAGCTTCAACGCTTGCGAGAAGGCATCGCCCGAACGGTTGGCGCGGGTCTCGTCCCAGTAGCGGTAGCCGACGAAGGCGGCGGTGCCGAGCACGACCAGCACCGCGACCACAAGCAGGGCCGGGCCGAAACGGTCCCACAGCTTCTGCGCCTGTTCGCGACGGATCTCGTCGTTGACTTCACGGATAAAACTGTCGTCGGACATCAATAAAACCATTCCTGCCCCGGGCCGGAGCGTTCGCGAGCCCGCGTTTTAGCGAAATTTTGTCGGCATGGAAGGGGTTCGACCGGAAAATCACCTATTCGCGGGGCAAACGGACGAAAAGGCCACCGCACCCACGCCACATTTGCGCTATAGCGGGGCCAAAACCGCCCCGGGGTCAGTAGCTGTTGCCAATATCCTTTTCGTCTCGCGTTGCCGCGTTCTGTCTCGCTTCGCTTGCCACGGCCGGTGCGGCTTTCGCCGATCCACCCGGCTCGCGGGCGCCTTTGCCGGCAAGGCCGAAGCAGGTCGTCATCATCTCCTTCGACAGCGCCCGCGACATCTCGCAATGGAAGCGCAGCCGGGCGCTGGCGAAGCGCACCGGAGCGCATTTCACCTATTTCCTCTCCTGTGTCTTCCTGCTGTCACCCGAAACGCGCAGCCAATACACCGCGCCGGGCAAGACATCGGGCAAATCCAACATCGGCTTCGCCGCCTCGACGCAGGAAGTGAGCCAGCGGCTGGAGCAGATCGGGCTTGCGGCATCGGAAGGCCATGACATCGCCAGTCATGGCTGCGGCCATTTCGACGGCAAGGACTGGAGCAAGGCCGACTGGCTGAAGGAGTTCGCCTCGTTCGAGCACATCCTCGAAAACGCCTATGCGATCAACGGCATCGAGCCCGAGCCGACCGGCTGGCGCGATTTCGCGCGGCATGCGGTGGTTGGCTTCCGCGCGCCCTATCTGTCGACGAGCAAGGCGCTCTACGAGGCGCTGCCCGCCGCCGGTTACCGGTTCGACGCCAGCGGCGTCTCGCGCGGCCCGGTCCAGCCGCCGACCACCGCCGGCCTCGCGCGCTTTTCACTGCCGCAGATCCCGGAAGGACCGAAATCGCGGCCGGTGATCGCCATGGACTACAATCTCTATGTCAGGCATTCCGGCGGCTTCGAGCGGCCGAGCAAGGCAGGCGAGTTCGCGGACCGCACCTACCAGGCTTTCCGCGCCGCCTTCGAGGATCAATACCGGGGCAAGCGCGTTCCGCTGCAACTCGGCTTCCATTTCGCGCTGATGAATGACGGCGCCTACTGGAACGCGCTGGAGCGTTTTGCCGGCGAGGTCTGCGTCAAATCAGACGTCGAATGCATCAGTTTTCGCGATTACATCTCGCGGCAGGGTTCTGGCCAGAAGCAGGCTTCCGTCGGCGGCTGAGCCGCCGACCCGTTTCGCACCCAGGTCTTTCCTGACTTAAGCGGGATCCTCGGCGCCTTGCCGCGCCAGATAGCGCTGGTCGATTTCCGGCAGCGGCTCGCCCTGCAGCGTCGCCTCGAAGGCGCGCAGGCGCTTATGCACCGATTGCAGTTCGACGATGGTCGACCAGGAGGTGAGCAGGAACTGCAAGGAACCTGTCACCTTGCCGAATGCATTCGAAATCTGGTTCAGCGCGCCGAACGTTATCTTGTGGGCGACCAGCGACGGCCCGAGGATCAGCAGCGAGAAAATATTGTCGGCCTGCAGGTAGGTGTACCGGACGACATTGAAATAGATGTAGTGGAAATACAGCCGGAAATAATTGTGGCGAACATTGGCGAACAGCGCGGCGGTGGTGGCGGGCTGGGCCCGGTCGGCATGATCCTCGCCGTAAACGAGCTCCTTGCGGTAGGCCGCCTCCACGCGCTGGTTGCGGAACTGCAGCCCTGGAAGCTTCATGCCGGCGATCATGACCGAAATCGTTCCGAACAGACACCAGGCCAGTGCCGCGACTACCAATGGCTGGGGGATCGCGCCGATGATCGGCAACTCGGTTATATGGGCCTGCAACTGGATCATGACCGGCAGGAAGGCGATCAGCGTCATGATCGACTGGACGAAGCTGGAACCCAGATCTTCCATGATCTGGGAAAACCGCATCGTGTCCTCCTGGATACGTTGCGAGGCGCCCTCGATGTGGCGCAGCCTGCCCCAGTTCTCGACGAAATAGTTGTTCATCGCCGTGCGCCAGCGGAAGATCCAGTGGCTGACGATGAAGGCGTTGACCACCTGCACGTTCATGCCGACCAGCGCAAGCCACGAGAAATCGGCCAGCCCAATGTAGAATTCGGCGTTGGTCGATTTTCCGGTGCCCGACATCAGCCCCTGCACATAGTCGAAAAAGGGGCCGTACCAGGCATTGACGGCGACGCTGACCTGCACATTGAAATAGATGAAGAACAGGATGACCGCCGTCATCAGGATCGACCAGCGTTGCCACGGATGCGGCGAATACCAGCTCCAGAACGCATAGAAAGCGACCACGCAAAACGCGAAGTAGATGTAGAACCAGAGAAACGGCTTCGAGACGAGGACGGCGATGCCGATAATGGGCGGTGCACCGGCTGCTGCCGGCGGCAGGCCGAAGACGGCGCCCAGTTGCTCACCCCCGAAAAACCAGAACAGGATCGCCGCAAGGCTCCAGACGGCGGCCGAAGAGAAAAACAGCTTCGGCTGCGGGAAGAAGGATACGAACACTGTGGCGAATTCCTCGGTTTTTGCGCAAATCAGCTGAGTTCAGCGGGCATAAAGTCACACATTAGGGGGAAAGAAAATGCCCATGCCCGATGCCCGGCACCGAGCAAACCCACAATCATGGCGATTTTGGCGCGGCCGACCATATGATGACGCCGGAGGCGACCAGAACGGCCGCGGCGGCGATCGAGGCAAGGAAGAAATCGCCCGACGCCTGCGCCAGGAGCCCGGCGGCAATCGGGCCGATGATCTGGCCAAGACCGAACGAAGCCGTCATCAAGGCGAAGGTCCGCCGGGGGGCCTGTGGCGCCAGTTGCCGCGCGGTCTGCAGGCCAAGCGCGGTGATGGCGATGAACGTGCCGCCAACGAGCAGGCCGCCGAGCAGCGGCCCGGTGCGCCCGCCCACCGCGACGCTTGCGACAATGCCGACGACCTCGACGAAACATCCCAGCGCATAGGTCGCGTATAGGCCGATCCGCGCCGATATCTTCTGCCAGAGCCAGACCGAGGGAAAGCCGGCAAGACCGGTGACCATCCAGACCACCGCCTCGAACACGCGTCCGCCGCCGCCTTGCCGGACAATGGCGACAAGGAAGGTAGCCGTTACCACGTAGCCGAAGCCGAACAAGCCGTAAGCGACGATCACCTTGGTCAGCGAGCGGTCTTTTGGCAGCGCCGGCTCGCGGCCGGTATCGCCGCTGGCCAGCGGACCGCTGTCCACCAACAGCGCCACGACGACGAAGCCACAAGCCGAGATCGCCGCCGACCACAGCCAGCCCGCCGCCCAGCCGGCATGTTCGCTGACCAGGGCCGCCATCAGCACCGAGGACAGGGCGATGCCGAGGCCGACGCCGCCGAAATGCCACGCCTGCAGATCGCTGCGGCCGGCCGCGGCAAGATGGCTGAAAACAATGCTGGCCAGGAACACCATGACAAAGGCGCTGGCCAGGCCTGCAAGAAAGCGGATGACGAGAAACGCGGCGATCGTATCCGACAGCCCCATCAGCGCGGCAAGCAAGGCGCTGGCGCCGAGGCCGGCCAGCATCAGCAGGCGCTCGCGCCCATGCGCCCAGCCGCCCGCCGCGGCAAAGGCGCCGGCGAGGTAGCCGAGATAATTGGCCGACGCGATCCAGCCCGCATCGGCCGCCGACAGATGGAGTTCTTCCATCATGCCGGGCAGGATCGGCGTATAGACGAAACGACCAATGCCCATGGCGACAGCCATGGCGATCATGCCGGCGAAAGCGAACCGCAGCGCTGTTGAGGTGGCGGATGTCATCGCGGTGCACAATAAGTGCGAAGACCGGCGACACAACGTGCTTGCGTTGGGCCAGGCGCCGGACCGTCAGCACCAATCAGCGGCAGCCCGCTTGCGCCGTCTCGTGGGCGGTGCGTCGCGCCGTCAGCCGGAACGGTATGTCGCCGAGCTCACGCTCCGACATGGCGTCGAGCACGGGATGCGCAAGCGGATCGGCCAGCCAGGCGACCGCTTCGCCACCGTATGGCGGCTCGTGCACAGGGAATACTATCTTGAGCGACGATAACAGCCTCAACATGTCAGCCTCCGCAGGCCTGTCCCGTGAATAAAGTCTGCGTTTTCGGCATCACTTTCAATTGAGATTTCAGCCCCGCTGGTTTAGAAAAACTCAATGGCCATGCTCAACCGCGTCCACCTCAACGGCCTTCGCGCCGTGGAGACCGTCGCCCGTCTCGGCTCGCTCGCCGCGGCCGCCGGCGAACTCAACGTTTCGGCCAGCGCCGTTAGCCAGCAGATAAAGCGCGTGGAGCAGCAGCTCGGCCAGGCCGTGTTCGAGCGAACGACCAAGGGGCTGGTCCTGACCGAATTCGGCGCCATGTTCGCGATGCGCCTCGGCGCGGGTTTCCGCGAGCTCACCCAGGCCGTGGCGCTGGCCGACGAGGCGCGACAATGCACGCTGGTGGTTTCCGTGGCGCCGGCATTCGCCTCGAAATGGCTGCTGCCGCGGCTGTCGCATCACTTCACCCGGCATCCCAACGTGCTGTTGCGCATCGACGCCTCGGTGCGGCTGGCCGACCTCGACCATTCCGATATCGATATCGCCATCCGGCTTGGCGACGGCACATGGCCGGGCGGCAAGGCGGAGTTGCTTTTGGCACAAGAGGTGTTCCCGGTCTGCGCGCCCTCGATAGCGAAGAAACTGAAATCGATCGAAGACCTTGCCCAGACCTGCGCGATCACCGACGAACGGGCGATGATCAACTGGGAAAGCTGGTTCGACGCCGCCGGTGTCGAACCCGTCACCTTCCTGAAGGGCGCGCGCTTCACCGATCCGATGCTTTGCCTGGAATCGGCGATTGCCGGCCATGGCGTGATGCTGGGCTGGCAGTTGCTCGCCGCCGACGCGCTGGCCGACGGGCGGCTCGTCGCGCCGTTCGGGATCCGCGCCCAGAGCGGGCTTGGCTATTGGCTGGTGACCTCCGCCGCCAAGGCCGAAAGCCGCAAGGTCCGGGATTTCAAGCTCTGGATCAGGGAAGAGATCGAGGCGACGATGGCGCGGTTCGGCTCCGCGAAGACGGGCACGAGCGATGCGATCACGGTGGAAAGCACCGTGGCGCCGGTCTATGTAGAGTCCGACATCAAACTACGGCAGGCAGGATCATGACCACACATTCGCGCGGCGTTTCCGCAACGATCGACCCGGTGAAGCTCGACAGGCTGGCCGAAGTCGCCATCAAAGTGGGGCTGCAATTGCAGCCCGGGCAGGACCTGGTGCTGACCTCCTCCATCGCCGCGCTGCCGCTGACCCGGCGCATCGTCGAGCATGCCTACAAGGCCGGCGCGGGGCTGGTGACGCCGATCTTCAACGATGACGAGATCACGCTGGCGCGCTTTCGTTATGGCGCGGACGCCGGCTTCGACCGCGCCGCCGGCTGGCTCTATGAAGGCATGGCCAAAGCCTTCTCCAACAATGCGGCGCGACTTGCCGTGCGCGGCGAAGATCCTTCGCTCCTGTCGGCGCAGGACCCGGCGAACGTGGCGCGCGCCAACAAGGCCAATTCGATGGCCTACCAGCCGGCGCTGGAAAAGATCACCGGCTTCGACATCAACTGGAACATCGTCGCCTATCCCGATCTCGCCTGGGCCAAGCAGGTCTTCCCCGATGATGCCGACGACGTTGCGGTGGCCAAGCTCGCCGACGCCATCTTTGCCGCCTCGCGGGTGGACGTGGAAGATCCGATCGGCAACTGGAAGGCGCACAATGCCGCCCTTCGCAGCCGCACCGAATGGCTCAACGGCCATGCTTTCCATGCGCTTCATTTCACCGGGCCGGGCACCGACCTGACGGTCGGGCTGGCCGACGGCCATGAGTGGATGGGCGGCGCCTCCACCGCCAAGAACGGCGTCACCTGCAATCCCAACATCCCGACCGAGGAGGTCTTCACCACGCCGCATGCGCGGCGGGTTGAAGGCCATGTTTCATCGACCAAGCCGCTCTCCTACCAGGGCACGCTGATCGACGAGATCTCGGTGCGTTTCGAGGGCGGCAGGATCGTCGAGGCGAAGGCTTCGAAGGGCGAGGACGTGCTGAAGAAAGTGCTGGACACCGACGAGGGCGCACGCCGGCTTGGCGAAGTGGCGCTGGTGCCGCATTCCTCGCCGATCTCGGCGAGCGGCCTGTTGTTCTTCAACACGCTGTTCGACGAAAACGCCGCCTGCCACATCGCGCTCGGCCAGTGCTATTCGAAGTGCTTCGTCGACGGCGCCTCGCTCAGCCAGGCCGAGATCGCGGAGCGCGGCGGCAACAAGAGCTTCATCCACATCGACTGGATGATCGGCTCGGACAAGATCGACATCGACGGCGTCGGCAGGGACGGCAGTCGCGTGCCGGTCATGCGCAAGGGCGAGTGGGCCTGACGAGAGCGCACGAAGGAGAGCGGATGGCCTTCGAGATCGCGGTCAAGCGGGTGTATGAACCACCCTCGTTCGATGACGGGCAGCGGGTCCTGGTCGATCGAGTCTGGCCACGTGGCGTCAGCAAGGAGCATGCCGCGCTGGCGCTATGGCTGAAGGACATCGCGCCGAGCACCGACTTGCGCAAGTGGTTCGGGCACGAGCCCGAACGATGGGCCGAGTTCCAGAAGCGGTATCGTGCCGAACTGGAAGGCAATGGCGAGGCCGTGGCGCAACTGCGCGCCCTGCTCCGCGACGGCAAGGTGACGCTGCTCTACGGCGCCCATGACGAGGCGCACAACAATGCCGTGGCACTGGCGGGGTATCTGAGAGGACAGTGACCTGTCCCTTAGTCATCCTCGGGCTTGACCCGAGGATCCATGCCGTGACGTCCGTCCGGAAATGCAACGGAGCAGAATCAGCACGGCTGCGACGCCCAAAAGTAACGGCATGGATCCTAGGGTCTGCGCCGCGTCGCTTCGCTCCTTGCTCCGCCCTAGGATGACGAATTGAGAGTGTACCGCGCCCTACTTCCCGACCACCGCCGCCTCATAAACATCCGGCTTGAACCCGACCAGGATGCGGTCGCCAACCTCGAGCACAGGCCGTTTGATCATCGTCGGCTTGGCCAGCATCAGTGCCTTGGCCTTCCTTTCATCCAGGCCCTGCTTATCCTTGTCCGGCAACTCGCGGAACGTGGTGCTGCCCTTATTGAGCAGCTTTTCCCAGCCGACCTTGCGGACCCAGCCATCCAGCCTGCCCGCCTCGATGCCTTCGGCCCGATAGTCGTGGAACCGGTAAGGCACGTCGTGGCCATCCAGCCAGACGCGGGCCTTCCTGATCGTGTCGCAGGTGGTGATGCCGTACATGGTGATCGTCAAAACAGGTGCCTTCCGGACTTCGAATCTGGCCGCAGATTAAGCAGCCCCGGCGCGCTTTGCCAGCGGCCCGGCAGAACCGTCGAAGAGTAAGTTTCTTCAATGGCGGGCGCGCGGTCGCCGATCCGTGACGACGATGTGCATCAGGTCGGATAGCGGCCAGGACATGATCCTGGCCGCTCAGGATGCGGCGAAATGTGCCGACAGCCGAAAACCCGTCTCAATAATAGAAGCGCTCTTCGGCAATCTTGCCGTTCTTGACCGTGTACAGGCCAACCTCGTCCATGGTGACACGCTGGCCCGTGGCCTTGGGCGTTATGTCAAATGTAAAGCGCACGGCGAACTGGTCGCCGTTGACATAAGGGCCCTCGACCGAGCCGCCATGGACTTCGTTGTTTTCCTGCCACCACTGGCCTTTCTGCTTGACGGCGTCCTTGCCGCGGCAGACGGCCATCGGCCCCTCCATGGCCTCATAGCTGACGATGTCGTCGGCGTTGTATTTCTCGGCAGCACTTTCGTAGTCACCGCGCTTGAGAAGCTCCGTGAAATCCTTGGCAATTTCCGTGTTGGTCATGTGTTCCTCCTGTTCAGACGCATTGCAAATAGGGAAAGGTTGGCGGCCTGCCATCGTCGTGCCGTCTGGTAGCTGACATGCCATGTCAGGATGATGGACCGCGCGGACTATGCGAGGACGATTCCAGGCTCTCACATGGCGGGCAGTGCATCGTCCTGGCCGGTCAGCCGCCAACGTCCGGGTTGCTTGTAGGCGCCCTTCCCAATGAGACTGTGGATCAGCACAAAATCCCGGACAGTCCAGCCGATCGGATCGATCGACCGCTCGCGAATGCTGGGAACGCCCACTTCATCACGAAGCAATGTAACATGCGGTTCGATGGACCTGGTGAGAAAGGGTTTTAGCGGGCTGTCCGAGATCACCGCCGTGAGGTCACGCCAGAACTTCTGCAGCGGCGGATTGCCATCGCTGCCGCGCAGGACCAGTGCACCACCGCCAAAAGCCGACAGGCGATCGAACGAGACCTCGAAGGGCTTCGCAACGATCATCGATCCGATATGACAGGCGGCCTCTGCCAGCTCCTGCGGGTACTCCTCATGGTCGCCGAGCCCGACAAGCGAGATGTGGATGTGATTTTCCGGAACCAGCCAGCCTTGCAATCCGAACTCACGGTTCAAGGCAATGGCCTTTCGCGCGAGACGACCAGCAATCGCGCTGCCGACGAGGATGGCAAAGAACAGCCGGTG
The DNA here is from genome assembly GCF_006442405.1 of Mesorhizobium sp. B2-2-3. Taxonomy (NCBI): domain Bacteria; kingdom Pseudomonadati; phylum Pseudomonadota; class Alphaproteobacteria; order Hyphomicrobiales; family Phyllobacteriaceae; genus Mesorhizobium; species Mesorhizobium sp. B2-2-3. The sequence continues at coordinate 243,727 of NZ_VFWC01000004.1, read as the reverse complement.
GAAATGCTTCCCGGCCTGTTCCCATCGGAAAAAGGCCTGGCCGTTCTTCGCGGTTCCGAATGCGGGTTGCCCACTCATACTGATCTCGTCCGCCAATTGACTCAGGTTGGGCATATTAGAACAAAACGAGAACAACCGCAAGCCGAAAAATGACGCAGGCGTTGGGGCTCCCGCACCGCCGCATGCATCCAACCCCTGAAGGAGTGCTTCCTTGCGGTACGCCAATCGCCGACGACGCCGGCAGATATGGCGCCTGGCTCACCACAAACGGGATAGACCTTTGACAGGAATCCGGTGAAAGTGCCGCGCCGAACCAGCGAGCCGCATTTTTGATGATCAGAGGACCGTACGCATGACAAACCCGATGCATCTGCCCGCCGAAGGCCTTTTTGTCGGGCGCGCCAGAAGCAGCGACGCCTCGCATCCCCTGGTGGTCACGGTGCGTGATGGCACCGTCTTCGACATCACGTCGAGCACGGCGCCGACCGTGCGCGATATCTGCGAGATGGCCGATCCGGCCGGTTATGTGCGCTCGGCCAAGGGCAAGCCGATCGGCTCGCTCGACGGCATCGCGGCCAACAGTTTCGAAGCCACGCGTGATCCGGCAAGGCCCTATCTCATCTCCCCCGTCGACCTGCAGGCGATCAAGGCCTCGGGCGTCACCTTCGTCGTCAGCCTTTTGGAACGCGTCATCGAGGAACAGGCGCGCGGTTCGGCGGAAAAGGCCGACGCCATCCGCGCCGACATTGCCGGGCTGATCGGCCACGATCTGTCCAAGCTCAAGCCCGGTTCGCCGGAAGCGATGGAGATCAAGGCCAAGCTCATCGCACGCGGCGCCTGGTCGCAATATCTGGAAGTGGGCATCGGCCCCGACGCCGAGATCTTCACCAAATGCCAGCCGATGGCCTCGGTCGGCTTCGGCGCCGATGTCGGCCTGCATCCCGTCTCGACCTGGAACAATCCGGAGCCGGAGATCGCCATGATCGCCGCCTCAAGCGGCAGGATCGTCGGCGCCACCATCGGCAACGACGTAAATCTGCGCGATGTCGAAGGGCGCTCCGCGCTGCTGCTCGGCAAGGCCAAGGACAACAACGCCTCCGCCTCGCTCGGCCCCTTCATCCGCCTGTTCGACGGCACGTTCTCCATCGACGACGTAAAGCGGGCCGTGGTCCGGCTGAAAGTGGAAGGTGAGGACGGGTTCTCGCTGGAGGGCGCGAGCTCGATGGCCGAGATCAGCCGCTCTCCCGAAGAGCTCGTAGCGGCTGCCATGGGCCCGCATCACCAGTACCCGGACGGCCTGGCGCTCTATCTCGGCACCATGTTCGTGCCTTCGAAGGACCGCGGCGAGAAGGGCAAGGGTTTCACCCATAAGGTCGGCGACATCGTCACCATCTCGTCGGAGAAATTCGGCGCGCTGGTCAACCGGGTGCGACTGTCGCCGGACTGCCCGCACTGGACCTACGGCGCCAGCCATCTGATGCGCGATCTTGCCATGGCCGGCCTCCTCTAGCTCTGGGTTCACCCGAGGGCGGTCAATCATCGCTCCGGCGACCCTTGAGGCCGGTATCGCCTGCCGCGAAAATCATCCGAACTGATGCAATCTGATGGGACCGCTGATGGCGCCCCGTCAGGCGCCGACTACGACTGACAGGCGGAGGCTTGCCATTTGTCGAAAAAGAGGATGCTCTGATCATCCAACACGACGTTGGCGGGGAGGACGCGGTCTTGCCCGATCAAGAGGGCGGTTTCGAACTGATCAGTTTCAAACGGGAGGAAATCAAATGCTGACACGGCTAAGAGTGGTTCTATACGGCCTGCTGGTCGCGCTGACGGTCATTCCGGCGGCGGCGCAGGCCAAGACGTTCTACTGGATTTCACATGGCGGCCCGGCCGATCCGGTCTGGACATACTTCCTTGCCGGCGCCAAGCAATGGGCCAAGGACACCGGCAATACCGTCAACACCTCGTTCCACAATGGCGACGTCGCCTCGCAGCAGGAGGCGGTGCGGGCCGCGATCTCGGCCAAGGCCGACGGCATCACCACCACCAGCCCCGATCCGGGCAGCCTTGTCGAGATCGTCAAGGAAGCCCGCGCGGCCAACATTCCGATCATCAATTTCAACACGCCCGATCCCAAGGCCAATTTCAACGCCTATGTCGGCGGCGACAATGTCACCTTCGGCAAGCACTGGGCGCAGTATCTGGTCGACAAGGGCCTGGTGAAGAAGGGCGACTTCGTCTGGATGCCTGTCGAGATTCCCGGCGCCACCTACGGCGTGCAGGAAGAGGAAGGCATCAAGAGCGTGTTCGAGCCGCTCGGCATCACCTATGAGGTGACCGAGGCGACGCTCGACCAGGCCGAGGTGATCAACCGCATGGTCGACTATCTCACCGCCAACAAGGCTAAGGTGAAGGCGATCATCGGCCTTGGCGACCTCGTCACCGGCTCGATCAAACGCGTGTTCGACCAGGTCGGCGTCAAGCCCGGCGAAATCCCCGTCGTCGGCTGGGGCAACTCGCTCGACACCACCCAGGAAGTGCTGAACGGCTACGTCAATGCCGGCCAGTGGCAGGATCCGCAAGCGACCAGCTATGTCGCGCTGTCGCTCGCCAACATGGCCGCAAGCGGCATTCCCCCGGGCTTCAACGTCATCACCGGCGCGCTCTATGAGAAAGACACCGCCGAGATCTACGACAAGATCCTGTCCGGCAAATAGCCCCTGATCTCCAGCGCCGCGCGTCCACCGGGCGTGCGGCGTCCCGCCCTTTCGCCTGGTATCGAGCCGTTTGATGCGGCCCGATGGTCCGGCCCATTCCAACCAGTCGCGGGTTACACGTGGAAAATCGTTCGCTTGTCCAAGGCCTGATCGCGCGGCCGGAATTCGGCCCCTTCGTGCTGCTCGTCGTCGAGATCGCCGTCTTCTGGGGTTTCAACCACGACTTCCTGTCACCCCAGAACATCTCCAACACGTTGGCCTTCACGGTCGAGCTCGGGCTGATCGCGCTGGCGATGACGTTGCTGATGACGTCGGGCGAATTCGACCTTTCCGTCGGCTCGCTGTTCGGCTTCTCGCCGGTGCTGATGTGGACGCTGTTCAACAGCGGCCTCACCTCGCTGGAGATGGGCTTCGTCCTCGCGCTGCTGGTCGCCGCCTTCATCGGCCTAGTCAATGGCTGGTTCGTCACGCAGCTCAAGATCCCGTCCTTTCTGGTCACGCTCGGCATGCTCCTGGTGGTGCGCGGCACCGCGCTGTTCGTCACCGACGGCTTTCCGCAGCGCACCTGGAGCGCCGAGGGCAGTTGGCTGGCGGAGGCGCTGGTCGGCGATTTCTTCATCGGCCCGTTCCGCATCTACATGTCGCTGTTCTGGTTCATCGCCGCGGCCATCGCGCTGGGCTATGTGCTGACGCAAAGCCGCACCGGCAACTGGATCCAGGCCGCCGGCGGCAACCCGAACGCTGCGAGGGCGCGCGGCGTCAATGTCAGCCGCGTCAAGATCGGCCTGTTCGTGCTGTCCTCGGTCATGGCCTCGCTTGCCGGCGTCATCTCCTCGCTGCGCACCTCGGCGGCCAACCCCAACAGCGGCACCGGCTACGAACTCGAGGTCATCGCCATGGTGGTGATCGGCGGCACGGCGCTGACGGGCGGGCGCGGCACCATCATCGGCACCGTGCTCGGCATCCTTATCCTGCGCGTCATGCGCAACGGCATCGTGCTGATCGGCGTGCCCGGCCTTGCCTACAACATCTTCATCGGCGCGATCATCCTTGGCATGATGGCGCTTCATTCATGGCTGGAACGCCGGCATCAGGCAGGGACGTGAACCATGGCCGAGCCACTGATCCGCATGCAGAACATCCGCAAGTCCTACGGGCGCGTGCAGGCGCTGGTGGACGCCAATTTCCATGTCAACGAGCGCGAGATCGTCGGCCTGCTCGGCGACAATGGCGCCGGCAAGTCGACGCTGATCAAAGTGCTGTCGGGCGCGGTGCCGCTGACCAGCGGCGACATCTTCATCCGCGGCAAGAAGGTGAACCTGCGCAACACCAGCGACGCCATCGCCAACGGCATAGAGACCATCTACCAGGACTCGGCGCTGGTCACGCAGCTGTCGATCGCCCGCAATCTGTTCCTCGGGCGCGAGCCGATCAAGCCGCCGCGCTTCCTCAACCGCATGGACCAGGAGGCGATGAACACGGTCGCCCGCGACCTACTCAAGCAGGTCGGCATTTCCAAGAACATTCCGCCGACGACGCCGATCGGCTCGCTCTCCGGCGGCGAGCGCCAGGCGGTGGCGATAGCGCGCGCCATGCATTTCGACAGCGATCTCATCATCCTCGACGAACCGACCAACAATCTCGGCGTCGCCGAAACCCAGGGCGTGCTGAGCTTCGTGCGCAGCGCGCGCGATTCCGGCCATTCCTGCATCTTCATCGCGCACAACATCCACCATGTCTTCCAGGTGGTGGACCGCATCGTCGTCATGCGGCGCGGCAAGGTGGTGGCCGGGGACATCGACCCCAAGACGACCAGCGTGGCGGAGGTTGAACGCGTCATCACCGGCATGTCGGACAAGGAGATCCGCGACGCCATCGCCGATGGCAAGGGGTCGCATTGAGGACGAGCGCAACATCCCTGGCGAAACAGCAGAATGGGCATCCGGGCGATGGGCGCGATCGGCGCCGCTCAAATCGCCCGTCTGGCGTGCCATCGCATCGGCAATAGGGTTGCGGCATGAAAGCCACCGTCTCTGACATCGCCAGGAACTGCGAACTGTCGACGGCGACGGTCGACAGGGTGCTCAACAACCGGAAGGGGGTCAGCGCGGCCAACCGGCAGCGCGTCATGGAGGCCGCCAAGCAGCTCGGCTATCTGCCGGTCGCCGATCAGGTAACGCTCCCCTCGCGGCCGGCCAATCTGGAATTCTTCCTGCCGATCGGCAGCAACGCCTTCATGCAGGATTTGGCCAGGCATATCGAGGATTATGCCTCGCGCCTGCCGCTCGTTGCCTCGTGCCGGATCCACAACCTCGCCGGAATCTCGCCGAACGCTTTGCAGACCGCCGTCGAAAACCTGTCGCTGAAAGCCAACGGCGTCGGCGTCATCGCCGTCGATCATCCCAGGACGCGCAACATCCTGCGCGACATCGTCGAGGCCGGCATTCGCCTGGTGACGCTGGTGTCCGATATTCCGGCCGCACCACGCTCGGCCTATGTCGGCATAGACAACCGGGTGGCGGGACGGACCGCCGCACTCCTGATGGGGCGCTTCCTCGCCGACCGCGAGGGCCAGTTGGCGATGGTGGTCGGCTCGCGCTCCTATCGCGGCCATGAGGAACGTGAGATGGGTTTCCGCTCCGTGCTCGGCGAGGAGTTCCCCAACCTGAGCGTCAGCAGCGCCGTCGAGATCAACGACGAGACCGGTGCCAGCTATGCCGAAACCATGAAGGCGCTGCGCAACGAGCCGGAACTGCTCGGCATCTATTGCATTGGAGCCGGACGCTCCGGCGTTGCCAAGGCCATCCGGGAGGCCAGGCCCAACCGCAAGCCGGTATTCATCTGTCACGACCTGACGAGGGAAACGCGCGGCTATCTCGTCGACGATCTCGCCGACGTCGTCATCGACCAGAATGCCAGGCTGATCGCCGAGCAATCGGTCATCCGCCTGCTTGGCTCGATCGCATCATCGGCGCCCTACCTGACGCGGAAATTCATCGAGCCGCGGCTGATCTTCCGGGAAAACGTCCCGGTGCAGTGACGCGGGCCGCGAGGCCTTCCGATCACGTCGCGAGCGATACGGCGAATCTGCACAGCTGCTATGCACGATTCACGATTGCCGAATCATTGGGCAACTCATAGCTTTTGGTTGTCGGCCATCTACTCCTCCCAGATGCGATGCCGGCGCTGAGTGGGGTGCACCTCCTCCCGCACCACATTCGAAATCGAGCCCGCTGCCACCTCCTCCCGGCAGCGGGCTTTTTTATTGCATGCCGGACATTTCCGGGAACGGCAGGGAATCCACGCAACATCAAAGCCACGGCAAACCGGAAGCGCACGCGCTGTCCGGCGCCAATGAGCCTTGCCGATGGATCAGCCCGCGGCGGCTCCGCCCCTGAAGGACTGGATCAACCCTTCCGCCATGCGCACCAATTGCGCGCTGGGACCTTCGGTGCCAACGGTCTGCACGCTCACGCGCGCGCCTTCGCACAGCAGCGAAAGCGTATCGGCCAGAAGTTCGGCCTGGCCGATGCCGGCGCCCCGGCAGAGCGCCACCAGGCGCTCGCGCTGGGCTTCCTTGAGTTCCTTGATCACGCGCCTGGCCGGATGGTCGGGTTCAGTCAGCTCAACCGCGGCGTTGGCCATGTCGCAGCCGCGGCAATCGGCCGTAAGCATCTCGGCCGCCTTGCGAACCCAGGCATGCAGTTGCGCGAGCTTGTCGCCCGGGTGCTCGGCTTCGAATGCGTCCCACATCGCGCCGGCCTTTGATGCGGTGGCGCGCAGGCATTCGATGATCAGATCGTCCTTGGATTCGAAATGACGGTAGAGCGTCATCTTGTTCGTGCCGGCAGCCTCGGTGATGGCGTCGACGCCGACGCCCTTGATGCCGTGCTTGTGGAACATGTCGCGCGCCGTCTCCAGGATCCGATCCCGGGGACGAGGACGCTCCACGACGCCGTCTGTCATCATTGATCTCCTTCGTTTCCAAAAATCCCTCGGCCACCTCTTGACTAGGGTGTTACCGGTCTGTAACTTCCAGAATGTTACTTACTGGTAACACCTATGGCGTCCGCCGTCAATAACAAGACCGTGATCTGGTCCGGCCAGATCGGGGCGGGCGAAAAATTGCATTTCATGCGGCTCCGGCCGGTGAAGAGATGAAAAACGGTTCGCGAGCATGGGCTGCGAATCGACAGACAAGGAGCCGGCCAATGCCACAGCGCCGCGATCTTACCATAGATGAAGCCGTCCGGGATCCGATGATCCGGCTGGTCATGAAAGCCGACGGGGTCGATCCGCGCGCTTTCGAAACAATGCTGCGCACGCTTGCCGGTTCGCAGCGCGGCGAGGTGCCGTTGCTCCGTTCGTCGGAAGAGTTCGGACGCGGCCAGAGGCTGTCCAGGGTTGCCACTGCGTTCGGCAGGGCAAGAGCAGCCGGAGAGGCGTGCGTGTCGTGGTAAACTTCTTCATTCACCGCCCGATCTTCGCCTCGGCGATCGCCATCATCATGGTGCTCGCCGGGACGATTTGTTATTTCCTGCTGCCCGTCTCGCAGTTTCCCGACATCACACCGCCGCAGGTCGTGGTCAGCGCCCACTATCCGGGAGCCAGCGCGCAGGTGGTCGCCGACACGGTGACGACGCCGCTGGAGCAGCAGATCAACGGCGTGCAAGGCATGACCTACATGTCGTCGACCAGCTCCAACGACGGCTCCTCGACGATCACCATCACCTTCGATGTCGGCTATTCCCTGAGCACCGCCGCCGTCGACGTCCAGAACCGCGTCTCGCAGGCTGCCTCGTCGCTGCCGGCGATCGTCAATCAGGGCGGCGTGACGATCAAGAAGCAGAATCCGAACTTTGTCCTCATCGTCAACCTCACCTCGCCCGACGGTTCCGTCGATCCGGTGGCACTGTCGAACCTTGCCTATCTGCAAGTGGTCGACCCGCTGAAGCGGCTGCCCGGTGTCGGTGACGTGCAGATCTTCGGCGAGCGGCGCTATTCGATGCGCGTCTGGCTCGATCCGGACAAGCTCGCCAATCTCGGCATCACCGCCGTCGACGTCCAGAACGCCATTGCCGAGCAGAACGTCCAGGTGGCCGCCGGCAAGATCGGCCAGTCTCCGGCGCCTGCCGGCACCGCTTTCGAGATGCAGGTCAATGCCGTTGGCCGGTTGAGCGATCCCAAGGAGTTCGGCGACATCGTCGTGCGCGCCAACACCACCACCGGTTCGCTGGTGCGGCTGCGCGACGTCGCCCGCATCGAGCTCGGCGCCCTGCAATATTCGTCGTCGGCCTTCTTCGGCAAGGACCCGACCGTGGTGCTCGCCGTCTATCAGATGCCCGGCTCCAACGCGCTCGATCTGCAGCAGCGCGTCAAGGACAAGATGCAGGAGCTGTCCGCCCGCTTCCCCAAGGGCGTCAGCTATGCCATGCACTACGACACGACGCGCTTCGTCTCGGCCTCCATGCATGACGTGCTGATCACGCTCGGCGAGGCTCTGGTTCTCGTCGTCGCCGTGGTGTTCATCTTCCTGCAAAGCTGGCGCACCACAATTATCCCGACGATCGCCATCCCGGTGTCGCTGGTGGCGACGCTCGTCGTCATGGAGATGATGGGCTTCTCGCTCAACATGCTCTCCCTGCTCGGCATGGTGCTGGCGATCGGCCTTGTCGTCGATGATGCCATCGTGGTGGTCGAGAATGTCGAACGACAGCTCGAGGCCGGGCTGAAACCGCTGGCAGCGACGAAAGCCGCCATGGCCGAGGTCACCGGTCCGATCATCGCCACCACAGCCGTGCTGATGGCCGTCTTCGTGCCGGTCGCCTTCATCCCCGGCGTTTCGGGACGCCTCTACAACCAGTTCGCGCTGACGGTGGCGATCTCGGTCGGCATTTCCGCCTTCAATTCGCTGACGCTGAGCCCGGCGCTGAGCGCCGCCTTCCTGCGCCATCGCCAAGGCACGCAATTCGTGCTGTTCCGCTGGTTCAATACGGGCTTCGACAGGCTGTCGCATGCCTATGCCAATGGCGTGCGCATCCTCATCCGTTTGCGCTGGATCATGCTCGGCCTGTTCGCGGCCGGGCTGGTCGCCACCTATTTCGTCTGGGCGAAGCTTCCCTCGACCTTCCTTCCGGTCGAGGACCAGGGCTATTTCTTCGTCGTCATCCAGTTGCCCGACGGCGCTTCACTGGAACGCACCGACGCGGTGGCGCAGAAGGCGCGCGACATCCTGCAATCGACGCCCGGCGTCGACATCGTCGGCTCGATCAGCGGCCTGAACTTCCTGACCAGCGCTGCGCAGTCGAATTCCGCGGTCGAATTCGCCATCCTCAAGCCGTGGGAGGAGCGCGGTCCCGACCAGAGCGCCTCCAAGCTCGTCGCCGACGTGCGCGGCAAGCTGATGCAGATCCCGGAGGCGTTCGCGCTCTCCTTCGATCCGCCCTCGATCCCGGGTATCGGCACCACGGGCGGCTTCGAATTCGTCGTCGAGGACCTTACCGGCCGCGGCAGCACCGCGCTCAACGACGCGACGCAAGCCGTGATCGCCGAGGCGCGCAAGCAGCCGGAAATCAACCCGCAGCAGCTTTTCTCGCCATTCTCGACCTCGACGCCGCAGTTCAACTACGACCTCGACCGCGCCAAGGCGAAGCTGCTCGGGCTCAACCTGCCGGACGTCTTCAACACGCTGCAGATCTATCTCGGCTCGCTCTACGTCAACGACTTCAACCTGTTCGGCCGCACCTTCCGGGTGACCATCCAGGCCGACAAGGATGCACGCGCGGGTGCGGCCGACATTTCGCGGCTCTATGTGCGCAATGCCTCCGGCGGCATGGTGCCGCTCAGCACGCTGGGCAAGCTGGTGCCGTTCGTCGGCCCGGAAACGGTGCCGCACTACAACAACAACGCCTCGGCCTCGATCAATGGCGGCGCCGCGCCCGGCTATTCGTCGGGCCAGGCGGTCGCCGCCATGGAGCGGGCCGCCGCCACGGCTCTGCCAAGGGATTTCGGCTTCGAATGGACCGGCATCACCTTCCAGGAGCTCAAGGCGGGATCGATCGCGTCGGTCGTCTTCGGCCTCGCCATCGTCTTCGTCTTCCTGATCCTGGCGGCGCAATATGAGAGCTGGGCGATGCCGTTCATGGTGCTGCTGGCAGTGCCGCTCGCCTTGTTCGGCGCGTTCGTGGTGCTGTGGGTGCGCGGCATGCAGATCGACGTCTACTCGCAGATCGGCTTCGTCATGCTGATCGGCCTGGCGGCGAAGAACGCCATCCTGATCGTCGAGTTCGCCCGGCGACGGCGCGAAGAAGGCCTCAGCATCGTCGAAGCGGCGATGGAAGCGGCACGGCTGAGGCTGCGGCCGATCCTGATGACGGCCTTCGCCTTCATCCTGGGCGTGCTGCCGCTGATGTTCGCGACCGGCGCCGGTGCTGCCAGCCGTCAATCGATCGGCACCACCGTCTTCGGCGGCATGGTGGCGGCGACCATCCTGTCGCTGGTGTTCGTGCCGGTCTTCTATGCGGTCATCGAACAGCTGCGCGAACGGCGCGGCGGCGACGAGCCCGCTTCCCTGCATTCCGAACCAACTGCCGAACCCGCCTTGCCGCCCATGGCGCAAGCGGCCGAATAAGATTGGAGACTGAACATGCGTAAATGGAAAATCGCTTTGGGCGCCGCTGTCGCGCTGGGCGCAATCTCGGTGGCGAGCGTTCACCTGCTCGATATGGGCAGCCTCAGCCTCAATGCCGGCACGGCCGGAGCGGCAACGCCCGCTCCCGCGGCATTCGTCATGCCGGTGCCGGTGACCAGCGTGGTGAAGAAGACGATCCCGATCTATCTCGACTATGCCGCTCGCACCGAACCGATCCGCAGCGTCACGCTGCAGGCCAGAGTGCCGGGCTACCTGGAAGAGCAAGCCGCCGAAGACGGCGCCGACGTCAGGAAAGGCGACCTCCTCTACAGGATCGCGCCGCAGGACTTCCAGGCGGCGCTCGACCAGGCGAAGGCGCAGGTGCAGCGTGATACAGCGACGCTCGACTATGCCCGCTCCAATCTCGGCCGCGGCACCGAGCTCGCCAAGAGCGGCTATCTGGCCAAGGACAGCTTCGACCAGCGCACCAGCACCTTGCGCGAGGCGCAGGCGTCGCTGGCGCTCAACCAGGCGGCGGTCCGCTCGGCCGAGCTCAATTTGAGCTATTCGGAGATTCGCGCTCCCTTCGCAGGCCGCATCGGCCGTAACCAGGCCTCGATCGGCACGCTGGTCAGCGTCGCCGGCACGGTGCTCAACACGCTGGTGCAGCTCGACCCGATCTATGTAACCTTCAATCCGAGCGAGAGCGATCTGGCGCAGATCGAGGAAGCTCGTGCCGCCGGCCCGATCGAGGTCGAGGTGCTGCTCCCGGGCGAGACCGAAGCCCATCAGAAGGGTGAACTCACCTTCATCGACAACACGATCGACCATTCGACCGGCACCATCACCGCGCGCGCCACCATCGGCAACGCCAAGTTCGCGCTGCTGCCTGGCCAATATGTCCGCGTCCGGCTGCACGTCAAACAGCAGCCCGATGCGCTGATGGTGCCGCAGGTGGCACTGGGTTCGAGCCAGCTCGGCAAATATCTCTACGTCGTCGGCAAGGGCAACACGGTCGACCAGCGGCTGGTCTCGACCGGGCCGACCAGCGGCGACCTGGTGGCCATCCTGAGCGGAGTCACGGAAGGCGACCAGGTGATAACAGGCAATCTGCAGAAGATCGGCCCTGGAATGCCGATTTCGCCACTGCCACAGAAACCGGCCACCTGACTCCCCCGCAGGCCCGGTTTCAGCGCGGCGCCCCGGCCTTCCCACAGGTCGCGGGCGCCGCTTTTGCGAGCAGCTCCGCCCGACCAGTACCGGCCATGTGAAAAAAGCCGCAAAAGTCCTTGTTAGATTGTCGACAATCTGCTTGTCTTGCCCTTGTTTCGTCGGGAGTGGCCGGGATGGCAAAGGCGGATTTCAGTCCAATCGCGGATACGACCCGACGCGCGGAGATCGTGGCGCTGCTGCGACGGGCAATCCTGACCGGCCAGTTGGAGCCGGGCCAGAAGCTCAACGAGCTGCGGATTTCCGAGCAGATGCGCGTCAGCCGCGCGCCTTTGCGCGAAGCGATGCGCGAGCTGGTGCAGGAAGGCATCCTGACCAGCATCCCCTATGCCGGCACCTTCGTCATCAATGTCACCGCCAAGGACATCGACGATGTCTACTCGCTCAACAAGGTGCTCGACGAATTCGCCATCGAGCGGACATGGGAGCTGCGCGATCGGCGCTTTTTCGATGAGCTCGACCGGCGCCATGAGGCGGTGAAGCAGGCGACGCGCGACCGCGACACCACAAGGCAGATCGAAACCGCGCTGCAACTGCATGGCCTGATTCACGAATGGGCCGACAATTCCGTTCTTTTGGAAACATGGCAACGGCTGACCAGCCGGTTGCAGATGTATTTTGCCCTGCACCAGCAGGCACGCAACGAAGCGGTGCCTGCCGAGAACGTTCACGAGACTTACGTGCGGCTGCTCAAGGGCGACGACATGCGCGCTGCCCAGCGCCACGCCCGCGAGCATATAGACCACGACTTCGAAGAGCTTCTTGCCTACGCGCGCGCTCTCGAACGGCGCCCGTCGAAAGGCGCCTGATCCTTCCCCAGCGGACAACGGACATTAACGTGCAGATCGCAACCATCAAAGCCTACCATGTCGTGCAGCCCTTCGTGGACGGGCCCTACCGCATGTCGAAGGGGCGCGTCGCCGACGCCTTCGACGCAGTGATCGTATCGATCACCTCCGATGACGGCATCACCGGCTGGGGCGAGATGGCGCCGCTCGGCAATTTCTATTCGGCCGCCTTCCCGGCGGGCGCCCGTGCCGGCGTTATGGAGATCGCCCCGCACCTCATCGGCCACGACCCACGCGGCCTCGCCGGCATCGGCCGCCTGATGGACACCGTCTTCAAGGGCCATCCCTATATCAAGTCGGCGCTCGACATGGCCTGCTGGGATCTCGCCGCGCGTGCCGCCGACGTGCCGCTGGTGACGATGCTGGGCGGCAAGGAGAGCGATACGGCCGAGCTTTACAAGGTCGTCACCCATGGCAGCGTCGATGCCATGGCCGCACTGGCCGAGCGCATCGTCCAGGACGGCTTCCACCGGCTGCAGGTCAAGGTCGGCGGCAACGTTCGCGACGACATCGAACGCGTCACGGCGGTCGCCGCCTCAGTGCCGAAAGACACTGTCATCTTCTGCGACGCCAATGCCGGCTGGACGCCCTACCAGGCGCGCCAGTTCGCTGATGCGACGCGCTCGATCGATTACACATTCGAGCAACCCTGCACGACGATCGAGGAAAACATGTCGGTGCGCCGCATGCTCGACAAGCCGATGGTGCTCGACGAATCCGTCACCTCGCTCGAGGACATGCTGGAAATCCATCGCCGAGGCGCGGCCGACGGGCTGACGCTGAAGATCTCGCGGCTCGGCGGCGTCAGCAGGACCCGGCTGATCCGCGATGTCGCCGTCGACCTCGGCTTCATGATCACCGTCGAGGATACCGGCGGCGCCGAGATCGACACGGCAGCCATGGCGCATCTGTCGCTGTCGACGCCGCAGGAGCGCCGCCTGCACGCCATCGCGTTCCACGAATGGGTGACGGTGCGCACGGCGTCGAACAAGCCGCCGGTCACGGGCAGCCGCATGGGCGTTCCGGATGGTCCAGGCCTGGGCATCGACGTGGTCCCGGATCTTCTCGGCAAACCCTTCTTCGAGGTCGGCCGGTGAAAATCCGCGGCATCAAGGCGACGCCGATCAACCTCAGGCTCGAGGCGCCTTACGCCTGGGTGTTCGGTGAACTCGACGGCTTCTCGCCGACCATTGTCGAAGTGGAGACCGAAGATGGCCTGATCGGCCTCGGCGAAGCACCGATACCGGCGGCAGCCGCGATCATCAACGACATCCTGGCACCGCGGCTCGTGGGCCGCGACGCCTTCGACATCGCCGGCGCCGAGCATGTCTGCCTCCCCTACTGGACCGGCGTGCAGTCGATCAACGACCGCACCCGCATCATGGCCTTCGGCGCGATCGAGATGGCGCTCTGGGACCTGCGCGGCAAGGTGTGGAACCAGCCGCTCTACCAACTGCTCGGCGGCGCCGTGCGCAAGGAGATCCCGTTCACCGATTACTTTTCGCTGCGCGGCGACGGGCCAAGCGTGAAAGGCGAGACGACAGCGGAGGAAGTCGCCGACTACTGCGTCGAGCTTCATGAGACCCACGGAACGACCTTCTTCGAAGGGAAGTTCTCGACGCAGGATCCAAAAATCTCGCTGAAGATGATCGAATTGATCCGCAGGAAGCTCGGCGACGATGCAATGATCCGCATCGATTCCAACCAGGCCTATTCGCTCAGCACCGCCCGGCGACTGACGCGGCCGCTGGAAGAGCTTAGCGTGCGCAATTGGGAGGATCCAGTGGCGACGATCGAGGAGATGCGCGAACTCAGGCGCCATTGCTCGATCCCGTTCTCGACCCACAACATCGACATCGCCCGCGCCATGGACCTCAAGGTGCCCGACGCCTTTGTCGGCAATCCAACCGCGCATGGCGGCATCGGCCGCATGCTGCGCTTCGTCGGCGCCTGCGAGCACGCCGGCATCGATTTCTGGTGCTACAGCGGCGACAGCGGCATCGGCAGCGCCGCCTACCTGCATCTATGCGCGGCGCTCGGCTGGATACGGGAACCGAACCAGTCGCTGTTTCGCATGCAACCGACCGACATCACCGAGGAAGGACCGTTTTGCCCGAGGAACAATGTCGTGCCTGTGCCGGAGGGGCCCGGTCTCGGCATCACATTGTCGCGAGAACGGCTCGCTGCCTGCCATCGCGACTTCGCCGAGAACGGGCCCTGCAACAAATATCACGATCCGGCAAAGCCCGGAACTTACCGTCGTTTGCCGCTGAACTAGATGAGGGCGGCCGGCCAAAACAGAAGAAGCCAGCCACCGCGATCCCGATCGGAAAGGGTGGCCACGGACCAGAGGAAGCAGTGCAGCCCAGAAACCGGCACGTCCACGCCAAGGACTGGATGGACCGGACAAAACCGCGTGCTACAGTCCCGGTCTACAGGCCTCTGGCGACCGGAAACGGTGTAGTCGCGAATTTTCGTCAACCATAAGAAACAGGGGAAAGGGTCAAACCCATGAGCAAGAATTATCGCATTCTCGACCTCATCCGGCGCAACCGCTCGCCGCTCGAAAATCACCTCATCGACGGTCTCGTCGACGGCCGTGTCAGCCGCCGCGACTTCATCCGCCATGGCAGCCTGCTCGGCCTGTCGCTGCCGCTGCTGGGCGGCATCACCACGGCCGCGGGCCTCGGCGCCATGCCGTCGCTCGTCCGGGCGCAAGGCGCGCCAGGCGCCACAATCCGCGTCGCAAGCAGCGTGCCGGCGGCGACGATCGATCCTGTCACCATCGCCGATGCCGGCGGCCTGCTGATCATGCAGCAAGTCGCGGAGTTCCTCTGCGTCGACGGCCCCGATCTCGTGCTCAAGCCGGCGCTGGCTGAAAGCTGGAAGCCGAACGACAACGGCTCGGTGTGGACTTTCAAGCTGCGCAAGGGCGTGAAGTTCCATAGCGGCGGCGAGATGAAGGCCGACGACGTGGTGGCCAGCATCGACCGGATCGCCGACCCGGCCAACTCGTCCAACGCACTGTCGGTGTTCACCGGCATCCTGTCGAAGGGCGCCAGCAAGAAGGTCGACGACTACACGGTGGAATTCCACCTCGACGCCCCGAACGGCAACTTTCCCTACATGGTGTCGTCCGACAATTACAACGCCGTCATCGTGCCGGCGAGTTACAAGGGCGACTACGAAAAGAGCTTCGACGGCACCGGGCCCTTCAAGATCGACAAATACACGCCAAAGGTCGGCGCGTCCTTCGTCCGCAACGAAGGCTACTGGGGCGAGAAGGCGCTGCCGGAACGCACCGAATTCACCTTCTTTGCCGACATGCAGCCAATGATCCTGGCGCTGCAGGGCGGGCAGGTCGACATCATCAACCAGATGCCTGTGCTGTCTGGCGTGGCGCTGCTCAACGATCCCAACATCGACATCATCAGCCTGAAATCGTCGGCGCACCAGCAACTGCACCTGCGCTGCGACGACGGGCCGATGAAGGATGCGCGCGTGCGCCGCGCCATCGCGCTCAGCCTGGACCGCGACAAGCTGGTCGCGGGCCTGATGAAGGGGCGCGCCGTGGCTGGCAACGACAGCCCGTTCGCCCCGGTTTATCCCTCGACCGATGCGAGCGTGCCGCAGCGCAAGCAGGACATCGCGCAGGCCAAGCAACTCATGGAGGCGGCGGGCGCGGGCAAGGGCTTCAAGATGACGCTGACCACCGAGCGCTATCTCGAAATCCCCGAATACGCCCAGCTCATCCAGAACTGGGTCAAGGAAATCGGCATCGAGCTCGAGCTCAACATCCTCGACCAGAGCGCCTATTACGGCGACGCCGTGTTCGGCAAATCGAACTGGCTGGACTCGGAAATGGGCATCACCGACTACGGCCACCGCGGCGTGCCGAACGTCTATCTTGCCGCCCCGCTGAAGAGCGAAGGCACATGGAACGCGGCGCACTTCAAGAACAAGGACTACGACGCGCTGGCGACCAGCTATATCGCGGCCCTCGATCTCGAAGCGCAGAAGGCGACGGCAGGCAAGATCCAGAAACTTCTGCTCGAGGAGACGCCGGTCATCTTCGGCTATTTCTACGACTATCTGACGGCGACGGCGAAGGGCGTGGCCGGCGTGCAGCCGACCGCGATGTCGCAGCTGTTCCTGGAAAAGGCGTCGAAGGCCTGAGCGGAAGGGAAAGCCAATCCTCTAACAGCCAGCTTCCTGACGGGAGCTGGCTACTCAGGGAGTGTTAGCCATTCTCTCCTTCCTTGTCCGGCGCGTCTCGCTTTCGCTCGTCACGCTGTTCCTGCTCAGCATCATGGTCTTCCTGGGCGGGCAGGTGCTGCCCGGCAATGTCGGGCGCGCCATATTGGGGCCGTTCGCCGACCAGCGCGCCGTCGATGCGCTCAACCATTCGCTCGGCGTCGACCGGCCACTGCTTGCCCAGTACTGGAGCTGGATTTCAAACTTCGTCCAGGGCGACATGGGCACGTCCTACATCTTCCGCTCGCCGGTCGCCCCCTTCGTCATCGATGCGCTGGGAAATTCGATGAAGCTGGCGGCGGTCGCCTTCGTGCTGGTGGTGCCGATCGGCATCCTTGGCGGCGTCGTCGCGGCCCTCAACCTCAACCGGCCGCTCGACCGCATCATCAGCCTTGGCGGCCTGTCAGTGACGGTGCTGCCGGAGTTCGTCACCGGCATCATCCTGATCCTGATCTTCGGCGTCTGGCTGCGCTGGCTGCCGATCTCGGCGGCATGGCCGCGCGATGCCGGTTTCTTCACGCAGCTTTACTACCTGATCCTGCCGGCGCTGCCGCTGTTCCTGGTGCTGTTCGGCTATATCGCGCGCATGGCGCGCTCGGGCATGATCGAGGCGCTCGATTCCGACTATACGCGAACCGCGGTGCTCAAGGGCCTGCCCTGGCGCACGGTGATCTGGCGCCATGTGCTGCGCAATGCGCTGCTGCCGACCATCACCGTCATTGCCACCCAGACCGGCTATCTCATCGGCGGGCTGGTGGTGATCGAGACGCTGTTCCGCTACCAGGGTATCGGCTCGCTGATCTTCACCGCTGCGCGCGGCAAGGATTTCCCGATGCTGGAATCGGGCATCCTGACCATTGGCATCGTGTATGCCGTGGCCACCCTTGTGGCCGACTTCCTCTATTCCGTGCTCAATCCACGCATCCGGCTGGGGTCAGAACAATGAGCGCCGTCCAGACCAGTCCCGCCAGACAGGACGACACCCGCCAGCGCAGCCCCCTGGCGGAGGTTTTGTCCTCGCTGCTTCGCTCCGGCACCTTCCTCGTCGGCATCACCATCGTGCTGTTCTGGGTCGCCTGTGCGCTGTTCGGCGAACATTTCGCGCCCTACGATCCGCTCGCCGACGACATCATCAACGCGCTGGCGCCGCCTTCGGCCGAACACTGGTTCGGCACCGACCAGATCGGCCGCGACGTCTTCTCGCGCGTCATCGTCGGCTCGCGCGACATCCTGACCGTGGCGCCGCTGGCGACATTGCTGGCGACGGTGGCCGGCACGGCGCTCGGGCTGCTCACCGGTTACTTCCGCGGTATCGTCGACGATGTCGTCAGCCGCATCCTGGAAGCCTTCATGGCAATCCCGGTGGTGATCGTGGCGCTGCTCGCCATCGTGGCGCTCGGCACGTCCAAGACCACCGTCATCGTGGTCATCGGCCTGAGCTTCGCGCCGATCATCGCGCGCACCGTGCGCTCGGCGGTGCTGGCTGAGCGCGAGCTCGACTATGTCGCCGCGGCCCAGCTCAGGCATGAGAGTGCGCTGCATACGATGTTCGTCGAGATCCTGCCCAACGTCATTCCGCCGATCCTGGTTGAAACGACCGTGCGGCTTGGTTATGCCATTTTCGCGGTTGCCACGCTTTCCTTCATGGGCTTCGGCATCCAGCCGCCGTCGCCGGACTGGGGGCTCTCGATTTCCAGCAATTACGGCATGATCGGCGGCGGCTTCTGGTGGACCGTGCTGTTCGACGCGCTCGCCATCGCCTCGCTGGTGATCGGCGTCAACCTGGCGGCCGACGGCGTGCATGGAGCCTTCAATGACTGAACCCTCCAAGACCCGGAAGGCGCAGGCCCAGAACGCACTCGACCTCAACGACCTGTCGGTCGCTTATCGTGTTTCCGGCCGAAACCGGGCGGTGCTGCGCAATCTCAGTCTCACCATCGGCCAAGGCGAGGCCTATGGGCTGGTCGGCGAATCCGGCTGCGGCAAATCCACGGTCGCCCTTTCCGTCGTGCGCTACCTGCCGCGAAACGGTTCCATATCAGGCGGCGCGATCTCACTCGACGGACAGGACGTCATGAAGCTCGATGCCGAGGCGCTCAGAAAGATGCGAGCCGAAAGCGTCTCAATGGTCTATCAGGACCCCGGCAAGGCGCTGAACCCGTCGATCCGCATCGGTCGCCAGCTGACCGAGATCTTCGAGCTTGGGGGCAAAACGGGGCAGGCAGCCGAGGATCGCGCAATCGCCATGCTGAACCGGGTGCGGATCTCCGATCCGGTCAGCGTCATGCAACGCTATCCGCACCAGCTTTCCGGCGGCATGCAGCAGCGCGTGGCGATCGCCATGGCGCTGGCCAACGATCCTTCGATGCTGATCCTGGACGAGCCGACGACCGGCCTCGACGCGACCGTCGAAGCCGAGGTGCTCGACCTGATCGCGCAGCTGCGGCAAGAATTGTCGGCCTCGATCCTGTTCATCAGCCACAATCTCGCCGTCGTCTCCAACATGTGCGATCGCGTCGGCGTGCTCTATGCCGGCATGCTGGTCGAGGAAGGGCCGACGGAGGCCGTCTTCAACGATCCGCGCCATCCCTATACGGTAGCGCTGCTGCGCTGCCTGCCGCGCGGCGGCCAGCGCAAGGACCAGGGCCGCCTCGACACCATCCCGGGCTTTTTGCCCGGCATCGGGGCCGACATCAAGGGCTGCCCCTTCACCGACCGCTGCGCTCTCGCTACCGACCGCTGCCGCAACGAGTTGCCGCCGCTCTACGAACTGGGCGGCCGGCTGTCGCGCTGCCACTATCACGAGAAGGCGCAATCCCTGCCGCGCGCGACGCCCGGCGACGCGCCCGCCGCGCCGAAAGCCGCAGCCGCGCCGGTATTGCGGGTCGCCGGGCTGAACAAGACCTTTGCCAGCCATGGCCATTCGCTGCGCGCGGTGAAGGACGTGTCGCTCGATCTCAGGCCGGGCGAAACGCTCGGGCTGGTCGGCGAGTCCGGCAGCGGCAAGACCACTTTCGCCAGGCTGCTGCTCGGCCTCGTGCCGCCCGACGACGGCGGCAGCATCGAGCTCGAGGGCAAGGCGCTGGCGCCGCGGCTGGGGGACCGCAGCGACGACCAGGTCAAGGCGATGCAGATCGTCTTCCAGAACCCGGACTCCGCACTCAACCGCTCGCATTCGATAAGGCATCTGATCGGCCGCGCGCTGAAGCGGCTGGCCGGCTTGAGCGGCAAGGCGCTCGAGGCGCGCCTCGACGACCTCGTCCGCTCGGTGCGGCTGACCGACCGGCATCTGGCCGTGAAGCCGCGCCAGCTGTCGGGCGGGCTGAAACAACGCGTTGCCATAGCGCGCGCCTTCGCCGGCGATCCACGCATCGTCGTGTGCGACGAGCCGACCTCCGCGCTCGACGTGTCGGTGCAAGCCGCGATTCTCAACCTGCTCGCCGATCTGCAAGCGAAGGAAGACGTCAGCTACATCTTCATCTCGCATGACCTTGGCGTGGTGCGCTACCTCTCAGACAAGATCGCCGTGCTCTATCTCGGCCGCATCATGGAACTCGGCCCGTCGGAAGACGTCTTCTCCGGCCCGCATCATCCCTACACCGAAGCGCTGCTGTCGGCCGTGCCCAGGCTCGACCAGACCGAGACGGCGCGCATCCGTCTCGACGGCGAAATCCCCAGCGCCGCCAATCCGCCGCCGGGCTGTGTCTTCCACACGCGCTGCCCACGCAAGATCGGCCCGATCTGCGAACAGCAGGAACCGCCGCTGGCCGAGGCGCGCCCCGGGCACTCGATCCGCTGCCATATTCCCTACGCGGAACTCGCCAGGCTGCAGAGGCCGGCAGCGGTCGATACCGAGCCGGCGTAGCCGAACATACGGCCCCTGCCCTTCACGGATGGCCGGCCATGCTGAAGGACCGGTCGCCTTCGGCAAAGCCCTGCTCGCCGGCCCAATCCCTCGTCAGCGCCCGCAATCCCGCCAAGGCCACGTCGAGCACATCCGACGACGCCGGATTGCTGGGATAGGCAAGATAGATCGGCCGCTGGAACACGGGCGTGTTCGCGACGCGTTTCATTTCGCCGCGCTCGATATGGCCGCTGACGGCGCTGAGCGGCAGATAGGCGGCGGCTTGCTGCGACAGCACGTGCTGCAAACCGATGAAGACCAGGCCGGCCGAAATGGCCGGCTTGACCATGCCGGCAAACGCCCGATCATGCTCGATGCGGAATTCGAGCCCCCAGTCCATCAGTATGTAATTCTCGGTCCATGGCTTCGTCTGCGCGGCATGCTGGACAAGCACGACCTGATCGACGGCCAGCGTTTCGTAAACGATTCCGGGATGCGGCCGCGGCAGATAGAGGATGCAGATGTCGAGCAGGCCTTCGGCCAGTTGGTCGATCGCCAGATCGGGAAAACTGCCCTCGAGCCGTAACGCAACGTTCGGCCGCTCGGCGCGCATCCATTCGACCCATGGCGAAGTGATGCGCTCCCACAGATAGGCGGGCGCGGTCAGCCGCAGCAGTGTTTCATAGCCATCGGGAACGGCGATGTCCTGCCTCGATTGCTCCCAGGTGCGGGTGATGGCGGACGCATGCGGCAGGAACTGGCGGCCGGCCGGCGTCAGCGTGATGCCATCGCGGTCGCGGACGAAAAGCCGTCGCCCCAACTGCTCCTCCAGCACTCTTATCCGCGCACTGACGGTGGACTGGGCAAGGTTCAGCCGATTGGCCGCGACGGTGAAGCTGCCATGCTCGGCAATCTCCAGGAAACTGCGCAGGTTTTCGGTGTCCATGTCTTGGCTCTCCGCATCGAAAATTCCGATGGCCCCTATCAAAAAATATCGCTTTCCGCTGGCGGTCAACGATGAACTAGATGGCCTGCCCCAATACAAGCGAGGATTGCAGCCATGCCGAAGCGTTTCGAGAGGATCGACATCGCCCGCCGGAATCTCACTGCAATCGAAAATTCCGCTGTCGACGAATTGCTGGCCGGCCGGCTCGACCGACGCGATTTCCTGCGCCATGGCAGCGTTCTCGGCCTTTCGCTGCCGTTCTTGGGCAGCCTTCTCGCCGCCGCCGGTCTCGGCACGCAAGAAGCCCGCGCCGAAGGCAAACCGGGCGGCACGGTGCGCGCCGGCGTGGCGACGCCGGGCGGGGCCATCGATCCCGTCACCTACTACGACAGCGGCAGCTACCAGCTGGTTTTCCAGACCGCCGAATTCCTCTGCGTCACACAGCCGGACCTCACGCTGAAGCCGGTGCTGGCGGAAAGCTGGTCGCCGAACGAGGACGGCAGCGTCTGGACGTTCAAGCTGCGCAAGGGCGTGAAATTCCACAATGGCGAGGACTTCAAGGCCGACGACGTCGTCGCGACCTTCGACCGGCTGGCCGACCCGGACGGGGCCTCGAACGCGCTTTCGGTGTTCAAGGGCCTGCTGTCGAAGGGCGGCACCCGCAAGGTCGACGACCACACCGTCGCCTTCCATCTCGACGTGCCGAACGGCAGCTTTCCCTATTCGGTGTCGATCGACAACTACAATGCCGTCATCCTGCCGGCGAGCTACAAGGGCGATTACGAAAAGACCTTTGAAGGCACCGGCCCGTTTCGGCTGGAGAGCTACACGCCGAAAGTCGGCGCGACGTTCATCCGCAACCCCGATTATTGGGGCGAGAAGGCGCTGCCCGACCGGCTCGAGTTCAAATTCTACGGCGATGTCCAGCCGCGCATCCTGGCGCTGCAGGCCGGCGAAGTGGACATTCTCGACGCCGTTCCGCTCGATGTCAGCCAAGTGGTGCTGAACAGCCCCGACATCACCGTGCTGCGCGTCGCCTCGACCGCGCACCGCCAGCTCCACATGCGCTGCGACATGGCGCCTTTCACCGACAAGCGCGTGCGCCAGGCGCTGGCGCTGTGCATCGACCGTTCCAAGCTGGTGGATGGGCTGTGCCGCGGGATGGCGGCGACCGGCAATGACAGCCCGTTTGCGCCGGCCTTCCCCGCGACCGACAGAACGGTGCCGCAGCGCGCCCAGGACATCGCCAAGGCCAAGCAGCTTATGGAAGCCGTGGGCCTCGGCAGCGGCTTCGACATCACGCTGACGACGCTGCGCTACTCCGACATTCCCGGCTACGCGCAGCTGTTCCAGAACTTCGCCAAGGAGATCGGCGCGCGCGTCTCGCTCAACATCGAGGACCAGGACAAATATTACGGCAAGGCGGTGTTCGGTCAATCGGACTGGCTGGACAGCCCGCTCGGCATCACCGACTACGCCCATCGCAGCGTGCCGAACGTGTTCCTGAAAAGCCCGCTGGTCAGCGACGGTCCGTGGAACGCGGCGCATTTCAAGAGCCCAGCCTATGACGGCATGGTCACTTCCTATCTCAAGGCGCTCGACATCGGCGCACAGCGCGCGGCGGCGTCAGACATCCAGAAGCTGCTGCTCGACGAGACGCCTGTCATCTTCAGCTATTTCCCCGACCTCCTGGTGCCGGTGCGCAAGAATGTCAGCGGGCTGCCGCCGATCGCCGCCGGCCTGCTGCTCGACCGGGTGTCGCTGGGATAGGGGCTGGATGGACAATTTCTGATTTCGGGCGGCGAGGCTATCCGCCAGCGGGCTGCGAAGGGCGATGGGGGGCCATTGTTCGAGCCGCTCGACTCAGGAGAAGCCCGCCGCCCGGAAACCCACTCCGATACGATGACTCAATCCAGCTCCATCTCGCTTTGCGCGAACACTCGATGACAAAAGAAAAGAAACGGGAGACTACCATTCGCAAGCCTCATTTGCGCGGCCGCGGGCCGCATTTTCCCTTGCTCGACACGATCGTGCAGTATGAGTTCGAGCCCGGCTACGTCGCCTTCACCATGCCGATGCAGAAGCGGCTGCGCGTGCAAGTGGGATCGATGATCGTCGCCGACACGACCAGGGCGCTGGTGTTCTACGAATCCGATCACCTGCCGGTCTACTACTTCCCGATGAGTGACGTGCGCGAGGAGTTCCTGCTGCCGAGCAGGACGACGACGGAAGATCCGTTCAAGGGCCTGGCTACGCACTACTCGCTCAACACCGGCATCACGCTGGTCGAGGATGCCGCCTGGCGCTATCTCGACCCGGTCAAGGGCTGTCCGCCGATCGCGGACTACATGTCCTTCTACTGGCCCAAGATGACGCACTGGTATGAGGAGGACGAGGAGATCTTCGTCCACGCCCGCGACCCGTTCCGGCGGGTCGACTGCCTGCCGTCCTCACGGCGGGTGCAGGTCATCCTGGACGGCGAGCAGGTCGCCGATTCACGGCGCGGCGTGTTCCTGTTCGAGACCGGCCATCCGGTACGCCATTATCTGCCAATCTCCGACACGCGGCTCGATATGTTCGCGCCCAGCCGCTACATCTCGCGCTGCCCCTACAAGGGCATCTCCAACTACTATCACGTGACGACGGGCAAGAAGCGCCACGAGAACCTCGTCTGGTATTATCCCGAGCCGGTGCATGAGGCTGAGCGCATCAAGGGCCTGGTCTGCTTCCATCACGAACTGGTCGACAAGATCCTGGTCGACGGCGTCGAGATCCCGAAAGAAGCCACGGCCGCCTCCGACGGCTATTTCTAGCCGTGTCGCCATGCCCGCGCTGAAGGCTTGATCGGAACGCGGGACAGCGCATACCCTCCCTGAAGCAGGGAGGGCTATCGATGGATCTTTTCAAGCTGGACGGCGATGTCGCGCTGGTTACCGGTGCCGGCAGCGGCATCGGCCAGGCAATCGCGATCGGATTGGCGCAGGCCGGCGCCGACGTCGCCTGTTTCGGCCATGCATCGAAGGGCGGGCTGGAGGAGACCGCACAGCGTATCACCGCGCTTGGGCGCAAGGCGCTGGTGCTGACGGGCACGGTGACGTCCGAGGGCGATCTCGCGGCGGCGACCGACCGCGTCGAGAGCGAACTCGGCGCCCTGACGATTGCCGTCAACAATGCCGGCATCGCCGGATCGGAGCCGGCCGAGACAATGGCCCTGGAGACGTGGCGGAAGGTGCACGAGGTCAATGTCGCCGGCGTGTTCCTGTCCTGCCAGGCCGAAGCGCGCAAGATGCTGGCGCGGCGCAAGGGCTCGATCGTCAACATCGCCTCGATGTCGGGCACCATCGTCAATCGCGGGCTGACGCAGGCGCATTACAATTCCTCGAAGGCCGCCGTCATCCACATGTCGAAGAGCCTCGCCATGGAGTGGGCCGACCGCGGCCTGCGCGTCAATGTGGTCAGCCCGGGCTACACGCTGACGCCGATGAACAAGCGGCCGGAGGTGGCGGAAGAGATAAAGATCTTCAAGCGCGACACGCCGATGGGGCGCATGGCGGCGCCCGAGGAAATGGTCGGGCCGACCGTGTTCCTGGCCAGCCGCGCGTCGAGCTTCGTCACCGGCCTCGACCTGATCGTCGATGGCGGCTACGTCTGCTGGTAAGGTGGCTCGGCAGGTGGGTTGGGTGCGACCTCGCCTGCGGTCCGAATTATGCATCCAGCAAAGCCTTAGTCGTTGCGCGCGATGAACGTTGGTATATATAATTTCATCCCATGAAACCGTCCTGGCGATGGGGCTTGCCGGGCCGATAGCCGAGGTCAGGGGACCCTGATGGCTCGCATTTTGCAGGGCGCCATAAGGCTGGCAATCGACCGGCAGGTGATCGCTGTCGTAGCGATGCGTCGGCAGCTATGACGCCGACCCTCTCAGCACCATTTCCGCAAATCAAAAACTCAGCACAATCCCGCCTGCGCCGGTTTTGGCCGCGCCATGGCGGAAACGGCCTTGCGCAAAGGCAGGTCTTTCCAACACAATCAAGAAAAAACCCAACAAGGGCAGAAAGACGCAAGAAGGGAACGAACGATAACCGTCACAGCTTGAAGGAGAACAAGCATGTCATTTCGGAGCAGAGTTTCTAAACTGTCCCTGGGCGCCGCCGCGCTCGCGGCACTGAGCCTGCCAACGCTTTCCGTCCACGCCGCAGCCCCTGAATCCAACGACCCCATCAAGATCGCGCTGTTCGACTGGACCAGCGTCAACCTCAACGCCAAGATTCTCGGCGGGATTCTCGAAAAGCTCGGCTACACCGTCGAATATCCGACCGCCGACTACCTCTCCAGCCTGACCACCGGTCTCACCAATGGCGACCTCGATATCGGCCTGGAATTCTGGGACACGACCGCCGGCGAGGCGATGAAGGCTTCCGACGCCACCGGCCAGACCGAGCGCCTCGGCAAGCTCGGCCCCAAGGCCAAGGAAGAGTGGTGGTTCCCCGAATATATGAAGGAGAAATGCCCCGGTCTGCCCAATTGGGAAGCGCTGAAGGACCCGAAATGCGCCGAGGCTTTTTCGACAGCCGAGACGGCACCCAAGGGTCGTTATCTCGGCGGTCCGGTGACCTGGGAGGGTTTTGACGACGAGCGCGTCGAGGCACTCAAATTGCCATTCACCGTCATCCACGCCGGCACCGACGCGGCGATGTTCGCGGAGCTGGATTCGGCCTATCAGCGCAAGGCGCCGATCATGCTGTGGATCTATTCGCCGCATTGGGCGCCGGCCAAATACAAGGGCGAATGGGTTGAATTCCCCGAATACACGCCCGAATGCTACAGCGACCCGAAATGGGGCACGAATCCCGACGCCAAATATGATTGCGGCAAGCCGCATGGCGAGATCTGGAAATACGCCTGGAACGGCATGAAGGACAAATGGCCCGTCGCCTACAAGGTGGCCAAGGCCTACACGGTCGACACCGACGAGCTCAACAAGATGAGCGGCGAGATCGACCTCGGCGGCAAGACGCCGGAGGACGTCGCCGCCGCCTGGATCGCCGCCCACGAAGCCGACTGGAAAGCCTGGGCACAGTGATCGCTCCGACTGGAGAATGAGACCCGGCCGTCGATCGGCCGGGCCTCAATCGTCGATATTCCAGAAGGACGCTTGAATGCCTGACAAGACCGAACACGGACCGAACGCTGCGGGCGCGCCAAAGGATGCCCGCCCGATAAAGCTGGCTTGCCGCAATGTCTGGAAACTGTTCGGTTCGAGCGCGGCGAGTTTCATCCGCGAGCGCGACGGCAAGGCCAGCATGGCCGATGTCGCCGCTGCCGGACTGGTCGGGGCGGTACGCGGCGTCGATCTTGAAATCCGCCAGGGCGAGGTCTTCACCATCATGGGGCTCTCGGGGTCGGGCAAGTCGACCCTGGTGCGCTGCATGTCGCGTCTGGTCGAGCCGACGCACGGCAAGGTCGAGTTCGAGGGCAAGAACCTGCTCAAGATCTCGGATGCAGCGCTCATCGAACTCAGGCGCCACCGCATGGGCATGGTGTTCCAGAATTTCGCGCTGCTGCCGCATCTCAACGTGCTGGACAACATCGCCTTTCCGCTCAGCATCCAGGGGCAGGACCGTGCGACGCGCGAAGCACGCGCCCGCGAAGTCATCGAGCTTGTCGGCCTGCGCGGCCGCGAGCATTTCTATCCGCGCGAACTTTCAGGCGGCCAGCAGCAGCGTGTCGGCATCGCCCGCAGCCTGGCGACCAAGCCGGAGATCTGGTTCCTCGACGAACCGTTCTCGGCGCTCGACCCGTTGATCCGCCGCGAGATGCAGGACGAGTTGATGCGATTGCAAACCATGCTGCACAAGACCATCGTCTTCATCACCCATGATTTCGACGAGGCGACAAGGCTGGCCGACCGCATCGCCATCATGAAGGATGGCGAAGTCATCCAGATCGGCACGCCGGAGGAACTGGTGGTTAATCCCGCGACAGACTATGTCGCCGAATTCACCCGCGACGTCGACCGCGCCAAGGTGATCTCGGCGAAGAGCCTGATGCGCGCCTGCGACGGCGCCGAGCATGGCGGCACGGTGGCGCCGGAGGCCAAGATTGCCAGCTTCTCGGCCAGCATCGTGGCGGGCGGCAGACCGTTCGCGGTGATCAACGGCAGCGGCAAGCCGATCGGCGAGGTGACGCCGCAAGCGGTGATCGACCTGCTCGCCGGCATCGAGAGGTCAGGAGCCGGTGCATGACAGTAACGGCAAGCGCCAGTGGGACGAGGCCGCGACCGGCGCAGACCCGGCTGCTGGTCTGGGCCGCAGCGCTTGGCGTGGTGCTGGTCGTGTTCCTGCTCCAGGACAGTCTCCCCTGGGCCGTCAATTATCCGGCCGAGGCGATCGTGCCGGTCGCCGACTGGATCAGCGCCCTGATGCGCTGGATAAAAATAAACCTGTCATGGCTGACGCGGTCGATCACTGCCGTGCTCGGCGTGCCGCTCGACTTCGCGCTCGACCTTCTGGCTAAGAATTTCAAGATCGGCCACGGCGCCGACGCCTATGTGCTGCCGCGCCTGTCCTGGATCGGCATCTGCGCGGCGGCCTTCCTCGCCGGGCATGCCGCTGGCGGTCGCAAGCTCGGCATGCTGGTCGGCGGCTGTTTTCTCTACATCGCGCTGTTCGGCCAATGGACCAGCGCCATGCTGACGCTGGCGCTGATTTCCATCGCCGTGCCATTCTGCATCGCCACGGGATTGTTCGTCGGCATCTGGGCTTGGCGGAAACCCTGGGCGGAGCGGCTGGTGGTCTCCCCTGCCCTCGATCTGATGCAGACCATCCCGACCTTCGCGTACCTCATCCCGATGCTGCTTCTGTTCGGCAACAGCCCGGTTTCGGCGATGATCGCCACCGCCATCTTCGCCACGCCGCCAATGGTGCGGGCAACGATGCTCGGCCTGTCGCGGGTGCCGTCCGAGATCGACGATTTCAGCGAGATGGCCGGCTGCACGGCGCGGCAGAAACTGTGGCGCGTGCTTTTGCCGTCGGCGCGGCCGACGCTGATGGTCGGCGTCAACCAGGTGATCATGCTGGCGCTGAACATGGTGATCATCGCCTCGATGATCGGCGCCGGCGGGCTAGGCTATGACGTGTTGCTGGCGCTGCGTGCGCTGAAGGTCGGCGAAGCCATGGAAGCGGGGCTGGCCATCGTGGCGCTAGCCATCGCGCTCGACCGGCTGAGCCAGGCCATCGCCGCCAACCATGCAAAAGGTCACGTCCACCGGCAAGTCCAGCCCGCCTTCTGGCGGCGCAATCTGACGCTGGCCGTCGCCATCCTGATCGTCACCACACTGCTTGGCCTCTTCGTGCCTGCCTTCGCGGCGGTGCCGAAGGCGATCACCTTCACCACCGCGCCATTGTGGAAAGCGGCGGTGAATTGGGTGACGATCAACTTCTTCGATGTCATCGAGGCGTTCCGCGTGGCGCTGATCCTTAACGTGCTGAACCCGGTGCGGGCCTTCTGCGAGGGCTTTCCGTGGCTGGGCGCGGTGTTCCTGCTCGGCCTTGCCGGCTTTCAGCTTTCCGGGTTGCGCCTGGCCGCTCTGGTGGCAGTGCTGACCGCCTTCTGCGCCGTCACCGGGCTGTGGGAAAAGACGATGGCGACCGTCTATCTCTGCGGCATCTCGGCTTTCATCGCTTGCCTGATCGGCATTCCGATCGGCCTGATGGCCGCGCGCAGCGACCGCTTCGAGAAGGTGACCACGCCCGTCATCGACACGCTGCAGGTGCTGCCCTCCTTCTGCTTCATCATTCCGGTGGTGATGCTTTTCCGCGTCGGCGACGTCACCGCGATGATCGCAACGATCGCCTTCGCCGTGGTGCCGGGGATCCGCTACACCAATCACGGCATCAGGCAGGTGCCGCCGGCACTGATCGAGGCGGCCAAGGTTTCGGGCTGCACGCCGCGCCAGACTTTCTTTCGCGTGCAATTGCCACTCGCGCTGCCCGAGATCATGCTGGGCGTCAACCAGACGATCCTGATGGCGTTGGCGATGATCATCATCTGCGCCATGGTCGGCACCCGTGATCTCGGCCAGGAGGTGTTCATCGCGCTGTCCAAGGCCGATTCGGGCCGCGGCATCGTCGCAGGGCTCGCCATCGCCTTCATCGGCATCGTCGCCGACCGGCTGTTCAATGCCTGGACGGCCAAGGCACGGGCGAGGCTGGGTTAAAGCTCAACCGGCGAACTTATCAAGGGAGGAAGACATGACCAGCAGGATTGCCCGCTGCACCTGTGGCCAATTGCAGATCCGCTGTCCGCAACAGCCGGCCAAAATATCGCTTTGCCACTGCCTGGACTGCCAGCGGCGCACCGGCAGTCCGTTCGGGATAGCGGCTTTTTTCGATGCCGACGCGATCGACATCGACGGCTCATCCCAGACATTCCGGCGCAATTCCGATAGCGGCTTTCCCGTCACGTTCCACTTTTGTGGAAACTGCGGCTCGACGGTGTTCTGGTATCCGTCGCGCAAACCGGAGGCGGTCGCTGTCGCGGTCGGCTGTTTCGCCGATCCGTCTTTCCCTGCGCCGACGCAAGCCGTCTATGGCGAAAGCCGCCACGACTGGGTCGTGTTGCCGGCCTGAAAGCCGCTACTCCGCCGCGACGCCCTTCACTTCCAGATAGCTCTCCATCGAATCGTCCAGCGCCTGCAGCCACGGCGTATGGTGCAGCGGCGCCATGGTGCCGGTCATCAACGAGCGGTAGGAATGGTCGCGGAAGCTCATGATGTCTTCCACCTTGTGGTGCTCCCATTCCATGAAGGTCTGGTTGACCGCCTCGACGTCGAAGCCGGGATAGTCGGTCTGGTCCATCAGTTCCTTGGTGTAGTCGCCCTGGAACCAGATCATCTGCTCGGCGTCTTCCAGCGTCTCCTCGCGCGCCCGCCATCTGGCGCCGTGCTCGGCCATTGCCTGCGCGGACGGCAGCTTGATGCGGCCCATGATCACGTCGCGCGCGAACCAAGCCTGCGCGTCGAACATGTTGAAAGTGTAGAACTGGTCCTGCATGCCGATGTAGAAAAGCTTCGGGTTCTTCTCCCAAACGACGCCTTCATAGAGATCCAGCGGCCACATGCGGTTGGCGGTCTTGAGCTTCAGGTCGTCGGTGAGGAAAGGGAAGGAATGGAGATAGCCGGTGCACAGGATGATTGCGTCGATATCCTTGGTTGAACCATCCTTGAAATGCGCGGTCTTGCCGACGACCTTCTGGAGCAGCGGCACCTCTTTCCAGTTCTCAGGCCATTTGAAGCCCATCGGCTTGGAGCGGTAGCTCGAGGTGATCGACTTCGCCCCGTATTTGTAGCACTGCGAGCCGATGTCCTCGGCCGAATAGGAGCGGCCGATGATCAGGATGTCCTTGCCCTTGAATTCCATCGCGTCGCGGAAATCGTGGCTGTGCAAGATGCGGCCGTTGAAGGTCGAGAACCCCTCGAAATAGGGAACGTTTGGCACCGAGAAATGCCCGGACGCGACGACGACATTGTCGAACTCTTCCGAATAGGTGACGTCGTTGGTGCGGTCATGCGCGGTGACGGTGAATTTCTTCGTCTCGTCCGAGAAGGTCACCATGCGCACAGGACTGTTGAAGCGCACCCATTTGCGCACGCCTGACTTTTCGACGCGGCCCTTGATGTAGTCCCACAGCACGGCGCGCGGGGGATAGGAGCCGATCGGTCGGCCGAAATGTTCCTCGAACGTGTAGTCGGCGAATTCCAGGCATTCCTTCGGCCCGTTCGACCAGAGATAGCGATACATCGAGCCGTGCACCGGATCGCCATGCTCGTCGAGGCCGGTGCGCCATGTATAATTCCACAGGCCGCCCCAGTCGGACTGCTTTTCGAAGCAGACGATCTCGGGAATGTCTGCCCCTTTGTCGGCCGCTGACTTGAAGGCCCTGAGCTGTGCTAGGCCGGACGGTCCGGCCCCGATGACGGCAACGCGAGTGTTCATTTCCGGGCCTCCATTTTTTTGATTTCCCCAGCGAAACAAATTTCACTGGCAGTGACAGTAATTGGCCCTTCGGCACTGTCAACAGTCATATGCGGGAGCGGCGTTTGCGCAAGGCGGATTCCTGGCGAAGAACCCGCATTGGCCGAAATCGCGGGATTGGCGCATGCGACATAAGACGGCTTGCCGACGCGGCTGCGCTCATGTATCGCCACCGAACATGTTCACCTTGAGTGAAATAAATCCGCGAAGTCCGGGGGGCGACATGGCGAAAAACGCTTCAAATCCAAAGGCCGGTGCTGGAGCCGGCGGCGCAAAGGCAAAGCCGCTGCCAAAGGTCTCGGTGGACGGGAAGACCATCCGCGCGCCGCTTACCCAGAACCCGCACGCCATCCGCGACACGCGTGAAAAGGTGCTGGAAGTGGCGATCGGCCGCGAGGTGCGCGCGTTCCGCAAGAAGCTCGGCATCACCGTCGCCGATCTGGCGGTCGCCACCGACATTTCGCTGGGCATGCTGTCGAAGATCGAGAACGGCATCACCTCGCCGTCGCTGACCACCTTGCAGGCGCTGTCGCGGGCGCTGGGTGTTCCCGTCACCGCCTTCTTCCGCCGCTTCGAAGAGGAGCGCAGCGCCGTTTTCGTCAAGGCGGGCGAAGGGTTGGACGTCGAGCGCCGCGGCACGCGCGCCGGCCACCAGTACAATCTGCTTGGCCATATCGGCTCAAACACCAGCGGCGTCGTCGTCGAGCCCTATCTGATCACGCTGACCGAGGATTCGGACGTGTTCCCGACCTTCCAGCACGAGGGCATGGAATTCCTCTATATGCTCGAGGGCGAGGTCGTTTACCGGCACGGCAGCAATCTCTATCCGATGAAGCCCGGCGACAGCCTGTTCTTCGACGCCGACGCCCCGCACGGACCGGAGCAGCTGACGAAACTGCCCATGCGCTATCTGTCGATTATTTGCTATCCGCAGAGCGCGGGTTAACGGGGCTCGATTCCTTTTTTACAGCATTGGCGATTGGCGAAAGCCGAAGTGACATCCGATCTCCCCCCTTGAGGGGGAGATGTCCGGCAGGACAGAGGGGGGCGAACCGCGATGACGCATAATCTCGTATCCTCCAACAACCGCCGCAATGCGCGCAGGATGCGCAAGGTGATGACCGACGCCGAACTCAAGCTCTGGAATGAGATCAGGGCACGTAGGTTGATGGGACTGGGGTTCTCGGCGCCAGATGCCTATCGCCGGCCATATCGTCGATTTTGCATGCCCGGACACAAAGCTGATCGTCGAGCTTGATGGTTCCCAGCATGGCCAAGCCGAAGCGTTGGAATTGGACGCTGCAAGAACCGCCAAGTTCGAAGCCCTGGGCTGGACCGTCCTGCGCTTCTGGAACGACGATGTTATCCGCGACATCGACAGTGTCTGCCAGCATGTCGTGATTGTGGCCGGACTGGGCGGCGGGTGAGTTTCGCGGAGCGTTAGAGGTTGGACATTGGGCAAGGCCTGCGCTCCACGGCGCCCCCCTCTGCCCTGCCGGGCATCTCCCCCTCTTGGGGGCAGATTGGCTGCTTGGAGGGCAGCGTCAATACAGCAATCAATCCGGCCCGAATCCCGGGCTCGTCGCACTGCCATCATCCAATTTCGACAGCCACTCGACCAGTGTCGGGCGGTAGCGCGTCAGCCCCTTGTAGGTGGCAAGCTCCTCGGGCAGGTCGCGGACGACGCGGTGCAGGCGGCGCGCCCATTTCGGTTGCGTCACCAGCTCGTCCATCTTGATCAGGTAGCAGCGGATCGGGAAGACGATGGCGTTGGAGCGCGGCAGACGCCAGAAGCTCTGCAACTCGACGCGCAGATGCACCTTGTCGCCGACATTGTCGGGCGTCACCGTCGCCCGGTCCGGGCCCCATTTGTGATAATTCTCGGGGCTGGTGTCGAGGCGCGGATTGACGGTCATGGTCCAGTTCAGGCGACGCGCCGGCTTGCCCTGCTGGATGTTGATGAGGAACTTCAGCGCCCTGACGAAAATCCCCTTTTCATGTGCCAGCGGTACCGGCGCGTGCCACTCGAAGAAGTTCATGCCGATGTCGAAGTCGAGCGACCAGTCGGCCTGGGTGGTGACCATTCCGGCATCCATCCAAAGATTGCCGTCGCGCTGATCGAGGATGCAGAAATCGCCCTGGCTCTGGCGGGTGATGTACTCCATCGGCCCGTAAGGCAGCGTCGTTGTGTCGCCGAAGGTGAAGGTGTCGTCGATGCCGAGCGGCCGGTTGATCCAGCGCCAGCGATCGCCGTCTCGGGTCAGCGTGAAATGCTCGGGATAGCCCAGCGCCTGCTGCTCCATCAGAAGTTCGAGCAGATCCCAGCCGGCGAGCGTCATGTGCGGCAGCGACTGGCAGCGCAACGGATCCTCGGCCAGGACCAGAGCGCGGTCCTGCATCTCGGCGACATAGTGCTCATCGACATCTATCAGGTTTTCCAGCACGCTGCCCTTCGGACCGACGACATGCGGCTCGATGTTGACCGCATACATGTAGCTGTCTTCATGGAACGGAAACGGGAACCGCCTGATGTGCTCAGGGCTGTTCCTGAAGGTGAAGTCGTCGCGAAACGTTTCCTTGCGAAAGGTGATGCCCAAGCTCGCCTCCTATCTTTCCAAGACCAGCGATTTGCCTTCGAAGCGCGACACGCACGGCATGATCTTGCAGCCGGAGCGATGATCTTCCTCGCTCAGCCAATGGTCGTTGTGGATGAACTTGCCGTCGGACGCGATGACGTTGGTTTCGCATTGGCCGCAAACGCCGCCGCGGCAGAGATAGGGCGGATCGACGCCGGCCGCCTCGATCGCCTCGAGCAGGCTCTGCTGCTCGCCGACCCGGATGCTCTTGCCGCTGACGGCCAGCGTCACATCGAAGGGCAATCCCGGTTGCGGCGCCGCGAAATGCTCGAAATGCACGGTCTCCGGTGGCCAGCCAAGCGCGGCGGCGCGCTCGCGCACCCAGCCGATCATGCCTGCCGGACCGCAGACATAGAGATGCGTGCCGAGCGGCTGCGACGACAGCAGCCGGTCGAGGTCTATGCGTTCCCCGCGGTCGTCGTGATAGAGCCGGACCCGGCGGCCGTAGCGCTGTTGCAGCACATCGGCATAGGTGCCGAGCGAAGCCGTGCGGCAGGTGTAGTGCAGTTCGAAATTGCCGCCATCGCCTGCCAACTGCGCGGTCTGGGCCATGAAGGGCGTGATGCCGATGCCGCCCGCCAGCATCAAATGTTTCTTCGCCCGGAGATCGAGTGAGAACAGATTGACTGGATAGGAGATCACCATCTCCAGGCCGGGCTTGACGCTCCGGTGCATGAAAAGCGAGCCGCCCCGGCCGACATCGTCGCGACGTATCGAGATCGTGTATTCGCGCGTGTCGAGCGGCGAGCCCATCAGCGAATAGGGATTGAGCCTTGTGCGGTCGCCGTCGCGCATCTCGACCACGACATGGGCGCCGCCTGAAAAGGTCGGCAACAGCTCGCCGTCGCGGCGGCGGAAATGAAAGCGGGTGACCAGCTCGTTGACGGGGACAACATCGCTGACGACGACGTCGAGTTTGGTGGTGCCGGTGCTCATCGGAAGACCTCCTCGAACGGAGGAATTTCGCTGCGATCCTCGGCACTGATGCAGACGCCCTGGAACGCCGCCAGCCGCCGCGAATAGTGGTCGCGCACCAGAAGTAGCAGGCCGCAATGCGAGCAGGTGGCGGGTTGCGTCGTTACATTCTCGGTGATGCCCTTGCAATGCACGCACTGCACGCGGCGCGCCAGCGAGCCGCGATGTTCGGTCTGGATCGCGGTGTGGTCGATGCCGGCATCGAGCGCCACCTGCATGGCCTGGCCGATCAGCCCTTCGGTACCGGCGAGATAGAGGCGCAGGCCCATATGCGCGTTATCAAGCGTCTGTTTCAGCCGCGGCAGCAGGCTGGCGAAGGACGGCGCCTGGTGGAAGCGCGCCGGTTTCAGCGCTTCGAGAGCGGCGACATGCTTGTCGTCCGGCCCGGGAATGAAGACGATTTCGGCACCGTCGAAGAACCTGTCCGGAGCCGTTTTGGCCATGTCCGCTATCGCGAGCGCACCCTCGGCATCGGCGATGAAAAGATGATGCTTGCCGGGCTGCGGCGACAAGATTCCGTAGACGGGCCGGCTGATGATCGACTTGGCTGCCATTCTCTGCTTCGCGCCTCGAACCCTCGCTTCGACTATGCCTCAGCCTTTCGCCGTGCGCTTGGTCTTCCTTGGGTCATCGAACGGCAATGGCTGCGCCGTCGCCTTGATCGATCCGCTCCTGTTGCGGATCTCGAGCCTTGTGTCCTTGACGGCGCAGTCGACGTCGAGGCGGGCGATGCCCATCGATTTCTCGACCAGCGGCGAATACATGGCGCAGGTGACGACGCCGACTTGTCTGCCATCGCGATAGACCGGAGCGCCCTCGTCGGCCGGCTCCTTGCCGTCGAGCAACACGCCATAGATCTTGAAGCGCTCCTTGCCCTTGAGACGGTAGTGCTCCTCGGCGCCGCGAAAGCCGGTCTTGCCCGGGCTGACGGTGAAGTCGAGGCCGAGTTCCCACAGCGTGTCGCCGGGGCCTTCATTCTCGAACGGATATTTCTGCGAATTGTCGTAGGGATAGAACAGGAGATAGCTCTCGACGCGCAGCATGTCGAGCGTGGTGAAGCGGCACGGGATGATGCCGGCGCTCTTGCCCTCGTCGAGGATCCTGTCCCAGATCGTGCCGGCATCCTGGCCGCGGCAGAAGATTTCATAGCCGCGCTCGCCGGTATAGCCGGTGCGCGAGATCATCACCGGAAAACCGAAGAGCTGCGTCTGCATGTGATGGAAATAGTTGAGGTCGCGAATGCCCGGCACGTGCCTGGCAAGATAGTCGACCGCCGCCGGCCCCTGCAGCGAGAGGTCGTGCAGATTGTCGTCGAAGCGCAGCGACACGTCCCTGCCCATCGCCGCCCGCTGCAACTCCTCATGTCCGGTTCCCGAGCCATGCACCACCATCCAGCTATTCGGCCCGGTGCGGTAGAGGATGCAGTCGTCGGTGAATTTTCCCGCCTCGTTGAGCATGCAGGCATAGGCCGATTTGCCGGGATAGATTTTTTCGACGTCGCGCGTGGTGGCGAGATCGATGAGGTGCGAGGCGTGCGGGCCTGTGATGTGGACCTTCTTCAGGCCCGAGACATCCATCAGCCCGGCTTTGGTGCGGATAGCGATGTATTCCTCGTCGGCATCCTTGTCGTAGGTCCAGGCGGTGCCCATGCCGCTCCAGTCTTCGAGTTTCGAACCCAGCGCGCGATGGCGATCCGCCAGGGTTGAAAATCTCCAGGATGCCGTCATCCGATCCTCCGTTCGATATTTTGATTATGTTCCCTGCTCCTGTGCGCGCGGGCTGGAGCTTTGAGCGAATATTGATCGCAAACGCGTGGGGCCTGCAATCCCCTGAAAGCAAATAATTTCATTGTCAGGCAAAATTCGTCATCCGAACAAGGCGGTTAACTCTGCGTAAATTCGCCTTGACAATTTCCGAATTCGGTCTGAATTTATGAAAAAAATTTCACTCTCTTGAAAGAGAACGGCGGGCGGTGGATTCGGAACCGGACGTCGAAAAAGGGGAAAACCGATGTCAGACCTGCAGCAGCGCATCGAGGCGCTGTACCGTTCCGACTTGCGCGGATCCGCGCTCCTGATCGTCTGCCTGTGGGCGACGATCCTCTTCGTCCTCTTCATGACATGGCCGCATATCCCGCATGACGGCATCAAGGCCGTCGTCGCGATTGCCGCCGCCGCGGTGCTGATCTTCAACACGGCGGCGATCCTGGCCATGGTCAACCACTACAAGGAAGACAAGGAGTTCATCTACGGGCTCGACATCAAGAATTACGACCGCAACCGCAAATCCTGAGAGGGGAGAGAAGCATGTCCCGCTACACGCCGCCGCAACAGAGCAAGGCCGGGCAGGTCTTCGATATCGCCGTCGTCGTGGTCGCCATCTTCGTGGCGCTGTGGCTGCCGCTGAAACTGGGATTGGCGGGAGCAGCCAAGTCCATCGATGCGCTCGACGCCAAGACTTGGGAGGCGCTCGGCCAGAACCCGACCATGGCCTCGATCTGGGAAAGGCTCGGCTATACGCCCGAGACCGCGCACGACATCATCCAGAATCGTTTCCACTACATCATCGACTGGCCGACGCTGGTTGTCATGGCAGCCGTGTTGATCGGTTATTTCGTGTTCCTGTTCCGGGCATCCGACCGTGAATATCGCGACGTCATCAACGAGAAGTTCGACGAGAAATAATCCGGGGACAGACCATGTGGATAGTACTCTCTTACGCATGCTGGGGCATCTCGATCGTGCTTGCGCTGTGGATGCTCTACGATTGGTTCAAGGTCGATACGACCTACTCCGAGGATATGCTGACGTCCTCGCGCGAAGGCGAACTTGAAGCCGCTTCCGAAAAACACCGGATCTGAGTGGGGATTGATCGATGACGGTCGTGGTTGAAACTGCGGGTTCGGCAACAAATGGCGACAGGGTCTCGCTGCTTCGGGTGCTTGGCCCGGCCCATGTCTGGGCGTTGGGTGTGGGCATCGTCCTGGTCGGCGAGTTCACCGGCTGGAATTTCTCCGCCGACAAGGGCGGCGCGCTTGCCGCGCTGATTGTCTGCTGGGTCGTCGGGCTGCTCTATACCTCGGTCGCCATGATCGATTCCGAAGTGACGTCGACGGTCGCCGCCGCGGGCGGCCAATATGCGCAGGCCAAGCACATCGTCGGGCCGCTGATGGCCTTCAACGTCGCGCTGTTCCTGGTCTTTGCCTACACGATGCTCGAAGTGTCGGACGCCATCCTGCTCGGCGACACGATCGTCGCCAAGGCGGGCGTCGAGGGTCTCACCCACAACTCCTTCATCGCCGCCACCATCGTCGTCCTGGCATGGCTCAACTATCGCGGCGTGCTGATGACGCTCAACGTCAACTTCGTCATCACCGCGATCGCCTATATCTCCATCGTCATCCTGTTCTTCTCGGTCAGCCCGTGGACGCAAGGCGCGGTGCTGAAGCTCAACGAATTGGTCACCCCGGACAATGCGCTGCCCTATGGCTGGATCGGCGTCATCGCCGCTTTCCAGTTCGGCATCTGGTACTATCTCGGCATCGAGGGCACCACGCAGGCGGCCGAGGAAGTGCGCTCGCCCGCGCGCTCGCTGCCTTATGGCACGATGGCCGGCATGATCACGCTTCTGATCGCCGCCGCCATGACCTGGTATGTCTGCGCCTCGCTGATGCCCTGGGAATATCTCGGCATCACTTATTATCCGCTGTGGGACGCCGGCAAGCTGACCGGCAACCCGCTGCTGGAAAACCTGCTGTTCATCGCCACGCTGCTTGCCGCACTGGCGTCCGCCAATGGCTGCATCAACGACGCGGCGCGCGCCTGGTTCTCGCTCGGCCGCGATCGCTACCTGCCGAGCTGGTTCTCGGCGGTGCACCCGAGATACCGCACGCCCTACCGCTCGATCCTGTTCCTGCTGCCGATCGCGCTCGCCTTCGCCTTTATCGCCGACCTCAACCAGGCAATCACCTTCTCGATCCTGTCCGGCGTGCTGCAATATACGTTCATGAGCATCAACATCATGATGTTCCGGAAGAAGTGGCCTCTGGGTTCGATCCGCCGCGGCTACACGCATCCCTTTCACCCGCTGCCGGCGATCGTCTTGTTCTGCCTGTGCGTGGTCACCTTCTTCGCCATCTTCCTCGGCTTCGGCTCGCAGCTCATCGCCATGGTCGCGTTCTATTTCCTGATCTCGCTGTGGTTCCATTTCTACCGCTACAAATTCGTGCGGCGCGGCGACCAGTTCACCATGCCGTGGCCGAAACCGCAGGGCTATTGATGGGAGTAGGCCCGTCCGAATTGGGCGGGCCTGGCATGACGAAATGTCCGAGGTGACGTCAGCACTGCTTGCCGGGGCGGCTGTCCTGGCTCTCGTCCTGCACTTTGCCTGGCTGGCACGCCGCAGCCGCGACAGGGCTGCCGTGGCGCGCGCCGCCGACCAGGCCAGCATCCGCGCCGTCATTGCCGACGCCGAAGATGTCTCGGACGGTACTGCCGGCGTCGTTACGTGGGAAGGCTCGTGGAACGGCCAGCGCGTGCAGTTGCGCACCATCGTCGACACGCTGGCGACGAGAAAGCTGCCGGCGCGCTGGCTCAGCGTATCGATAACGGAGAAAACAGCCGTGCCCGGCACCTTCGACATGATGATGCGGCCGGGCTCGCCGACGACATTCTCCAATTTCGACCATCTCGACCACACGCTGCCGAAGGCGCCCGGCTTTCCCGCCGAGGCGGTGCTTCGAACGGACCGCAGAGGCGTGCGCTTCCCGCAAAACATCATCGCCGACCATCTGGAGCCCTTTTCAGAAGGACGCGCCAAGGAGCTACTGATCACGCCAAAGGGTGTGCGTATCGTCTGGCTGCTGGCCGAAGCCGAGCGGGCCCGCTACGGTGTCTTCCGGCAAGCCGCTTTCGGTGACGCGCAAATCGACCCGGCGCTGATCTCGCGGCTGCTCGTATCCCTTTCGGGACTGCGCGACGCGATCAACAGGAACGAACGGAAAGCGGCATGACCGGCGCAACCCCCTCGCCCGGACCTACCAGCCCATATATCGTCTTGGGCGCGGCAACCCTGCTGCCGGGCAGCGGCCACGTCATGCTGGGCGTTCCCACGCGCGGCCTGCAGTTTCTTTTCTTCATGGTCATCCTGGCCTGGGTGACGGCGAAGATCGCCCCGCCCGACGCCAGCTTTGTCGGCCGCCACGCCGGCGGCTTCCTGATCTATGCGCTGTCGATCCTTGACGCCTACAAGATGGCTCGTATCCGGACCGCCAAATGGGCCCATTCCATGCGCCGGCAAGGCGATGGGCCGCCGGATGGGACAAAATACAACGCGTAACGAGAGGAATATTTTTTTCATACCAATTGAATTCCCCGAACTCATTCGATACATCATTTTTAGCTACAAAGGGTCTGGAGGCTGGCATGTGCGGAATCGTTGGACTTTTCCTCAAGGACAAAGCGCTGGAGCCGCAGCTCGGTGCGATGTTGTCGCAGATGCTGGTATCGCTCAGCGATCGCGGACCCGACAGCGCCGGCATCGCGATCTATGGCGCGCCGTCCCGCAACGAGGCCAAGATCACCATCCAGTCGCCGAGGCCGGAGCGTGATTTCCGTGGACTGGACGCCGAACTCACCAAGGCGCTCGGCGTGCCGGTGAGCGTCATGGTAAAATCGACGCATGCCGTCATCAGGACCACGCCCGAAAAGGTCGATGCCGCGCGTGAGACCATCCAGTCGCTCAGGCCCGACATCCGCATCATGGGTGCCGGCGAAGCCGTGGAAATATACAAGGAAGTCGGCTTGCCCGAGGCTGTGGTCGACCGCTTCGACATCCGTGGGATGACCGGAACGCATGGCATCGGGCACACCCGCATGGCGACGGAATCGGCGGTGACGACGATGGGCGCGCATCCGTTCTCGACCGGCGCCGACCAGTGCCTGGTGCACAATGGCTCGCTGTCCAACCACAACAACGTTCGCCGCGAACTGGTCCGCGAAGGCATGAAATTCGAGACCGAGAACGACACCGAAGTGGCGGCCGCCTATCTCTCCTCCCAGATGGCGCATGGCAAGAACCTCGGCGAGGCGCTGGAGGGCACCCTCTCAGATCTCGACGGTTTCTTCACCTTCGTCGTCGGCACCAAGAACGGCTTCGGCGTGGTGCGCGACCCGATCGCCTGCAAGCCCGCCGTGATGGCCGAAACGGACCAGTATGTCGCCTTCGGCTCGGAATATCGCGCGCTGACCAAATTGCCCGGCATAGACAATGCGAGAGTCTGGGAACCGGAACCCGCAACCGTCTATTTCTGGGAGCATTGAGTTCATGCCGGCAACAAAACTTTCAACCGCGGCGGCGAGCGACCATGCCTCCCGGGTGTTCGACCTGGACCAGATGTCGTTGCGCGAGCTCAACCAGGCACTGCACAATCTGACGCCAGGCTCGAACGAGACCGCCTGGGAAGTGTTGAACCCGAAGGGCAGCCATTCGGTCGCCGTCGGTGTCGACCAGCCGGTCAGCATCGATGTGCACGGCAGCGTCGGCTATTACTGTGGCGGCATGAATTCCGGCAGTGCCATCACCGTGCATGGTTCGGCGGGACCCGGCGTTGGCGAAAACATGATGTCGGGGTCGATAACAGTCAAAGGCGACGCCAGCCAATATGCCGGCGCCACCGGCAAGGGCGGGCTGCTCGTCATCGAGGGCAATGCGTCCTCGCGGTGCGGCATTTCGATGAAAGGCATCGACATCGTCGTGCACGGCAATATCGGCCATATGTCGGCCTTCATGGCGCAGTCCGGCAATCTGGTGGTGCTGGGCGATGCCGGCGACGCGCTCGGCGATTCCATCTACGAGGCACGGCTGTTCGTGCGCGGCAAGGTCGACAGCCTGGGCGCCGACTGCATCGCCAAGGAAATGCGGCCCGAGCACCTGGAACTGCTGCAGGGCCTGCTCGATCGTGCCGGCGTCACCGGCGTCAAGCCGTCGGAGTTCAAGCGCTACGGCTCGGCGCGCACGCTCTACAATTTCAATATCGACAACGCCGACGCGTATTGAGGCAGCATGACCTATCGCAACCCGCCGACGACGCCGCGCAAATCCGCGACTTTCGACGACTACACGCTTTCCGAGATCCGCCGCGCCGCGGCCACCGGCATCTATGACATCCGGGGCGCCGGCGCCAAGCGCAAGCTGCCGCATTTCGACGACCTTCTGTTCCTGGGCGCATCGATCTCGCGCTATCCGCTCGAAGGCTATCGCGAGCGCTGCGACACATCAGTCGTGTTGGGCTCACGCCATGCCAAGAAGCCGATCGAGCTGAAAATCCCGATCACCGTTGCTGGCATGAGCTTCGGCTCGCTGTCGGGCCCGGCCAAGGAAGCGCTCGGGCGCGGCGCGACGCTGTCGGGCACCTCGACCACGACCGGCGACGGCGGCATGACCGAGGAAGAGCGCGGTCATTCCAAGCAACTCGTCTACCAATATCTGCCGTCGCGCTACGGCATGAACCTGCGCGATCTGCGCCGCGCCGATGCAATCGAGGTCGTCGTCGGCCAGGGCGCCAAGCCTGGTGGCGGCGGCATGCTGCTCGGACAGAAGATCTCCGACCGCGTCGCCGAGATGCGCACGCTGCCCAAGGGCATCGACCAGCGCTCGGCCTCGCGCCATCCCGACTGGACCGGGCCGGACGATCTCGAGATCAAGATTCTCGAACTGCGCGAAATCACCGACTGGGAAAAGCCGATTTACGTCAAGGTCGGCGGCGCCCGCCCCTATTACGACACAGCGCTTGCGGTGAAGGCCGGCGCCGACGTCGTCGTCGTCGACGGCATGCAGGGCGGCACGGCGGCGACGCAGGAAGTGTTCATCGAGAATGTCGGCCAGCCGACGCTCGCTTGCATCAGGCCGGCGGTGCAGGCGCTGCAGGATCTCGGCATGCATCGCAAGGTGCAGCTGATCGTCTCGGGCGGCATCCGCAACGGCGCCGATGTCGCCAAGGCGCTGGCGCTCGGCGTCGACGCGGTCTCCATCGGCACGGCTGCCCTTGTCGCGCTCGGCGACAACGATCCCCGCTGGGAGGCGGAGTACAACGAGCTCGGCACCACATCAGGCGCCTATGACGATTGGCACGAGGGCCGCGACCCGGCCGGCATCACCACGCAGGATCCCGAACTGATGAAGCGGGTCGATCCGGTGGCCGCCGGCCGCCGGCTGGCGAACTATCTCAAGGTGATGACGCTGGAGGCGCAGACCATCGCCCGCGCTTGCGGCAAGAACAGCCTGCACAATCTCGAACCCGAGGATCTCGTCGCGCTCACGATCGAGGCCGCCGCGATGGCCGGCGTGCCGCTGGCCGGCACCAACTGGATACCGGGG
This sequence comes from Mesorhizobium sp. B2-2-3, assembly GCF_006442405.1. Taxonomy (NCBI): domain Bacteria; kingdom Pseudomonadati; phylum Pseudomonadota; class Alphaproteobacteria; order Hyphomicrobiales; family Phyllobacteriaceae; genus Mesorhizobium; species Mesorhizobium sp. B2-2-3. Next base: position 200,237 of record NZ_VFWC01000004.1, on the reverse strand, counting down.
AAGAACGGCTTCTGATCAACAAAGGGCCGAAGGCCATATGCTCTAGGGCCAACAATCGACAAAAAATGGGGAACTTCCGTGACAGTTGATCTTGCAGAGTTCGCAAGGGCGAAAAACGTCAAATATTTCATGATCTCCTACACCGACCTGTTCAGCGGGCAACGCGCCAAGCTGGTGCCGGCACAGGCGATATCAGATATGCAGAAGGATGGCGCCGGCTTCGCCGGTTTCGCTACCTCGCTCGACCTCACGCCGGCACATCCCGACATGCTGGCGGTGCCGGATCCGAATTCGGTTATCCAGCTGCCCTGGAAGCCTGACGTCGCCTGGGTCGCCGCCAACTGCATCATGGACGACAAGGAGGTCGACCAGGCACCGCGCAACACGCTTAAGCGACTGATCGCGGAAGCCGCTAACGACGGCATGCATGTCAAGACCGGCGTCGAGGCGGAATTCTTCCTGATCTCGCCCGACGGCAAAACGATCTCCGACGAATATGATACGGCGGCGAAACCATGCTACGACCAGCAAGCGTTGATGCGCCGCTACGACGTCATCGCCGAGATCTGCGACCACATGCTGGCGCTCGGCTGGGGCGCCTACCAGAACGACCACGAGGATGCCAACGGCCAGTTCGAGATGAACTGGGCCTTCGACGATGCGCTGGCGACCGCCGATAAGCATTCTTTCTTCAAGTTCATGGTCAAGTCGATCGCGGAAAAGCACGGCCTGCGCGCCACCTTCATGCCCAAGCCCTTCCAGGGACTGACCGGCAATGGCTGCCATGCGCACATCTCGGTGTGGGACAAATCAGGCAAGACCAATGTCTTTGCCGACAATTCGATGGAGCTCGGCCTGTCGGCCAAGGGTAAGCACTTCCTCGGCGGTATCATGAAACATGCCTCGGCTCTCGCCGCCATCACCAACCCGACCGTCAATTCCTACAAGCGCATCAACGCGCCTCGCACCATTTCGGGCGCCACCTGGGCGCCGAACACGGTGACCTGGACCGGCAACAACCGCACCCACATGGTGCGCGTGCCCGGCCCCGGCCGCTTCGAGCTGCGGCTGCCTGATGGCGCGGCCAACCCTTATCTGCTGCAAGCCGTCATCATCGCCGCCGGCCTCGACGGCATCCGCTCCAAGGCCGATCCCGGCAGGCGCTACGACATCGACATGTACCAGCACGGTCACACGGTGGAGGGCGCGCCGAAATTGCCGCTCAACCTGCTCGACGCGTTGCGCGAATTCGACAATGACAAATCGCTCAAGACGGCGCTGGGTGAGGAATTCTCGTCGGCTTATCTAAAGCTGAAGCACCAGGAATGGAATTCCTATGCTTCGCACTTCACGCAATGGGAGCGCGACCACACGCTGGATATCTGACCGGCGCAGCGTGCGAGCGACCTCGGAATGAACGTATGAAATATTCGATCTTCTCGCTCGCCCGCGCCGCCTTCTCCGGCCACAAGAACTGGCAGCGCACCTGGCGCGACGCCAGCCCGAAGGACCGCTACGACGTGGTGATCATCGGCGGCGGCGGGCATGGTCTGGCCACCGCCTGGTTCCTCGCCAGCGAGTACGGCATCAGGAATGTGGCCGTGCTGGAAAAGGGCTGGATCGGCTCCGGCAATGCCGGCCGTAACACCACCATCATCCGTTCCAATTACGGCCTGCCCGGCAACACCGGCTTCTACGAATTATCGATGAAGCTGTGGGAGCGGATGGAGCAGGACCTCAACTACAACACGATGGTCAGCCAGCGCGGCGTCATAAACCTCTATCACTCCGACGCGCAGCGCGACGCCTATGCGCGGCGCGGCAACACGATGCGCATCAACGGCATCGATGCCGAATTGCTCGACCTTGCCGCGGTCAAGAAGATGATGCCGTTCCTGAATTTCGACAATGCGCGCTTTCCCGTGCAAGGTGGGCTCTTGCAGCGGCGCGGCGGCACGGCGCGGCACGACGCGGTGGTCTGGGGCTACGCCCATGCGGCGAGCGCGCTCGGCGTCGACATCATCCAGAATTGCGAAGTGACGGGCTTCGTGCGCGACGCCAACGGCAAGGTGACCGGCGTCGGGACCTCGCGCGGCAAGATCGGCGCCGGGAAAGTCGGCATGGCCGTCGCGGGCTCCTCCTCGCGCGTCGCCGCGATGGCGGGCCTGCGCCTGCCGATCGAAAGCCATGTGCTGCAGGCTTTCGTCTCCGAGGCGATCAAGCCGCTCATCCCCAATGTGATGACATTCGGCGCCGGCCATTTCTACGTCAGCCAGTCGGACAAGGGCGGCCTGGTCTTCGGCGGCGACATAGACGGCTACAATTCCTACGCCCAGCGCGGCAATTTGCCTGTGATGGAAGACGTCTGCGAAGGCGGCATGGCGCTGATGCCGATGATCGGCCGTGTGCGCCTGCTGCGCCAGTGGGGCGGCATCATGGACATGTCGATGGACGGCTCGCCGATCATCGACAAGACGCCGGTCGACGGGCTCTACCTCAATGCCGGCTGGTGCTATGGCGGCTTCAAGGCGACGCCGGGCTCAGGCCTCGTTTTTGCCCACCTGCTGGCCCGCGACCAATCCCACAAGGAGGCCGCCCGCTTCCGGCTCGACCGGTTCCGGTCCGGAGCCGTGATCGACGAAAAGGGCCAAGGCGCCCAACCGAACCTGCACTGAAGGCCCTGCCATGCGCATCACCTGTCCCTTCTGCGGCGAACGCGAACTCGGCGAGTTCACCTATCTCGGCGACGCCAAGCCGGTGCGTCCGGCGACTGGCGCTTCGGAGGACGATGTCTTCGACTACGTTTACCTGCGCGACAATGTCGCCGGCGTGATGGACGAGAATTGGTACCACGGCGGCGGCTGCCGGGCGTGGCTGAAGGTCACCCGCAACACGCTGACGCACGAAATTTCGGCCGTGGAGCCAGCGGCGGGCGCCGGGGCGAGGCAGGTTGCGAAATGAATTTTTCTGTCCAGCTCAGCGCCGCGAACTCCGCCAGGCCTCTACCTCCCCCTTGTGGGGAGGTCGGACCGCAGGTCCGGGTGGGGGTCTGCGCCGCCCCCCCACCCCGCTGCTTCGCAGCGACCCTCCCCACCAGGGGGAGGGTAAGAAGCGGCAGGGCGATGAGCGGCAGCGCGACGCCAGTGCATGGGACTGCATCGTGACTTCCTCCCAATCCCATCGTCTCCCGACCGGCGGCCTCGTCGATCGTTCGTCACCGCTGAGCTTCCGCTTCGATGGCAAGACGTTCTTCGGCTTCGAGGGCGACACGCTGGCGTCGGCGCTGATCGCCAACGGCGTCAAGCTGGTCGGCCGCTCGTTCAAATACCACCGTCCGCGCGGCATTCTGACCGCTGGCTCGGAAGAGCCCAACGCGCTGGTCGAACTGCGCACCGGCGCACGCCGCGAGCCGAACACCAAGGCCACGACCGCCGAGCTCTATGAAGGGCTCGAGGCCGCCAGCCAGAACCGCTGGCCGTCGCTCCATTTCGACGTGATGTCGGTCAACCAGCTCTTCGCGCCGATCTTCGTCGCCGGCTTCTACTACAAGACCTTCATGTGGCCGGCGAAATTCTGGGAGGCGATCTACGAGCCGGCGATCCGCCGCGCCGCAGGCCTCGGCCGCGCCGCCGGCGTTGCCGATCCCGACCACTATGACAAGGCCTGGGCGCATTGCGACGTGCTGATCGCCGGCTCCGGCCCGACCGGGCTTGCGGCGGCCCTTGCCGCCGGCCGCTCCGGCGCCCGCGTCATCCTGTGCGAAGAGGATTTTATTCCCGGCGGCCGCCTGCTCTCGGATGGCGGCACGATCGACGGGCTGCCGGCAGACGAGTGGCTGTCGCGAACCCTGGCGGAACTCGAGGCAATGCCCGATGTCCGCATCATGACCCGCACGACGCTGTTCGGCGTCTACGATGGCGACACCTATGGCGCGATCGAGCGGGTCAACGACCATCTGCCCTCGCCGCCCGAGCACCAGGTGCGCCAGCGCATGTGGCGCATCGTGGCCAGGCGATGCGTCGTCGCGGCCGGCGCCCTCGAGCGGCCGGTCGTCTTTGCCGGCAACGATACGCCCGGCGTGATGATGGCTTCGGCCATGCGGACCTATGTCGCGCGCTATGCCGCCGCGCCGGCAAAACGCATCGCGCTGTTCACCAACAATGAGGATGGCTGGCGCACGGTCGAGACAGTACTCGGCGCAGGCTTGCAGATTGCGGCGGTCATCGACGCACGGCCTGACGTCTCGCCCGCCCATCGTTCGCTCGCCTCGAAGAGCGGCTTCCCGGTGCTGCATGGCGCCGTCAGCCGTGCGGACGGCGGCAAGGACGGTGTGAGGAAAATCTCCGTCTCTCTCACCGGCGGCGTGCGAGCCGAAGTGGAAGCGGACGGGCTTGCCGTCTCCGGCGGCTGGAACCCGGCGGTCGGGCTCACCTCCTATCATCGCGGCCGGCCGAAATGGCGCGACGACATCGCCGCCTTCGTGCCCGACGGCGCGCCTCCCGGCATGGTCGCCGCCGGTGCAGCCAATGGCTCGTTCGGTCTCGGCGCCTGCCTGGCGGGAGGGTTTGCAGCAGGCGCGGCGGCCGCGCTCGACGCCGGGCGCTGCGGCAAGGCCGGCACAGCACCGACTGCCGATGACGAGGCGTTCTCGTTGACGCCGCTCTGGCATGTCGCCGGCAAGGGCAAGGCGTTCGTCGACCAGCAGCACGATGTCACAGCTTCCGACATCGAACTGGCGCAGCGCGAGGGCTTCGAGTCGGTCGAGCATCTGAAGCGCTACACGACGCTCGGCATGGCGACCGACCAGGGCAAGACCTCCAACGTCGCCGGCCTTGCCATCATGGCCGTGGTGTCGGGCAAGTCCATTCCCGAAACCGGCACGACGATCTACCGCCCGCCCTATGTGCCGGTCGCGATCGGCGCCTTTGCCGGCCATCACCGCGACGAGACTTTTCACGCCACAAGGCTGACGCCCTCGCATCACTGGGCCGCCGAACAGGGTGCCGTCTTCGTCGACACCGGCCTGTGGAAGCGCGCGCAATGGTATCCGCACACGGGCGAGAAGGACTGGCTGGAATCAGTCACACGCGAGGTCAAGACGGTGCGTTCCGGCGTCGGCTTCTGCGATGTCTCGACGCTCGGCAAGATCGACGTGCACGGCCCCGATGCCGGCGCCTTCCTCGACCGCGTCTACATCAACACCTTCTCCAGCCTCGCCGTCGGCAAGGCGCGCTACGGGCTGATGCTGCGCGAGGACGGGTTCGTCTACGACGACGGCACGACCTCGCGGCTGGCCGAGGATCATTATTTCCTCACCACCACCACCGCCAAGGCCGGACTGGTGATGCAGCATCTCGAATTCTGCCGGCAGGTGCTGTTCCCGGAACTCGATGTGCAACTGACCTCTGTCTCCGACCAGTGGGCGCAGTTTTCGGTCGCCGGGCCGAAGACGCGTGATCTGCTGAAGGAGATCGTCGATCCGGCCGAGGACCTGTCGAACGAGGGCTTCCCCTTCATGGGTGCACGCGAAGTCGCGCTGCGCGGCGGCATCAAGGCGCGGCTGTTCCGCATCTCTTTCTCCGGCGAAATGGCGTTCGAAATTTCGGTGCCGGCGCGCTATGGCGAGGCGCTCGTGCGCAATCTGATGCTGGCCGGCAAGCCGTTCGGCGTGACGCCATACGGCACCGAGGCTCTTGGCGTCATGCGCATCGAAAAGGGCCATGTCGCCGGACCGGAACTGAACGGCACGACCACGGTCGCCGACCTCGGCCTGGGCAAGATGATGTCGACCAAGAAGGATTTTGTGGGCCGCGTCATGGCCGGGCGCGAGGCACTGGTCGCGCCGGACCGGCAGGTCATCGTCGGCATCAAGCCGACCGACAAGGCGCGGCGGCTGCGCTCCGGCGCGCACATCGTTCCGAAGGGCCAGACGCCCGGACCTGATAACGACCAGGGCTATGTCACCTCAGTCTGCTTCTCGCCGACATCGGATCAATGGATCGGGCTTGCTCTCGTGGAACGTGGTCGCGAGCGTATCGGCGAGGCCGTGCGCGCGCACGATCCGCTGCGCGCAGAGGAGTATGATGTCGAACTGTGCAATCCCGTCTTCTACGACCCGGATGGAGGGCGCCAGCGTGGCTGAATTTACCTGGGATGCGCGCAGCCCTCTCGACCGCACGCTGGTCGTCGGTCCGCGTGGCGCGCAGGGCGATACCGGCGTTTCGCTGACCGAGATCCGCAATTTCGACCTCGTGCAAGTGATGGCACGCCGCGGCAAGGCGGGTGACCTGGCCAGGGCTGCGACGGCGTGTTTCGGCATTGCCGGTCCGGATGCGCCCAAGGCGGTGCGGATTGCGGACGCCACGCTGATCTGGTCCGGGCCGGATCAGTTTTTCGTGCTGTCGAAGAGTGGCAAGCACGGGATGAAGGCGCTTGCTCCTCTGCTTGCCGGATCGGCTTCGCTGTCCGACCAGTCGCATGCGCGGGCGCTGATCAGCATCTCCGGTGACAAGGCGCGGGCGATGTTGGCCAAGCTTTCATCGCTCGATCTGCATGCCGGTGTGTTCGCGGTCGGCTCTGCCGCCGCAACCTCGATGGATCACACCAGCGTCACGCTCTGGCGTGGGAATGATCGGGCGGACGGACAGGCGGTGTTCAACGTTCTGGTCTTCGCGACCTTTGCCGAGAGCCTGTGGCACACGATGCTCGATGCGGCGGCGGAATATGGTGTGGATATCAGCCATTCCGAGGAAGTGACGTAGCTTTGCGCACGCCCTTCCCTTCTCCCCTTGTAGGAGAAGGTGGCCTCGCGGAGCGAGGTCGGATGAGTGGCGCTCCAGCTTGGCAATGACGGCACGCCGTCACCCACCCCCTCAACCGTCTCGGCGCTGGGCACTGATCCACCGCCCTGGGGCGAGCCACGAATCTCGCCCCGTCCTTCGGACCCCACAAGGGGAGAAGGAAGAACCTGCCCCACCACCGCCTTGCCAAACCCACCCGCACTGCTATTCTTGCTGCTAAAATAATTTCACACACAGGCAAACTTGTTTCTCGAACCGCAAGGCTGAGATGAGCCAGTCGCCCTACCCTGCCGTCGCATCCGGACCACCCCGGCCGAGCCTGATCCTGCGGCCCGGCCAGATCGCGCTGCCGCCGGGCATGGAGCGCTATACGGTCCAGGGCAATGGTGCGGTGCTGATCGAGGTCGAGGCCGGCGACACCATCACGGTGCGCAATGTCGAGGGCGGCCAGGCTTGCGAACTGCTGGCGTGGGATGGCACGGGTGCGACCGATCCCTCCATCCTCGGGGAAAAATCCAACAGCAATGCCGCCGGCATCAAGGTGCTGCTTGCCGAGGGCGATGACAGTCTCGCGTCCCTGCGGCGCGGGCTCGCGCGCCGGCAGGTGCAGCTCGACCAGGCCAAGGCGGTGCGCGTATTCGGCGGCGCCACGCCGGCCGGCACCGAACAGGCTTTCAGCGTTGCGCGCGTCGGCTCGGTGGTGATCGCCGCGCCCGGCGGGCCGATGCTGGTCGACGGCCATGATACGGCGACGCCGCTTACCGTGATCGTGCGGCGTGCCACCATCCGTCCGGCGGCGAAGTCGCAATTGGCCGACCCGCTCGCCGATCCGGTGCTCGACCTGCGCGTCCATTCGGCGACGGCGGAATCCTATTTCGTCAAAGCCGGCGACTATCTGCAGATCATCGACGTCGACGGGCGCCAATGCACCGACTTCCAGTGCTTTTCGGCGCGCAAGCTGGACAGGGGGCTCGACCATCCGCTCGATGTGACGACGACACGCACGCTGATGGGATCGAGCTATCCGATGCCGGGGCTGCACTCGAAATATTACGACCAGGACATGGAGCCGCTGGTCGAAGTGGTGCAGGACACATGCGGCCGGCACGACGCCTTCGCGCTCGCATGCGCCGCCAAATATTACGATGACATCGGCTATCCCGGCCATGCCAACTGCTCGGAGAACTTCAACCGCGCGCTGTCGGACAAGGGCGTCACGCCACGCGCCGGCTGGATGGCTATCAACTTCTTCTTCAACACGGCAATCGACGCGCATGGCGTCATGGTCTCCGACGAGCCATGGTCGCGGCCAGGTGACTATGTGCTGCTGCGGGCGCTGACCGACATCGTCTGCGTGTCCTCCGCCTGCCCCGACGACACGACGCCGGCCAATGGCTGGGACCTGACCGACATCCATGTGCGCACCTATTCCGGCCAGCACAAATTCTCGCGTGCGATCGCCAGACGCATGACGCCCGATTCGGAACCGAAAATGACCCGCGAGACCTCCTTTCATTCGAGCTTTGCCAAGCACACCCGCGACTTCGTCGAGTACAGGGGCTATTGGCTGGCCAATTCCTTCGCCAGGGAAGGCGCGATCGCCGAGTACTGGGCCTGCCGGCAGGACGCCGTGATCATGGACCTGTCGCCGCTGCGCAAATTCGAGGTCACCGGCCCGGATTCCGAAGCGCTGCTGCAATACACGCTGACCCGCGACGTCAAGAAGCTCGGCGTGGGCCAGGTCGTCTATTCCGCCATGTGCTACGAGCATGGCGGCATGATCGACGATGGCACGCTGCTCAGGCTCGGCAAGGACAATTTCCGCTGGGTCGGCGGCGACGATCTGTCCGGCGAATGGCTGCGCGAGACGGCGACAAAGCTCGGCCTCAACGTGCTGGTGCGCTCGTCCACCGACCAGATGCACAATATCGCCGTGCAGGGGCCGAAGAGCCGCGACATCCTGAGGAAGGTGATCTGGACCTCGCCGCTGCAGCCGTCGATCGAGGAACTGGAATGGTTCCGCTTCGCCGTCGCGCGCATCGGCGGCGGCAATGGCGTTCCGGTCGTCGTCTCGCGCACCGGCTATACCGGTGAACTCGGCTACGAGATCTGGTGTCATCCGCGCGACGCCGAAAAGGTCTTCGACGCGATCTGGGCCGCCGGCCAGCCGCATGGATTGAAGCCGATGGGCCTGCAGGCGCTGGACATGGTGCGCATCGAGGCCGGGCTGATCTTCGCCGGTTACGAGTTCTCCGACCAGACCGACCCGTTCGAGGCCGGCATCGGCTTCACCGTGCCGCTGAAGTCCAAGACCGACGACTTCATCGGCCGCGAGGCGCTGATCCGGCGCAAGGAGAACCCGCAGAACAAACTGGTCGGGCTCGACATCGATGCCAACGTCGCGGTCGGCCATGGCGATTGCGTGCATGTCGGCCGCGCCCAGATCGGGGTCGTCACGTCGGGCATGCGCTCGCCGGTGCTGAACAAGACCATCGCGCTGGCGCGGCTCGATGTCACCCACGCCGCCATCGGCGCGCGAGTTGAAATCGGCAAGCTCGACGGCCACGCCAAGCGGCTGCCGGCGCGAGTCGTGGCCTTCGCCCATTACGATCCGCAGAAGACCAGGCCGCGTTCCTGACCGCGGCCTTCCGGGCATACGGGATTGCCCATCGGCGGCGCCGCGGGGCACATTTGTGCGCCCGCCCGCAAGCGTGATGTGCACGGCGCGACAAAACGCTTGACGTGAAAGCGCGCCGGATCAATCTTCACTCCTAAGAAAAAAATACGACTGAGTGGAAACACTGAAGTCGCGGCGATATTGGCCGGGAGCAAGCTTCGCACAGCCGAGGCGTCGCCGGCGGGGAACATCAAAAAGGGGAATTCACCGACATGAGCACCATAAGCACAGTCCTGGACCAGCCTGCCGAAAGCAAGCTGCTCAGGCATATCGACTGGCGCGGCGCCTTCTGGGTGGCGAGCGGCGTCCCGGCCCTCGTCCTGTTCTCGATCGGCGGCATTGCCGGCACGACCGGGACGCTCGCTTTCCTGATCTGGACGGTGTCCATGGTCATGGGCTTCCTGCAATCCTTCACCTATGCCGAGATCGCCGGCCTGTTCCCGAACAAATCGGGCGGCGCCTCGATCTACGGCGCCACCGCCTGGCTGCGCTACTCCAAGTTCATCGCGCCCTTGTCGGTATGGTGCAACTGGTTTGCCTGGTCGCCGGTGCTCTCGCTCGGCTGCTCGATCGCCGCCGCCTATATCCTCAATGCGCTGGCGCCGGTGCCGATCTTTACCGACACGTCGCCCGAGGTCGCCGCCTATATCGCGGCACATGCCGGAACGAGCGCCGGCGACGCCATTACCGCGGTGACCGCGGCGGCGACCCCGGCGATCCGCACGTGGTCGGCGTTCAGTCACACGCTGGGTCCGGTGTCCTTCACCTTCAACGCCACCTTCTTCATCGGCGCCGTGCTGATGCTGATGATCTTCTCGATCCAGCATCGCGGTATCCTGGGCACCGCCAATGTGCAGAAATATATCGGCCTGCTGGTCATCGTCCCGATGCTGATCGTCGGCGTCGTGCCGATCTTCACCGGCCAGATCAACTGGGCCAATTTCTCGCCGCTGGTTCCCTTGGCCGCCGCCTATGCGCCAGAGCCCGGCGCCTGGAACATCGCCGGCTGGACGCTGGTGCTCGGCGGCATGTTCATCGCCGCCTGGTCGACCTATGGCTTCGAGACCGCCGTCTGCTACACCTCCGAGTTCAAGAACCCGGGCACCGACACCTTCAAGGCCATCTTCTATTCCGGCCTGCTCTGCATGCTGCTGTTCATCCTGGTGCCGTTCACCTTCCAGGGCGTGCTCGGCCTCAACGGCATGCTGGCGACGCCGATCGTTGACGGCTCAGGCGTGGCGGATGCTCTCGCCGGCATGGTCGGCGGCGGCGGGCTTATCCACAGCCTGCTGGTGATGCTGATGATCCTGGCGCTTGTGCTGTGCATCATGACGGCTATGGCCGGCTCCTCGCGCACGCTCTACCAGGGCTCCGTCGACGGCTGGCTGCCGCGCTACCTCAGCCATGTCAACGAGCATGGCGCGCCGACGCGGGCGATGTGGACCGACCTGTGCTTCAACCTGATCGTGCTGGCGATCGCCTCGGCCGATGCGACGAGCTTCTTCTTCATTCTCGCCGTATCCAATTGCGGCTACATCATCTTCAACTTCCTCAACCTCAATGCCGGCTGGATCCATCGCATCGACAACGGCCATATCGCGCGGCCATGGAAGGCCCCGACGTGGCTCTTGGGGATCGGGGCGGTCTTCGCCTATGTCAACGCGATCTTCATGGGCGCCGGCGCCAAGGTGTGGAACCCGATGGCGCTGTGGGCCGGGCTGATCACCGCGGCGCTGATCATCCCGGTGTTCTGCTTCCGCCATTACATCCAGGACGGCGGCAAGTTCCCCGACCACATGCTGGCCGACCTCGGCATGGCGGGAGCGGACCTCTCGGTGAAGAAGGCGGGCATGCTGCCCTATCTGACGCTGGTCGCCGGCGTGGCGGTAATGCTGATCGCCAACTGGTTTTTCGTCATCTGATTTGCCTGACGGGCAAGCGGCCTTCGGCTCCGCAAGAACAGAAATTGGCCGGTCTCAAATGAGACCGGCCGATTTCGTTCATTCAGCCGCCAAAGCGAGTTGCGGCCTCTCGACGCCTTCGACGGTTTCTGGTTCGGGCGTCTGTTCGTCGGTCGGCACCTTCTTGCGCTCGCGGCCGAAGAACAGGGCGTAGCCAGCGGGCAGCACCAGGATGGTGAGCACGGTTGCAACCAGAATGCCGCCCATCATGGCGTAGGCGAGCGGCCCCCAGAATACGCCGCGCGAGATCGGGATCAGCGCCAGAACCGCGGTCATTGCCGTCAACACGATCGGCCGGAAACGGCGCACAGCCGAGCCGATGATCGCTTCGGAGCGTTCCATGCCTTTCGCGATGTCCTGGTCGATCTGGTCGACGAGGATGATGGAGTTTCGCATGATGATGCCGAGCAGCGCGATGACGCCGAGGATGGCGACGAAGCCGAACGGCGCGCCGCTGATCAAAAGGGCCGCGGCCGCACCGATGATGCCGAGCGGACCGGTGGCCAGCACCAGCATCGCCTTGCCGAAATGCTGCAGCTGGACCATCAGCAATATGACGATGACGGCCAGCATGATCGGCGCCTTGGCGGCGATGGAAGCCTGGCTTTCCGCCGAATCCTCGGCACCGCCCTGGATCTCGATCTTGTAGCCGGGCGCCAGGCCGTCGCGCAGGCCCTTCATGTCGTTGTACATCTTGGTGACGACGTCGTTGGACTGCACGCCGTCGGGCAAGGTCGCCCGCACGCTGATGGTCGGCAAGCGGTCGCGCCGCCACTCGACGCCTTGCTCCAGCACCGGCACAACCTTGGCCACCTGCGACAGCGGCACGAAGCCACCGAAATCGGTCGGGATGTAGATGGAATCGACCGAGGACAGCAGCGCGCGGCTGGCATCCGGCTCGCGGGCGACGATGGACACCGTTTCTTCGCCGTCGCGGAAGTCGCCCAGCGGCGCGCCGGACATGGACGCCTGCAGCATCTGGCGAATGCGTTGCGAGGTGACGCCCAGCGCGCGGGCGCGGTCCTGGTCGATGACCAGCTTCATCGCCGGCACAGGTTCCAGCCAGTCGTCATGGACGGCGCCGAGCAGCGGGTTGGCCTGGAATTTCGCCTTCACCTGGTCGGCAATGCGCCGCACTTCCTGGCGGTCCGGACCCATGACGCGCATCTGCACCGGCCAGCCTGTCGGCGGCCCGAGGAACAAGCGGTCGACCTTGCCGCGGATGGAGGGGAAGTCCTGCGCCAGGATGGTACGCAGCTTGACGATCAGCCGCTCGCGCGCCGGCTCGTCATTGGCCATCACAAGAAGCTGGGCGAAGTTCGGATTCCTGAGCTGCTGGTCCAGCGGCAGGAAGAAGCGCGGCGCGCCTTCACCGATATAGGTGGCGATGAAGCGCTTGTCCTTGTCGTCCATCATCTTGGCTTCCAGCGCCTTGGCCTGCGTCTCGACTTCCTTGATGCTGGTGCCTTCCGGCAGCCAGAGATCGACGAGGATTTCCGGGCGAGACGATTGCGGGAAGAAGTTCTGCGGAATGAACTGGAAGGCCCACAGGCTGGCGGCGAAGGTCACCAGCGTCATCGTCAGCACGATGATGCGATGGCGCACGGCCCAGGTAACGGTCGAGCGAAGCCGGCGATAGAAGCTGGTGTCGAAGACGTCGTGGTGGGAGCCGGCATGCTTGCGCTGCTTGAGGATCATATATCCCAGCCATGGCGTGAAATAGACCGCCACGAACCAGGACACGACGAGCGCGATGCCGACGACGTAGAACAGCGTGCGGACATATTCGCCGGCGGTGGAGGCGGCGAAGCCGACCGGAATGAAGCCGGCGGTGGTGATCAGCGTGCCGGTCAGCATCGGGAAAGCGGTCGAGGAATAGGCGAAACCCGCCGCCTCGATCTTGACCAGCCCCTCCTCCAACTTGCGTTCCATCATCTCGACGACGATCATGGCGTCGTCGACAAGCAGGCCGAGCGCGATGATCAAGGCGCCGAGAGAAATGCGCTGCAGGTCAATGCCGATCTCGTACATGATGGCGAAAGTGGCGGCCAGGACCAGCGGGATGGCGATCGCAATGACAAGTCCGGAGCGCCAGCCGATCGACAGGAACGAGACGACGAGCACGATCAGCAGCGCTTCGCCGAGCGCATGCATGAACTCGCTGACAGCGTCCCTGACGACCTCGGGTTGGTCCGATATCTGGTCGACGGAGACGCCATAGGGCAGCGCCTCCTCGAATCGCTTGTAGGTCGCCTCGACGTCCTTGCCGACATCGGTGACGTTGAAGCCCTTGGCCATGACGACACCGAGCTGGACGCTCTCGTGGCCATTGAACCGGTACTTGCGCTCGAAAGGATCCTCCAGCCCCGAGCTCACGGTGGCGATATCGCCAAGGCGCGTCACCTGGTTGCCGGCGCGCAAGCGCAGCTCGCGAATGTCGGCCGCCCTGGTGACATCGCCCTCAACCGAAATGCGGACCGAGCGCAGGCCGGTGTCGACAGAGCCTGCCGGGTCGACATTGTTCTGTCCCTTGATCGCGTTCTGCAGGTCGGTCAGCGTCAGGCCGCGCTCGGCCAGCGCCTTGGACGAGACGTCGATATAGATCTTCTCGGGCTGGTCGCCGATGATGACCGCCTTCTCGACGCCGGGCGTCGTCAGCAGCATGTCGCGGGCCTGGATGGCGAACTTCTTCAATTCGGGATAGCTGAAGCCATCGCCGCTGATGGAATGCAAGGTGATGAAGGTGTCGCCGAATTCATCGTTGAAATAGGGGCCGAGCAGGCTCTGCGGCAGATCGCCTGCTATGTCGCCGACCTTCTTGCGCACCTGATAGAAGGCGTCGTTGACCTGGGCAGCATTGGTGTCGCCCTTGATCTGAACCGTGATGATGGTGCTGCCGGCGCGCGTGTAGGAGCGCACGAAGTCGAGATGCGGCGTTTCCTGCAGCTTGCGTTCGATCTTGTTGACGACCTGGTCTTCCATCTCCTGGATCGAAGAACCCGGCCAGATCGCCTGCACGACCATGACGCGGAAGGTGAAATCGGGATCTTCCTTCTGGCCCATGCGCATCAGGCCGAGCGCACCGGCAAGGATGATCAGGCCGAACAGGAAACGTGCGATGCTCGGATGCCCGATCGCCCAACGCGAGAGGTTGAAAGGCCGCTTTTCAGTGTTGCTGTCGGTGGTCATGGCGCCAGTCCAGTCCAATTGATCTGCAAGGCAGGTTCATCATGCCGTTCATGCGTTCTTCGTCTGGCTTCCGGGCGGCGAAGCTCCCTCAAGCGGAGAGACTCGCATCGCGTGTGACGCGACACTGATGCGGGGGAGCCATCTTGCCGGCGTCTCGACGATCGGGCGCCTGCCGCCCGGAAACCATGGCCTGCCCGGTCTTGCGGCTCGCGCCGCCAAGACAGGGGGGGCTTTCGTAGTGCCTGGCTGTCAGCGCAGGCTGCTGGTGGCAGCGTCGTCCGCCGCCGAGGCGGACTGCTGGAGACTATCGCCGGACAGCTTGACCTTCAGATTGTCGGTCATGAACTGGGTGCCAGCGGCAACCACGACGTCGCCCTGCTTGAGGCCGTCGGCAACCGCGACGCCATCGGCGGTGAAGTTCGCGATCTTGACCGGACGCGAATGCACGGTGTCGCTGCCGCGGTCCACGGTCCAGACGATCTTCTGGCCGTCCTTTTCAGCCAGGGCGCTGAGCGGGATCGAGACCAGCTGGGTCTTGCTGTCGATCGACGCCTGCACGTTGGCGGTCATGCCGAGCAGCACGCGCGGATCGTTGGGAAGCGAGACGCGAACGGCGAAGGTACGCGACTGCGGGTCGGCGCTGCCGGCCACTTCGCGGACCTTGCCGGCAAGCGTCAGCGCATCGTCCGCCCAGAAGCTTGCCTTGACCTCCTTGCCCTGCCTGAAGCCGGCAATATCCATTTCCGGTACCGCGATCAGCACTTCCTTCTCGCCATCGACGGCAACCGTCATCACGGGCGTGCCGGCACCGACCACCTGGCCGACATCGGCACTGACCGCGGTGACGATGCCGTTCTCGCTCGCCTTGAGGTCGGTATAGTGGACCTGGTTCTGAGCCTGGGCGAGGGTCGAGCGGGCGGCATCGCGCGTCGCGACCGCCTGGTTGTAGGCCAGCGTCGCCTGCTCGAGCTGCGATTTCGGCGCGAAATTCTTGGCATAAAGCTGCTCGGCGCGCTTCCTGGCGAGATCCACCGTCTCGACCTGGCGCTCGGCGGCGTCAAGGCTCGCCGCGGCGCTTTTGACCGAAAGCTCGTAGTCGGAGGGATCGATGCGGGCGAGGACGTCGCCCGAGGTGACATGCTGGCCGATGTCGACGAGCCTCTCGGTGACCTTGCCGGCAACGCGGAAGCCGAGATTCATCTCGGTGCGAGCACGCACCGAGCCGGAGTAATCGAGCTGGCGGGTGGTCTGCGCCGCGCCGATCTCGACGACCTTGACGGGGCGGATGATATCCCTGACCTCCGCCTTCTCCTGGGAACAACCGGCCAGGCCGAGTGCCGCGACGATCAGGCCGGCAACCGGCAGCCAGCGGATAATGGAATTGGACGAAGACACCTTAGCACTCCCAAACTGGAGATTGACTGTCGTTGCCGGCGCCCGGCGGGCGGCGGCTATTTCTTCAAGGCCTTGATCGCATACTCGATGAGGTCGTCGGGCATCGCCCGGTTGGTCTTGGCAAGACACTGGGCCACCATCTGCGGGTGGCACAAAATGACCGTGGCGGCGCCGAAGCAGCGCGACGCAATCACCGGATCCTGCTCCCTGAATTCGCCGGCCGTGATGCCCTCGCGGATCACCTCGGCAAAAAGATCGTGGATACTGTCGACATGCTTGTCGATGACGCCCCAATCGCGCTCGAGGGCGACGATGACCATCTCATGGACCTTCTGGTCGTCGAGCATGACCTCCATGGTCATCTTGTACTGCGCGTGCACGTAGCGCCGCAGCCGTTCCTCGGCGCTGATCGGCAAATGCATGATCTCGTAGGCCATCCTGTAGCTGGCCCCGAGCATCCGGCCACAGACCGCCTGGTGGATTTCGACCTTGGACGCAAAGAAGCGATAGATGTTGGCTGGCGACATGCCGAGTTCGCGGGCAATGTCGGCGACATTGGTCTTGCCGTAGCCATAGTGCCGGAACAGGCGCTCGGCGCAATCGAGAATGCGCGTTACATTCTCCTGGCGAGCGGCATCGGCGACGAGGTTGGCGGTTTCGGACATAGCCTCTTTCGATTTACTAGTGATGAATTTTAATTTTCGTCACTCGTAAATCGAAAGGAACGCGATGTCAACGCGGATTCGGCGTACGCGTACAAAATGGTGACAGATGGTGACAGTGAGGGGGTGGCTCGCCTCGCACTTCGTCATCCCAGGGTGAAGCAGTCGCGAAGCGACGTAGCGGAAACCTAGGATCCATGCCGTGGCCTTGCGGCCGTGCTCCGGCAGTCGAGGATGGCTGCTGTGGGCTACAGTAACTTCCTGATCCGCCTCATTTTTTGACTGACATCGGGGCATGGATCCTGGGGTCTGCGCCGCGTCGCTTGGTCCTTGCGTCGCCCTGGGATGACGAAGTCACAAGGCCCGCCGCAAATGTCGGGGTCATCGCAAGAGCGGCCATGCGGCCTACGCCTCCTTCGCCATCTCCCTTAGCCGGAATTTCTGGATCTTCCCCGTCGAGGTCTTGGGAATCTCGGCGAACACCACCGCTTTCGGCAGCTTGAAGCGGGCAAGCAGCGCACGGCAATGCTCGATGATCTCGGCCTCGGTCGCTGTCTTGCCGGGCTTCAGCTCGACATAGGCGACCGGCACCTCGCCCCATTTCTCGTCCGCCCGCGCCACCACGCCGCAAGACGCAACGGACGGGTGCTTGTAGAGCGCGTCCTCGACCTCGATCGAGGAAATGTTCTCGCCGCCCGAAATGATGATGTCCTTGGAGCGGTCCTTGAGCTGGATATATCCATCCGCATGCATGACGCCGAGATCGCCGGAGTGGAACCAGCCGCCGGCGAACGCCTCGTCGGTGGCCTTGCGGTTCCTGAGATAGCCTTTCATGACGATGTTGCCGCGAAACATGACCTCGCCGATGGTCTGGCCGTCGGCGGGCGTCTGCGTCATCGTTTCGGGATCCATCACCGTGAGGCCTTCGAGCGCGGCGTAGCGGACGCCTTGCCTGGCCTTCCTCGTGGCCCTCTGCCCCTTCTCCAGATGATCCCACTCATTGTGCCATTCGTTCACCACCGCCGGGCCGTAGGTCTCGGTCAGACCATAGAGATGCGTGACGGCGAAGCCGGCATCGGCCATGCCGGTGAGCACCGCTTCCGGCGGCGGCGCGGCGGCCGTGTTGAAGGTGACGGCTTGCGGGAACTGGCGCTTGTCCTCATCCCTGGCGTTGATCAGCACCGACATGACGATCGGCGCGCCGCACAGATGGGTGACGCCATGGTCGGCGATGGCGTCGTAGATCTGCTTCGGCCGAACCCAGCGCAGACAGACATGGGTGCCGGCCTGGACGGCCAAGGTCCACGGAAAGCACCAGCCATTGCAGTGGAACATCGGCAGTGTCCACAGATAGACCGCGTGCTTGGCCATGCCGGCATGGACGGTGTTGGCGTAGGCCATCAGCGCAGCACCCCGATGATGATAGACGACGCCTTTCGGGTTGCCTGTCGTGCCCGAGGTGTAGTTGAGCGAAATGGCGTCCCACTCGTCGTCTGGCATCGACCAGGCGAAATTCTCCTCGCCCTCGGCAACGAAGGCCTCGTAATCAAGAGTGCCGATGCGACCACCCTTCGGATAGGGAGCGTCCGCGGCGTAGTCGGGATCGTCATAGTCGATGACCAGGGGCTTCACCTTGGCCAGATCGAGCGCTTGCCGAACCACTCCGGAGAATTCGCGATCGACAATAAGCACCCTGGTCCCGGCATGGTCGAGCTGGAAAGCGATCACGGCGGCGTCGAGGCGAGTGTTGAGCGAATGCAGCACCGCCTTGGCCATTGGCACGCCGAAATGCGCCTCCAGCATCGGCGGCGTGTTCGACAGCATCACCGTCACCGTGTCGCCCTTGCCTATGCCGCGCCTGGAGAGCGCCGAGGCGAGCTGCAGCGAACGCCGCCAGAAATCGCGATACGTCACGCGCTGCCGGCCATGGATGATGGCGACATGATCGGGATAGGTCTTGGCGGCCCGCTCCAGATAAGTGAGCGGCGTCAGCGGCGGGTGGTTGGCAGCGTTCCTGTCGAGATCCTGTTCGTAAGGGTTGCCCATCGTGTCCTCCCCGTATGTCCCTTTGCCGATATGTTCTAACCACAGGCTGGGGCCGCGTCACCAGCAACGATGCCACGACAAAGCGCGTCTGGCGCAATGATGATCTAGATTTGCCGCGCGTAAAGGCATCGCGTACCTCCGCGCGGTTTGACTTTTGTCGAGAGCCGTGACTAATGTCAGCCGAGGAGAAGGCATGGCGATCCGACCGGCAGAACAACTTATCCACAAGGCCGCCTGGCTCTATTATGCGCATGGCCTGCGCCAGGACCAGGTGGCGAGCCAGCTTAACATTTCCCGCGCCTCGGTTGCCATGTATCTGCGCAAGGCGCGCGAGACCGGCATCGTCAACATCTCGACCTCGACCCAGCTTTTCACCGACGACGTCATGGCGCGCAAGCTCGAGGATGCACTCGGTCTCGACGCGGTCTGGATCGCGCCGGAAAACGGCCATATCGCCGATCCCGCCACCGACATCGCGGTGCTGGCGGCGAGCGTCTTTCTCGAACTGGTGAAAAAAGGCGACCGCATCGGCGTCGCCTGGGGACGCACCGTCTACATGATCGCCGACATCATGTCCTACGCCGATCTCCAGGATGTCACCGTGGTGCAGCTCTGCGGCAATCTCGGCGCGCCCTATTCCTATCGTCCCGACCAGTGCACGATGGAGATCGCCCGGCGGCTCAACGCCAAGGGCATCAATTTCTACGCGCCGCTCGTGCTGACCACAGAAGAGCTGGCGCGCGGCCTGCGGGCCGAGCCTGTAATCCGCGAACAGCTGTCGAGCATCCACGAATGCGATCTGGCGCTGTATTCGGTCGGCGCCGTCGATGCCGACAGCCATCTGGTCAAATGCGGCGCGCTGACATCAGACGAAATGGCCGACCTGCGCAAAGCAGGGGCGGCCGGCGTCATTGCCGGGCAGATCATCGATGCCGAGGGCAAGGTGCTCGACTGCGGCTACAACAGGCGGGTGATCTCGGCGGAGCTTTCCTCGTTGCGCGCCATTCAGAAGCGGCTGATGGTGGTGCAGGAGAACAGCAAGTTCGAACCCCTGCTCGCTGCGATCGACGGCGGCCTTTGCACGCATCTGGTGGTCGGCGCCGACATGGCGCAGCGGCTTCTGGATCATGCCGGAGCGCCAGGCAAAAAGGTATCCTAGAGACCATTCCTGCCGCGGCCGTCATCAGGGCGTCGCGGCATTCCTGTTTCACCACGATGACAGCAACCGGACGAAGCTAATGAAGAACCTGTGGAATGACGGCGACGCGGAGAAGATGGTTGCCGACTATGCAAAGAAAGGCGTCGGACGCGACCTCGCGCTACGCGTCTACACGACGCGCCTGCTGGGCGGCGAACCGAGACTGGTGCTGCATGGCGGCGGCAACACCTCCTGCAAGACCAAGGCGACCGACCTCGTCGGCGACGAATGGGACGTGCTGTGCGTCAAGGGCAGCGGCTGGGACATGGCCGTCATCGAGCCGGAGGGCTTGCCGGCGGTGAAGATGGGCGCGCTCATCAAGGCGCGCGCGCTGGACAAGCTCTCCGACGAGGACATGGTCGCGCTGCAGCGGGCGAACCTCATCGATCCGTCCTCGCCCAATCCTTCGGTCGAGACTTTGCTGCATGCCTTCCTGCCGCACAAATTCGTCGACCACACGCACTCGACCGCCATCCTGGCGATCGTCGACCAGGAAGACAGCAAGCCGTTGGTGAAGACGGTGTTCGGGGCCAAGATGGGTTACGTGCCCTACATCATGCCGGGCTTCGACCTCGCCAAGGCGGCTGCCGACGTTTTCGACGCCGACCCTGATGTGGAAGGCCTGATCCTCGACAAGCACGGCATCTTCACCTTCGGCGACGACGCCAAGCAGGCCTACGACCGGATGATCCACTATGTGAATGTCGCCGAGGAGTATGTAGCCAAGCATGCCAAGCCCAAGGCGGCAAAGGCCGCGCTTCCGGCGAAGCTCGCGACGCCGGCTTCCATCGCTCCTATGTTGCGCGGCGCCGTGGCGGTGGCACGCGGCGAAGGCCGCTTCGACCGCATGATCAGCGATTTCCGCACCTCGGATGCGATCGTCGATTTCATCAATTCGGCCGAGATCGCCGACTACGCCGCGCGCGGCGTGTCGACGCCGGACCTGTCGATCCGCATCAAGACCGGGCCGATGGCGGTGCCGGCGCCAGATGCGGACAAGGCCGGCGACTACAAGGCCGTCATCAAGAGCCATGTCGACGCCTTCGCCAAGGAATACCGCGCCTATTTCGACACCAATGACGCGCTCGACGACGTCAAACGCACCATGCTCGACCCGATGCCGCGGCTGACGCTGGTGCCAGGGCTCGGCATGTTCGGCCATGGCCGCACGCTCAAGGATGCCAGGATCGCTTCCGATGTCGGCGAAATGTGGATCGAGGCCGTGCGTGGCGCCGAGGCGGTCGGCCGTTTTCATCCGCTTTCCAAGGCCGACCTGTTCCCGCTCGAATACTGGTCGCTGGAACAGGCCAAACTCGCCTCCAACAAGCCGAAGCCGCTGACCGGCCAGGTCGTGCTGATCACTGGCGGAGCCGGTGCGATCGGCGCCGCGACAGCCAAGCTTTTCGCCGACAATGGCGCCCATGCGGTGGTCGTCGATCTCGATGGCGAAAAAGCCGCTGATGCGGCCAAGAAAGCGGGTAACAATTCGATCGGCGTCGCCGCCGACATCACCGATCCGGCGCAGGTGCGTGCCGCCTTCGACAGTGCGGTCGCCGTGTATGGCGGCGTCGACATAGTGGTGTCCAATGCCGGTGCCGCCTGGGAAGGCCGGATCGGCGAACTTGACGACGCGCTGCTGCGCAAGAGCTTCGAGCTCAATTTCTTCGCCCACCAGTCGGTGGCGCAGAACGCGGTGCGCATCATGCTCGAACAGGGTACCGGCGGCGCTCTCCTGTTCAACACCTCTAAGCAGGCGGTCAATCCGGGTCCGAAATTCGGCGCCTACGGCGTGCCGAAGGCGGCGACGCTGTTCCTGTCCAGGCAATATGCACTGGATTACGGCGCGCATGGCATCCGTTCCAACGCCGTCAATGCCGACCGCATCCGCTCCGGGCTGTTGACCGACGCCATGATCGCCAGCCGATCGGGCGCACGCGGCGTGTCGGAAAAAGAGTACATGTCCGGCAATCTGCTCGGCCAGGAGGTGACGGCGCAGGACGTGGCGCAGGCTTTCCTGCACCACGCGCTGGCCGACCGCACAACCGCCGACGTAACGACGGTCGACGGCGGCAATATCGCGGCGGCGCTGCGGTAGCACGGTCACGCACAGCGCAGACGGCAGGCTTGCAAGAACACCCGTTTGTAGCTACATTGTGGCTCAACAGTAAGGAGTCGCAACATGGCTACGGATACGGTTGTCCGCGCTCGAATTGATGCCGCGACAAAGGTCCAGGCTACCGAAGCCCTGGCGGCAATGGGACTGTCGGTCTCCGACGCCATTCGCCTGCTGCTGGTCCGCGTCGCCGCCGACAAGGAATTTCCCTTTCCGGTGAAGGTGCCGAACGCAACCACCCAAAAGGCCATTGCCGAATTGGAAAAAGGCAAAGGCAAGCGTTTCGCGTCAGCCGACGAATTGTTCAAGGATTTGGGCATCTGACATGCCGACGCCCGTTCACTCCGGGCAATTCCGCAGGGACGTTAAGCGCATGGAGAAGCGTGGCAAAGATCTCGATAAATTGCGCGAGTTGTTGGGCCTGCTCATCGCCGGACTGGAACTGCCGGCGCGTTATAAGGATCACCCTCTAAAAGGCGACTGGAAAGACTATCGGGATGCGCATGTAGAACCTGATTGGCTCTTGATCTACCGCATTGCCGACGATGAGCTGCGGCTTGCCCGCACCGGCTCCTACTCCGATCTGTTCAACGAATGAAGACAGCAAAAAAGCCGCCTGCAGTTGCTGCAAGCGGCTGTTCCAAGTGTGAGCGAATTGCAATATCGATTGGCCTACTTCGCGTTCGGGTTCGGCATCCAGGCCGGCATGGCGACATCGGCATGGGCGAACTGCGGCAGCTTGGCCGACAGGTCCTCCATATTCTTGATGTCCTTGTCGAGAAGGTCCTTCTGGGTGATCAGCGTCGGCGGCACGACGACGTTGTGTCCGGGGTCTTCGCCGGCCAGCAGCTGCGCCAGCGCACGCACCGAGACCTGGCCGACGACGGCCGGATTGGTGGCCGCGGTTGCCGCCCAGGCGCTGTCGGGCTCGCGCATCGCCGCAATGTCGGAGGTCGAGATGTCGGCCGAATAGATCTTGATGTCCTTGTTCAGGCCCGCCTCGTCGACGGCGATCTTCACGCCCTTGGCGAACTCGTCATAGGGAGCAAACATCACCTTGATGTCGGGATGGGCGGTCAGCACCGAGCGCGCCTGGTTGGCGACCGAGTTGGCGATCGGGTTGTCCAGCGTGCCGAACATGGCGACTTCGTTGATGCCCGAGTATTTCTTCTTCACGTCGACCCATGTTTCATTGCGGCGGTCGAGCGGGGCTATGCCCGCGACATAGACATAGCCGGCCTTCCAGCTCTCGCCATTGTCCTTGACCGCCTGCTCGAGCGCGAGGCGCGCAAGGTCGCGGTCTGACTGCTCGATCTGCGGGATCTTGGGGTTGTCGACGTTGACGTCGAAAGCGACCACCTTGATGCCGGCGTCGACCGCGCGCTGGGCGGCGTCCTTCATCGATTCCGTCAGGCCGTGCTGGATGATGATACCCTGCACGCCAAGCGCGATGGCCTGGTCGACCATGTCGGCCTGGAGGGCGGCGTCCTGGCGGCTGTCGAGCACGCGCAGGTCGACGCCGAGGGCCTTGGCCTGCGCCTCGACGCCGGACAGATAGGCCTGGAAGAAGTCACCGGTCGAGAGATAGCGCACCAGGGCGATCTTGACGCCAGGCTTGTCGAACGGTGCCGGGCGATCGGCAGCCAGGGCCGTCCCCTGCATCAGCAACGCCGCGCCGGCGAGCCCGAGCGCTGCCTTGCCCAAAAGTCTTCTTGTGATGTTCACGTCGTTTCCTCCACTTGTTGAAATGCAACCCGGTCGAAATCTATGTCCTGCCCCTGCCGGAAAGAGCGAAGGTGAAGACAAGGGCGACGACCAGAACGGCGCCCTTGATGAAATCCTGCGTGTAGTACGGCGCGTTCATCATCGTCAGGCCCTGCAGCAGGACACCGACGAAGACGGCGCCGACAGCCGTGCCGAACGCGTTCGGCTTGGCGGCGCCGAGCACCGCGTAGCCGATCAGCGCCGCGGCGACAGCGTCGAGCAGAAGATTATTACCCGAGGCGATGTCGCCGCGTCCAAGCCGGGCGGCGAGCAAAATACCGCCGATCGAGGCAAAAACTCCTGAAATGATATAGGCCCAGATTTTGTATGCCTTGACAGGCGCGCCGGCGAGCTCGGCGGCGCGCTCATTGGAGCCGACGGCATACATCATGCGGCCGAAGCGGGTGTATTCGAGGAAGAACCAGATCAGCACCGCGAGCACCGCCAGGACGACCACCGAGACCGGAATGAGATTGGGGATGAAGAAGTCGAAGCGGTGGCGGCCGAGCGCCAGGAACGCCTCGCCGAACTTGCCGTTGGCGACCGAGCCATCGGGCATGGTCATGCCGGTGGCGATCGAGCGGCCTTCGGTCGGGATACGCTGCAGGCCGACCAGCAGGAACATCATGCCGAGCGTCGCCAGCAGGTCCGGCACGCGCATATAGACGATCAGCCAACCATTGATGAGCCCAACGACAACGCCGATCAGCAGGCAGACGATGACCGCGACGACAGCGTTCTGCTCCAGCACCACCATCACATAGGCCGCAGCCATCATGGCTGACGTGGCGACCGAGCCGATCGACAGGTCGAAGCCACCAACGACCAGCGTGGCGGTGACGCCAAGCGCCAGCACGCCGGTGATAGCGACCGACTGGAAGATGAAGACCGCGCTTTGCGGCGAAACGAAACCGTCGGCGGCAATCGCGAAATAAGCGACGAGCCCAAACAACAGGACGATGAAACCGTAGCGGATGGCGTGGTTGCGCTGCGTCATTCAGCGCCCCCGCGCGCCGCTGCCGTTTTTACCCAACTCGAACCCATGCTCTCCATTCCAATTGTCATCGTCAGTTCTTCAATTCCAGCCGGTCAAGCCGCGCGGTGCGGCAGCCCACCGGCCACCTCGGCCAGCAGGCGATCGAGATCGATGTCCGCGTTGCGATGTTCGCCGACGATGGTCTGCTCCGACATCACCAGGATACGGTCGGCCGTCTCAAGAGCCTCGTCGAGTTCGGTCACGAACAAAAGCGTCGTGCGGCCATTGGCGCTTGCCCTCAGCTTGGCGGCGATGTCGCGCCTGGCCGAGATATCGACGCCCTGAAACGGCTCGTCGAGAATGAACAGCCTTGCATCCTGCGCCATCCAGCGGGCGACCATCACCTTCTGCTGGTTGCCGCCGGACAATGCCGACATTTCGTCCTTCTCGGAGCGGCAGACGATGCCCAATTCCTGGATCTGCCGGCGCGCCGTGGCGCGTTCCAGGCGGCGCTTGAGCACGCCCAGGTTCGACATCCTTCTCAGAAACGGCAGGCTGACATTGCGCTCGATGTTGAAGCCGCCGACGATGCCGCTGGTGGCGCGATCCTTGGCGACGAGGAAGACGCCGGCGGCGATCGCATCGCCGGCCGAGCGCGGCGCGTAGGGTTTGCCGTTCATCGTCATGGTGCCGGCGAGCGGCCTGCGCACGCCGAACAGCGTCTCGGCAAGCGCTGTCTTGCCGACGCCGACCAGCCCGGTGACGGCAACGACCTCGCCGTCGCCAAGTGTCATCGACATCGGCCTGGCGCCTTGGGCGATGCGCAGGCCTTCGACGGTCAGCACCGCCTTGGCCGAGTGCCTGGCGACGATCTGGTCGAGGTGGATCTTGCGGCCGAGCATGGCATTGACCGCACCTTCGTAGTCGAGCGGCTTCTTGTCGAAGACGCCGGACACGGCGCCGTCGCGCATCGAGACGATGCGGTCGGCAAGCCGCCTTATGT
This sequence comes from Mesorhizobium sp. B2-2-3, assembly GCF_006442405.1. Taxonomy (NCBI): domain Bacteria; kingdom Pseudomonadati; phylum Pseudomonadota; class Alphaproteobacteria; order Hyphomicrobiales; family Phyllobacteriaceae; genus Mesorhizobium; species Mesorhizobium sp. B2-2-3. Next base: position 174,453 of record NZ_VFWC01000004.1, on the reverse strand, counting down.
CGGACATGCGGTGCGAGATATAGAGGATCGCCACGCCTTGCGCGCGTAGCCTGTCGACCAGCGCAAAAAGCCGATCGGCTTCGGCGCTCGATAGCGATGAGGTCGGTTCGTCGAGGATCAGCACTTTCGGCTGATGTGCCAGCGCGCGGGCAATCGCCACCATCTGGCGATCGGCCAGCGAGAGATCGCTGACGCGCGCCTTCAAGTCGATCGCCAGATCCATGCGGTCGGCAACCGCCTTGGCCTCGCGACGCACACGGACCGGGTTGAAGAGCACCGGGGCGCCACTGCCGCTCAGCCTGTCCAATGTCAGATTGGTCGCCACGTCAAGGTCGGCGACGACACCGTCATTGATGTTCTGGTGAACGGTGACGACGCCAGCGCGGATCGCTTCCGCCGGTCTTCCTGGCGCAAAGTCCTGGCCGGCCAGGGTCATGGTGCCGCCGTCGCGTTCGTAGACGCCGCTGACGATCTTGACGAGGGTGGATTTGCCGGCGCCGTTGGCACCCATCAGGACGGTCACTTCACCGGCATGGAGTTCGAGCGAGACGCCGCCAAGCACCTCGTTACGGCCAAAGGATTTCTTCAGTCCCTCTACGCGGAACACGGCATTGCCGACCATGCGTTCCTCCCTGACGGTGACGCTATGGGCTACATCGGCAATTGTCAACACGATTGACAATTGCCAGTGCGCTACCTAGCTTGGCCCCGCCGCCGTGGCTCCGCTATTATGAGGGACGAGCAGGAGAGGTGAGGATGACCGGGAAAACGCCGTTCGAAGCACTGTCGGTGGAGACGCTCGCCACGCGGCTCGGCAGCAACGAAGCGCTCACCCAGCGCATCGGCGAGGACACCAGCCGCTGGAAGGTGCGCGAGGTCGGCGATGGCAATCTGAACCTCGTCTTCATCGTCGAGGGCGACAAGGGCGCGGCTGTCGTCAAGCAGGCCCTGCCCTATGTCCGGCTGGTCGGCGACAGCTGGCCGCTGCCGCTGAAGCGTTCCTTCTTCGAATATCACGCGCTGACACGGCAGGAGGCGCGCGCGCCGGGCTCGGTGCCGGCCATCTACCATTTCGACGAGACCCAGGCGCTGATCATCATGGAGTATCTGTCGCCGCACATCATTTTGCGGCGGGCGCTGATCGAGGGCCGGCAATTGCCGAACATTGCCAGGGATATCGGGCTGTTCATGGCCCGCACCCTGTTCCGCGGCTCCGACTTCTCGATGGTGACCAAGGATCGCAAGGCGGACCTGGCGCTGTTCGCCGACAACGTCGAGCTGTGCGACATCACCGAGAATCTGGTGTTCTCCGATCCTTATTTCGACGCCAAGATGAACCGGCACACTTCGCCGCAACTCGACGCCCTGGTCGCCGAGTTGCGCGCCGACCGCGACCTCAAGGTGGAAGCGCAGCGCCTGAAGCATCTTTTCGCCGCCAATGCAGAGACATTGCTGCATGGCGACCTGCATTCCGGCTCGATCATGGTCACGGATACAGAGACCAGGATGATCGACCCTGAATTCGCCTTCTACGGGCCGATGGCGTTCGACGTCGGCATGTTGCTCGCCAATTTCTGGATGGCCTTCTTCTCGCAGCGGGGTCATGAGCAGAGCGGCAAGCGCGACGCCATGCGCGCTTATCTGCTCGATGTCACGGCGCAGACATGGTCGGTGTTCCGCACCGAATTCTCGCATCTGTGGCGCACGGAGCGCAACGGCATGCTTTATCAAAAGAGCCTGTTCGAGGATCAGGGCGACAGGCTCGGCGCCGAGCAGGCGCTCGACCATGTGCTGCACCAGATCTGGGACGACCTCCTCGGCTTTGCCGGCATCGAGGTGCACCGGCGCATCCTCGGCCTCGCCCACAATGCCGATTTCGAAACCATTGCCGACGAAGACCTGCGCGCCACATGTGAAGCGAGGGCGCTGAAGTTCGGCCGCCACATCGCCGTCAATAGGCGTCATATCCACAGCATCGACGAGGTCAACAACCTGGCCGCGCTGATCGAACAGGAGAACCGCATTTGAACGTCGGCGAGCGCCACTATCGCACCATCTGGCTGAGCGACGATGGGCGCTCGGTGGAGATCATCGACCAGCGCTGGCTGCCGCATGACTTCCGTGTCGTGAAGGTCGATACCGTTAACGGCATCGCCACCGCCATCCGCGACATGTGGGTGCGCGGCGCGCCGCTGATCGGTGTCACCGCTGCCTATGGCGTTGCCATGCAGATGGCGGACGATCCGGCGGATGCCGCGCTCGATGCCGTCTGGGAGACGCTCCACGAGACGCGTCCCACGGCGATCAATCTGCGTTGGGCGCTGGATGAGATGCGGCGGCTCCTGCGGCCGCTGCCGACGGAACAACGCGCCGCAGCCGCCTATCGTCGCGCCAGCGAGATCGCCAACGAGGATGTCGGGCTCAATCGCGCCATCGGCGAGAACGGTCTCGCCATCATCAAGGACATCGCGGCGCGCAAAAAGCCGGGCGAAACCGTCAACATCCTGACCCATTGCAACGCCGGCTGGCTGGCTACCGTCGACTACGGCACGGCCACCGCGCCGATCTACCTGGCAAGGGAGGCCGGCATTCCGGTCCATGTCTATGTCGACGAGACGCGGCCGCGCAACCAGGGCGCCCAGTTGACGGCCTGGGAGATGGCCGGCCACGGCGTGCCGCACACGCTGATCGTCGACAATGCCGGCGGCCATCTGATGCAGCGCGGCGCAATCGACATGGTCATCGTCGGCACCGACCGCACGACGGCCGACGGCGACGTCTGCAACAAGATCGGCACCTATTTGAAGGCACTCGCCGCCGCAGACAATGACGTGCCGTTTTACGTTGCGCTGCCTTCGCCGACCATCGACTGGACGGTGGGCGACGGACTTGCCGAAATCCCGATCGAGGAACGCTCCGGCGACGAGGTTTCGCTGGTGTGGGGCAAGACCGCGAGCGGCGAGATCGCCCAGGTGCGCGTCTCGCCGGAAGCGACGCCCGCGGCAAACCCCGCCTTCGACGTGACGCCGGCGCGGCTGGTCACCGGCCTGATCACCGAACGCGGCGTCGCCAAGGCCTCGCGTGAAGGGCTGAAGGCGATGTTCCCGGAGCGTGGATAGCCGGCTCTCGCAAAGGCAAGGAACCACCTTTCGCTGTTCAGAAGGTGCTGCTCTTTGCGATCTCCAGCGAATTGACGAAATCCAGTGAACGCCGCAGCGCGCTCCGAATGGTGGCGATATCCACCGGCGCGCTCCGCCGTTGGGGATCACGGTGCTGCGGGCGCCGCAGCCGCAATGGCAGTTCGATGCTGGCCGGCAGCGTCGCGGGAAGCGTTGCCCAGTACGGTTCGTAGCCGATCGAGCCGTCGCCGATAGCGCAAAATGTCCATCCCTCCCCGGTGCTGACGACATCCTTCAGATGAGCATGCCCAACGGCATCGATGGCATCAGCGATATCTTGCGCCGGCTGCACCGTCTCGTTGCTGTAGGTAAAGACATTTCCGGCGTCGTGGTTCAGGCGCACGTGCCGCGATCCGATGTCACGGATGAAGCCTGCCCCCAACCGGGCGCTGCCGAGCAGATCGCCTTGGCCATGTCCGGGATTCTCGAGCGCCAGGACGATGCCGACTTCCTCCAGCCTCGGCAGGAGGGCGTCAATCGTTTTGCGGATCGCCGCGCTGTTTCTCGCCGGGCCGGCATTGGTAATCAGGAAGGACGCACCAAGACCGGCGGCAAAGCCGATGCGCCGGGACAAGGCGTCGGGGGCATCGGCCCCCGACAGGTCGAGATGAGCCGACACGGCATTGATCCCGAGCCCGGCATGTTCCGCTGCCTGGCGCAGCTTCGCGGCGTGCGCAGCCGCAAACATGCCTTCATCGAAATCGACATAGCCGCGAATGAAGGCCGGCTCGACATGGAGGGCACCGGCCGCCGCAATCTCCTCGATGGCCAATTCCATGGAATAGCCATCGAAGAGCGCGGTCGATACCGATATGATCCGGGCCGGCGAAGGCAGGGCTCAGGCTCCCTTGCCGTAGACGATCAATTCCGAAGCTTCCTTCACCTTGGCCGGTGTGAGCGCTTCGCGCCAGTCGTCCCGGACCACGACGCCTTTGGCGAATCGCATCAGCCTCAGCGCCGCATCGGACGGCACTTTCGGAGAGAAGCCGAACCACATGGCGATCTCGACGTTCAGATGGCCTATCAGGAAGTCCAGCGCGGCCTGTCTGGGAATGCCATATTTGCGCTCACACTCCTCGACGGCCTCGACCATGGTGTCGACGAAGGGCATGGCCACCATTTCGGACAGGCCCGGCTCCAGGATCGCCAGTTGTTCGACCGTGACGCGATGGCTGTCGATGATCGGCGACCACATGGCCCTGCACACTTCCTCGCCAAGCGCATAGTGCTCTTCCGGACCTTGCATCAGGGCACAGACGATCGATTGCCTGGCGATGCCGCCATGGTAATCGCGACGCGCGGCCCATTCCGTCTCTTCGCCGAACAGCGGCGGATGGCAGGGATGGCCGACGAAATAGGTGAGATCCGGCCGATCCGCGGGCAAGTCGCCGGCATAGGGCGCTGCCGCATCCAGAATGAGGATCATGGTGCCCGCGGCAAGCATCGGCGAGATCTGCCGCGCCACCTGGCCGATGATATTGTCCGGCAGGGCCATTACCACCACCTTGGCGCCGGGAATGCCCTCGTCCATGGCGACGGCGCCGATATCGGCCTCTCCCAGCCGCTTGCGGCCGGCCTCGCCGATCTCCACGGCGCGGACATCGTAGCCCGCTTCGATAAGCTTGCGCGTCACGCGGAAGCCCATCTTCCCTCCGGCTCCAAGCACCGCCACGGATGTCGTCATTTGCTTCTCTCCCATTTGCCATGATGGCGCGCCGATGGCGCAAATTCAGCCGAACGCTTGCAGCGCGGCTTCGAGCTCCGGATGCGTGGCGGCGTAGTCGCGTGCGGGAACCCCTGCCGCCGCGGCTTCGAAAGCATCATGCAGGCTTCGAACGCCGGCGGCCGGCCCGCCTGGATGCGCCATGATCCCGCCGCCGCAGCAATAGATGAAATCGTCCGAGCCGAGCCTCGTATAGGTCTCGGCCGCCTGCACAGCGGTCTGTCCAGACGAAAACACCGGCATGACCGTATCGGGACGGCCAGCCCGCTCGAACATCGGGGTGAGACAGCCATGGGCCGACGCCATCACCGATTCGTCCGGCTCGCAGAACTTGTTGGACAACCCGTTGACGTGCATGTGGTCGATGCCCGCCAGGCGCCAGAATTTCTGATAGGCGAGATAGCTCATGCCGAGATCGGGAGAGCGGCTGAAGAGGCCCCATCCGGCCCGATGGCCGTGCAGCGCAACGGCGGAGTGGCGGCGCATCTCGATGACGGCGGACAGGCCGACAGAATTCAGGACCAGCATGGCGCAGGTCCCGCCACGGCGCTCGATCAGATCCAGCTGGCGACGCATGGCGTCGATGTCCCCGGAAATGTTGGCCGCATACATGACCTTGCGCCCGGTCCTGTCGGCGTGCCTGTCTATCACCGCCATGACCGCTTCGAACCGGTGTTCGAACGGCGAATGCGGAGGGTCCCCCATCAATTCGTCGTCCTTGATGAAATCAAGCCCCGCGGCAATCAGCGTGTCGGCCAGGGCCGCCGTCTCCTGCGGGGTAAGACCAACGCTCGGCTTGACGATGGTGCCGATCAGCGGACGCCCGTCGACGCCGGTCAGGCGACGCGTTCCCTCGACGGCGAAGGCCGGCCCTGGGTAGGCATCCGCGAAGGCATCGGGAAAGGTAACGTCGAGGAGACGCATGGCCGAGAAATGATGCAGCTCGAATAGATTGCCGAGAACCGTCGACCAGACCGAAGCCAGCACTGTCCCCGTATTCTCGATGTTCCAGGAAAGGCCCACCTTGGCCCGGTGCGGCCTCACGGTCGCATTTTTTGGCGAGCGCGAGAACGGCAACGCCTCGCTGTCGACCTCGGCAACATCGCTGATGAATTCGACGCGGGCTCCGAACCTGCGCAGCAGCTCCGGCGTTTCTCCGGGTATGGCGCGGAAAGTCCCGCTTGATTGTTCGCCCGCCATCGCAGCCGCGGCAACCTCCAGCGGGTAGCGGGTTTCGATCAGATAGGTGGCGCGGAGGCGACCGGACAATGCAGGCTTCCCGACTGGAATGACGTTCACGGAGTGACCGTTAGCACCAAAAAGAAATCATGTCATCATATGAGTTTTCTCGGGCAAAAAAATTTCGGCGGCCGCTCAGCCGGCTCCGCCGCCGGCCAGTTTCGAATAGAGCTCGTTGGCGCGGCCAATGTGGTCGGCCATTGCCGCGCTCGCGCCTTCCGGATCGCCGCCGGCGATTGCCTTGTAGATCCGCTCATGCTCCTCGACCGTCAGCCGCTCGGCGCCTTTCATCGCCACCAGATCCCGCTTGAAACGGGACAGCCATTCGAGCATTCCCTTCGCCACCGCCGCTATCATCGAATTGCCGCTCATCTCCGCAATGACGGCGTGGAACTCCATGTCGGCAGCTACAAACCGGGCTTGGTCGCCCTTTGCCTCGCGCAAATGACGCAAGGTCTCCGCGAGGCGTTCCAAACTCTTGGCCGTAGCGCGCCGCGTGGCTATCCGAACCAGGCCGGTTTCCAGCAAGAGCCTGACTTCCTTGAGTTCTTCAAGCCCGCGAGAGTTCGTCGCCAGCATCATGACCATCGCCGCTGAGACCTGATCGACGATGACATCAGGCGTCGGATTGATGACGCGGGCACGTTCTCCGTGCGAGATCCTGATAAGTCCCATCTGCTGCAGCGACAGCATCGCTTCCCGGATCGAGGGCCGGCCGACGCCGATCATCGTCATCAGTTCCTTTTCCGACGGCAATTGAGAGCCGGGCGGGAATTCGGATGTCGAGATTGCCGCCATCAACCGGTCAAGCACCTCCACATACAGTTTCTTTTTCTGGACCGGCTCCATCCGTCCCTCCCTGGGTGTTCGCGGAACAATCGATCCCGAGTCGCGTCGGCAGACAAGGGTCCCGCCATCGATTGACATTACATATATGATGACCTAACGTCCGTCTACGGCCGGATTTGGACCGGTCGCCAGTTGCCGGGGCAGGCCGGCTCCGTTTGGCCAAGGAAAGAACGAAGCCGACGGCCGAGCTTCGTCTCGTCCTTAAATCAAAGGAGGTTTCGGCAATCGAGGTTCCGGTGCCCGCTTGCCTATTTGGTATGCTGGTATAACATGTAGCTGGTATGGCGTCTTTCGGAGGACGTCGTAACGGAATGGCAGAAGGCCGACGTATCGGCCGGTGTTTTTTGGGAGGAAAATATCATGAAGTTTTCAACCGTGGCGGCGCTTGCCGGCGCCGCGCTGGTCAGCGTCTCGGCTGTGCCGGCAATGGCGTCACCGGATGCGCCGGTGATCGCGCTCGCCAACGCCTATTACGGCAACACCTGGCGGCACCAGATGGTGGAGGCTTTCGAAGCCTCGGCCAAGGAAGCCAAGGCGGCCGGTCAGATTGCCGACTACGTCGTCATGAACGGCGACGGCTCGGTGGCGCAGCAGAACAGCCAGATCGCCGAGCTGATCCTCAAGAAGGTCGACGTGCTCGCCGTCGATGCCGCCTCGGAAACCGCGGTCAACGGGATCATCGAAAAAGCCTGCAAGGCCGGCATCATCGTCGTTTCGTTCGATTCGGTCGCCTCGGCGCCCTGCAACTACCAGCTCAACTTCGACTTCAAGGGCTACAAGGCAGCCCAGGCCGAGGCCGTCTTCAAGATGATCGGCGGCAAGGGCAACGTCATCCAGGTGCGCGGCGTCAAGGGTTCGGCGCCCGACAACGACATGTTCAACGCGCAACAGTCGGTGCTGGCCAAATATCCCGATATCAAGGTTGTCGCCACGGTCTACGGCCAGGCGACCGCGTCGGTCGCACAGGCGGCCATCGCCAACGTGCTGCCCTCCCTGCCGCATGTCGACGCCGTGCTCGCACAAGGCGGCAGCGACGATGTCGGCATCGCCCAGGCGTTCGTCCAGTATGGCGGCGACTATGCCGGCAAGATGCCGATCATCGAAGGCGGCGGCGGCACCGACTTCGTCAAATGGTGGGCCGAGGAGAACGCCAAGAACGGCTACCAGACGGTCTCGATGAACACCACGCCCGGTATTGGCGGCGCCGCGTTCTGGCTCGGCCTGTCGCTGCTCAAGGGCGCCAAGGCACCCAAGATGATGATCATGCCGGTGGCCACCGTCGATGCCGGCAACCTCAAGGAATATGCAAAGCTGCCTGGCGGCCAGATCATCAGCCCCAGCTATTCGCTCGACTGGGTCAAGCAGAACCTGCTGAGCAAGTAAGGTTGGCAATGCCAGGGACCGGGCGCCGCGGAACGGCCGCGCCCGGTCCCTGCCCGTGAAGAAACGGAGGACGAATGTCCCATCTCGCCGTAGCCCCGGAAGGCGCAGCCGCCGCGGTGCTCGCCGATCCGACCCGGCAGAGCGTTGTTTCGCTTTCCGGGATCACCAAGAGCTTCGGACCGACGCTGGCGAATGCAGAGATCGACCTCGCCGTCTCCACCGGCGAGATCATCGGGCTGGTCGGCGGCAACGGCGCCGGCAAATCGACGCTGATGCGCATCCTGTGCGGGGCGATGTGGCCGACCCTGGGCTCGATTTCGTTTGCCGGCCAGAATATCGGCTTCGCCGGCTACGACACGGCGGAAGCACAGCGCCGCGGCATCCGCATGGTGCACCAGGAATTGTCGCTGTGCGCCAACCTCTCGGTGGCCGAAAACTTCTTCCTGGAAATTCCGGCGGATGCCGCCAACCGGCCGGGCTGGCGGGCACTCTACAGGGCGCGCGCCCGCTCGGCGCTGGACGCCGTCTTCCCCGCAAACGGCATCGATGTGAATGCCGAAGTCGGCCACCTCTCCATCGCCGAACGGCAAATGGTCGAGATTGCGCGCGCCGCCGCGACCCCCGGTGTCAAGCTGATCGTTCTTGACGAACCGACCTCCTCGCTCGATCTCGATCGCTCGAGACAGTTGCGGGCCTTCATCCGCGAGCGGGCCAAATCCGGCCTCGCCTTCATCTTCATCAGCCACAAGCTTCAGGAAATCATCGACATCGCCACCCAGGTGGTCGTGCTGCGCAATGGACGCACCGCCTGGCGCGGCGATGTGGCCGAGACGTCGATCGGCAGGCTGGTGCAGCTCATGGGGGGCGACGCCAACTCGATCCACCAGCATGGTACCGCCACCACCGGCAGCCGCGAAGCGCTGGTGCGATTGTCCGGGTTCCTGACGGCCGAACTCGGCCGCGACATCGAGATCGGCCGCGGTGAAATCATCGGATTGGCAGGCCTCGAAGGCAGCGGCCAGAAGGAGTTGCTGCACGCAATCTTCAAGCCCGATTCCGGAACGGATGCGGCCGTCGCCAGGAACGGTGAAGCCGGTTTCATCGCGGGCGACCGCCAGAAGGAAGGCGTGTTCCCCTTGTGGAGCGTGCTTGGGAACATCAGCATCGGCGCCCTGGCACGCCGCCCGGCGCTGGGCCTGGTCTCGGACCGCGCCAACCGCGCGGCAGCGGCGGATGCCGCCGGCCGGCTGCGGCTCGACGAAACCCGCTTCGGATCCAACATATTGGAGCTCAGCGGCGGCAACCAGCAGAAGGCGCTCGTCGCCCGGGCGCTCGTCGCCGACACGCCGATCGTCCTGCTCGACGACCCGACACGCGGCGTCGACATCGCCACCAAGCAGGACTTCTACCGCCTCTGCAACGACATTGCGCGAGGCGGGCGCACGCTCATCTGGCACACGACCGAAGATGCCGAACTCCTGGCCTGCGACCGCGTGCTGGTGTTTTCAGGCGGCTGCATCGTCAAGGAACTGGCCGGCGAGGCGATCACGGAATCAGCCGTCGTTGGAGCGTCCTTTGCCCAGCAGACGGACAAAGCCGCCAGTGCGGGACGCAGCGGCGCTGCCGGCGCCGGGCTTGCCCGCAGGCTGGTGAATGCTGCCCCCTTCATCGGCCTCGCCGCCGTGCTGGCGGTGATGATCTCGGCCAATCCGGCGGTCGCCTCCATTTTCGGGCTCGACCTCTTGCTGATGCCGGCGCTGTCGCTGGTACTGGTGACCGCGGCGCAGATGTTCATCGTCGGCGGCAGCGAGATCGACCTCGGCGTCGGCGCGTTCGCGGGGCTCGTCAGCGTGCTCAGCGCCACGCTGCTCTACGACCAGCCGTGGCTCGGCGCGCTGGCGCTGGCTGCGGCGATCGCCGCCTATGCCGGCCTCGGCGGCCTGATCCAGGCGCGCAAGATCCCGGCCATCGTCGTCACGCTGGGCGCGTCCTTCATCTGGGTCGGGATAGGCTATGCGCTGCAGCCGACGCCGGGCGGCGCCAGCCCCGAATGGCTGTCGGCAATGTTCAACTGGTCGCTCGGCTTCGTGCCAACCTCGATCATCCTCATCGCCGCGGTGGCAATCGTGGTGTTCGTGATCGACCGGCTGCCGCTCGGCGTGGTGCTGCGCGGTTTTGGCAACAATCCGACCGCGATGATCCGTTCCGGCTGGTCGCCGACGCGCTACGCGCTGGTGCGCTACCTCGTCGCCGGGCTGTTCGCCGCCGCCGCCGGCCTGTCGCTGACGGCGATCAATACGGCGAGCGACATCAATTCCGGCAATTCATTCACCCTGCTCAGCGTCGCCGCCGTGGTGATGGGCGGCTGTTCGCTGTTGGGCGGCGTCATCTCGCCGGTCGGCGCCGTCGCCGGCGCGGTCACGCTGGCGTTGATCGGCGCCCTGCTCGGCACGCTGAGCGTGAGCAGCGACTTCAATGCGGCGACGCAGGGATTGATCCTCATCGCCCTGCTGACCTTGCGCAGCCTGACCGCGGACCGCAGGAGCGAACAATGAACGCGCTTGCCGCCTTCAGCCCTTGGGCGCAGAAAAACCGCTGGATCTGGTCGGCGATCGGGGTGCTGCTGCTCTGGCTGGTGCTGTCCATCGTCACCAACCGCTTCAGCCTCTCCAGCCTGTCGGGCATCGTTCTGTCGGCCTCGTTCCTAACGGTCGTCGGCATCGGCCAGATGTTCGTCGTCACCACCGGGCGCGGCAATATCGACCTTTCCGTGGCCTCGGTGATCACGCTCAGCGCTTTCGTGGCGCTGCTGACCATCAAGGGCCAGGACGCCAACCTCGCCGTCGGCGTCGGCGCCGCGATCCTGCTCGGCCTTGCGGTCGGCGCTCTCAACGCGCTGCTCGTCGTCGGGCTGAACATACCGGCCATCATCGCCACGCTGGCGACGGGCTATGTGCTGGCAACCGCAACGCTGCTGTCGAACCGCGCGATATCGGGCTTCGCCGTCAGTCCGCTGTTGAAGACGCTGGCGACGGGCCGCGTCGCGGGCGTGCCGATCATGGCAGTCATCGCCATCCTGGGCGTCGCCGCAACGTCGTTCGTGCTACGCTATACCGTTTACGGACAACTGCTCTCGGCAGTCGGCCAGAACCGCGCGGCGGCGCGGCTAGCAGCGATCCGCAACAACCGGGTCATCGCCTCGGCCTTCATCATCTCCTCGGTGCTGGCCTCGCTCAACGGGCTGCTGCTGGGCGCCTATATCGGCGGCGCCTTTCTTGAAATGGGCCAGCCCTATCTCCTGCAATCCATCGCCGCGGTGGTGCTGGGCGGGACGCTGATCTTCGGCGGCTCCGCGACGGCGCTCGGCACATTGTTCGCCAGCATCCTTTTGATCCTCATCGTCACGACCATGCAGATCATCGGCCTGCCGCCCGGCGCGCAGGACATCGTCCAGGGCATCGTGGTCATTTTCGTTCTGGCGCTGGCCGGCCGGCAGGTGCTGTCGCGGCGCGCCGCCATCGACCCCGCCGCCCTCGAGAGCGCAGCCGGCGACGGCACGGCGAAACCTAAGGCGGGCGCTGCGGCAATCAGGCCGCAGTGACAAAGCAGAGAATGATTTCTCTTGCCAAGATGGTAGAGTGATCATACCAGTATATAAGGTGACGATTGGCGAAACCATCGTTCAATGTTTAGGAGCAAGGCTAGATGACGACGATCGCGCTGTTCGGTGCCGGCGGCAAAATGGGTTACCGCCTATCGACCAATTTCCGCGGCTCGCCCTATACGATCCGCCATGTCGAGGTCAGCGACGCCGGGCGCGAGCGGCTGAAGACCGGGCTGGGCTTCGATACGGTCAGTGCCGACGAGGCGCTGGAAGGCGCCGAGGTGGTGATCCTGGCGGTTCCGGACACCCATATCGGCAAGGTCGCGGCAAGCATCGAAAGCAAGCTTGCGCCGGGCACGATGGTGATCGTTCTCGATGCCGCGGCGCCGTTTGCCGGCCATTTGCCTGATCGTCCCGACCTGACCTACTTCGTCACCCACCCCTGCCATCCGCCGATCTTCAATGACGAAACCGACATGGCGGCCAAGAAGGATTATTTCGGCGGCGTCAAGGCCAAGCAGCACATGGTCAGCGCACTGATGCAGGGACCGGAAGCGGACTACGCCAAGGGCGAGGCCATCGCCAAGATCATCTGGGCGCCGGTGATGCGCTCGCACCGCGTTTCCGTCGAGCAGATGGCGCTGCTCGAGCCCGGCCTTTCTGAGACCGTGTGCGCCTCGCTGCTGGTGGTCATGAAGGAAGCTGTCGACGAGGTCGTGGCGCGCGGCGTCGACCAGCAGGCGGCCCTCGATTTCCTGCTCGGCCACATGAATGTGCTCGGCGCCGTAATCTTCGGCGAAACCAAAGGCGTGTTCTCCGACGCCTGCAACAAGGCCATCGAATTCGGCAAGCCGGTGCTGATGCGCGACGACTGGAAGCGGGTCTTCGAACCGGAAGAGATCGCAGCCAGCATCCAGCGGATTACCTGAGCGGCCGCCGCTTAGATACAGATCACCTGAATTAGTGGTTGACTCATTATACCAGTTAGCTTTAGCTGTTCCCGGACTCGGATCGGTCATGCTTCGTTGGAAGTTTGAAGTTGATGCGAGTGGAGGACGGCGGGAGCGGAGCGAGGAGCAGTTCGGATGACAGCCCGGCGATCGGCTCTGAAATCCGGGCGGCGCACTGCCGGCCCTGCCTGACGAATTCAATCGTAGATAGAGGCCTCGAAACGATCGAGGCATGGGTTTCAACGGGAGGACTTCATGAAACTGACACGCAGAATGACGCTTGCCGCCTTCGCAGGCGTGCTGGCACTCGGCACGGCGATGCCCGCCTACGCGGCGGATCTCATCGCCATCATCACCCCATCGCACGACAATCCATTCTTCAAGGCGGAAGCCGTCGGCGCCGAAGCCAAGGCCAAGGAATTGGGCTACGAGGCGCTGGTGCTGGTCCATGACGACGACGCCAACAAGCAGTCCGAGCTGATCGACACTGCGATCGGCCGCGGCGCAAAGGCGATCATCCTCGACAATGCCGGCGCCGACGCCACCGTCGCCGCCGTACAGAAGGCCAAGGACGCCGGCGTCCCTTCCTTCCTCATCGATCGCGAGATCAACGCCACCGGCGTCGCGGTGGCTCAGATCGTCTCCAACAACTACCAGGGCGCCCAGCTCGGCGCGCAGGAATTCGTCAAGCTGATGGGCGAGAAGGGCAATTTCGTGGAGCTGGTCGGCAAGGAATCCGACACCAATGCCGGCATCCGCTCCAAGGGCTATCACGACGTCATCGACGACTATCCGGACCTGAAGATGGTCGCGCAGCAGTCGGCCAATTGGAGCCAGACCGAGGCCTATTCCAAGATGGAATCGATCCTGCAGGCCAATCCTGACATCAAGGGCGTCATCTCCGGCAACGACACGATGGCGATGGGCGCCTATGCGGCGCTTGCCGCGGCCGGCCGCAAGGACGTCATCGTCGTCGGCTTCGACGGATCGAACGACGTGCGCGATTCCATCACCTCGGGCGGCATCAAGGCGACGGTGCTGCAGCCTGCCTATGCCCAGGCGCAGATGGCGGTCGAGCAGGCCAACGACTTCATCAAGAACAAGAAGTCGCCCGAGAAGGAAAAGCAGCTGATGGACTGCGTGCTCATCAATGGCGACAATGCCGCTAAGCTGGAAACCTTCGCGCTGAAAAACTGAGCCGGCGCAACGCGAACAGCGAGGGGCGAACCGAGGTTCGTCCCTCGCTCCTTTTCACCAGGATGCCTCGACCGCCATGCAGAAAAAGCCGAGTTGGCCGATCCTTGCCCTGACCGCCGGCATCGCGCTCAGCGCCTGCAAGATCCTGCCGACGCCGTCGGCGCAAGGCGACGGCAATGCTTCCGCCTTCAACCCCGACAAGATGGTCGAGGACATATGGGCGGCGAAAGTCATCCCCTACCTGCAGCAGAAGGCGGGACCGTTCGCCGAGGTCCATGCGCTGGCGAAGACCGATCCGGCCGCGGCCGGCGCCAAATACGGCAATCCGAAGAAGCAGGCGAATTCGCCATGGACTTTCGCGGTCCGCGTCGAAGGCAAGATCGTCGCCGCCAATACGCAGTCGCGCGCGGCCACCATCGACGTCGACGCCGACGGTGACGGCAAGGCGGACGCGCGCGTCCAGATTGGGCCGGCGATGCGCGGCACGGCGCTGCGCGACAGCCTCGACTTCGTCCAGTTCAACGACTTCACCAACCAGATCGACTTCGCCCAGTTCGGCAAGGCTTTCAATGCCCATGCCGCCAAGACAGTGCTCGCCAAGCTGCCGCGCGAGGCGCTGGAAGGCCGCACCGCCAAGGTGCTCGGCGCCTATACGATCGAAGGCGGCCAGGACCTGCCGCTGGTGACGCCGGCGGAGGCCGAGATCGGGCCGAAGCCATGAGCCAGGCGAATGGCCATGACGTCATCCTCAAGCTGGAGGATGTCTCGAAAGTCTATGCCGGCACGGTCGCGGTCAAGCAGGCGAATTTCGAAGTGCGCAAGGGCGCGGTCAACGTGCTGGTCGGGGAAAACGGCGCCGGCAAGTCGACGCTGATGAAGATCATCGCCGGCGTCGAGCAGCCGACCGTAGGGCGCATCCTGCTCGAAGGCGAAGAGGTCTCTTTCTCGTCGTCGGGAGATGCGGTCGACCGCGGCATCGGCATGGTGTTCCAGGAGCTGAACCTGTTCGGCAACCTTTCGGTCGCCGAGAATATCTTCGCCACGCGCGAGATCACCAACCGCTTCCGCAAGATCGACCGCAAGGAACAGGAGCGCCGGGCCGGTGAATTCCTGGAGCGGCTGGAAGCCGGCATCCGGCCCGACATGCTGGTCGAGGATCTGCGCATCGGCCAGCAGCAGCTGGTCGAGATCGCCAAGGCGGTTTCGCTCGACGCCAAGATCCTCATCATGGACGAGCCGACCTCGGCGCTGAGCGCCGCCGAAGTCGAGATCCTGTTCAAGGTGATCGCCGACCTCAAGGCGCGCGGCGTCGCCATCGTCTACATCTCCCACCGGCTGGAGGAACTGATCCGCATCGGCGACTACATCACCGTGCTGCGCGACGGCCGCATCACCGGCCAGGAGCAGATGAAAAACGTCGATACGCAGTGGATCGTGCGGCAGATGATCGGCTCGGACGCCAAGGACTTCGCCAAGGCCGACGGCCATGTGCCGGGCGCGGAAATCTTCCGCGCCGAGGAGATCTGCCTGCCACGCGTCACCGGCGGGCTGGCGGTCGACCACGTCTCGCTGTCGCTGCGCGCCGGCGAGATTCTCGGCATATACGGGCTGATGGGTGCGGGGCGCAGCGAGCTGTTCGACTGCATCATGGGCCGTCACGGCCATGCCAGCGGCAGGATCTTCATCGCCGGAAAGCAGGTGAAGGAGCGCGACACGACGCGCCGCATCCAGCGCGGGCTGGCCTTGATCCCAGAGGACCGCCAGCGCGAGGGCCTGGTGTCGATCCTGTCGGTCGCCAGCAACCTGACGATGGCCAGCCTGTCGCGCTTCGTGCGCCTGTTTCACATCCGCGGCGGTGCCGAGCGGCAGGCCGTGATGCAGATGGTGCGGGAACTCGCAATCAAGGTCGCCGACCCGGCGCAGGAGGTCTCGTCGCTGTCGGGCGGCAACCAGCAGAAGGTGGTGATCGGCAAGGCGCTGCTCACCGGACCGAAAGTGCTTCTGATGGACGAGCCCAGCCGCGGCATCGATGTCGGCGCCAAGGCCGATGTCTTCCGCACCATGCGCAAGCTTTCGCGCGACGGGCTGGGCATCCTGTTCGCCACCTCGGACCTCGACGAGGTGATGGCGCTGTCCGACCGCATCGCGGTGATGAGCAATGGCAGATTGACCGGCATGTTCGACCGCGCCGAAGCGACGGAGGCGGCGATCGTCGCCGCGTCGGCGCTGGGCCACGGACCGGCCGCACATGGGGAGCAACGCTGATGACTGACATTCCGGCCAAGGCTGCCGCTTCCTCCGCCTCCAGCGGCTCGGCGCTGCTGACGCTGATGAAGCTCAGAACCTTCATTGCGCTGATCGCCGTGCTGGTGTTCTTCTCGATCGCGGCGCCGAACTTCCTGTCGGCCGCCAATCTGATCCTGATGGCCAAGCACGTGGCGCTCAATGCCTTTCTCGCCATGGGCATGACCTTCGTCATCATCACCGGCGGCATCGACCTTTCGGTTGGCTCGATCGTCGGCCTGTGCGGCATGGTGGCCGGCTACCTCGTGCTCAACGGCATCGACCTGCAGATCGGCTACACCATCTATTTCAATGTCGTCGAGATCGCCTTGATCACGCTCGCGGTCGGCATGCTGATCGGCGCCGTCAACGGGCTGCTGATCACCAGGCTCAACGTCGCGCCCTTCATCGCCACGCTCGGCGTGCTCTATGTGGCGCGCGGCTTCGCGCTGCTTTCCTCCGACGGCCGCACTTTCCCCAATCTCGTCGGCAAGCCGGAACTCGGCACCACCGGCTTCGGCTTCCTGGGTGCCGGCCGGCTGCTCGGCCTGCCGGTCTCGATCTGGATCCTGATCGTGGTGGCGCTGGGGGCGGCCTATCTCGCCCGCTACACGCCGCTTGGCCGCCACATCTTCGCCGTCGGCGGCAATGAGCGCGCCGCGCGCATCTCGGGCGTGCGCGTCAACATGGTCAAGATGTTCGTCTACATGTTCTCCGGCTTCTGCGCGGCAATCGTCGGGCTGATCATCTCGTCGGAGCTGATGGCCTCGCATCCGGCGACGGGCGAGAGCTTTGAGCTCAACGCCATCGCCGCGGCGGTGCTTGGCGGCACTTCGATGTCGGGCGGCCGCGGCACGATCGGCGGCACCATCGTCGGCGCCTTCGTCATCGGCATCCTTTCGGACGGGCTGGTGATGATGGGCGTGAGCTCGTTCTGGCAGATGGTGATCAAGGGCCTCGTCATCATCGTCGCCGTCGTCGTCGACCAGGCGCAGCGCCGGCTGCAGCAGCGCGTTACCCTGATGCAGATGGCAAAGGCGGGCTGAGCATGGCGGAGTTGCGTGGAGCGCTGATCGGTTGCGGCTTCTTCGCCGTCAACCAGATGCATGCCTGGCGCGATATCGAAGGCGCCTCGATCGACGCCATCTGCGACCGCGATCCGGAGCGGTTGCGGATCGTCGGCGACCAGTTCGGCGTGGTGCGGCGCTACACCGATGCGGCGGAACTTTTCGCCGCCGAGACCCTCGACTTCGTCGACATCGCCACCACTGTCGGCAGCCATCGACCGCTGGTCGAGATGGCGGCAGCGCATGGCGTTCCCGTCATCTGCCAGAAGCCGTTCGCGCCGACGCTTAGCGATGCCAAGGCGATGGTCGCGGCCTGCGCCAAAGCCGGCGTGCCGCTGATGGTGCATGAGAACTTCCGCTGGCAGTCGCCGATCCAGGCGGTGCGCGCTGTGCTCGACAGAGGCGAGATCGGCACGCCGTTCTTCGGCCGCATCTCCTTCCGCTCCGGCTACGACGTGTTTTCCGGCCAGCCCTATCTGGCAACGGGAAAACGCTTCATCATCGAGGACCTCGGCATCCACATCCTCGACATCGCCCGCTTCCTGCTCGGCGACGTCACGAGCCTGACCGCGCGGACCACACGCATCAACCCCGCCATCGCCGGCGAGGATGTGGCGACGATGCTCATGGATCATGCCGGCGGCGCCACGTCGGTTGTCGATTGCAGCTATGCGACGAAGCTTGCCACCGAGCCGTTCCCGGAAACACTTATCGAACTCGACGGCGTCGACGGCACGATCCGGCTGGCGCAGGGCTACCGGCTGACCGTCACCGGCAAGAGCGGAACCAGAGTGAGCGATGTCTCGCCGCCGCTCCTGCCCTGGGCCTCGCGGCCATGGCACAACATCCAGGAAAGCGTGCTGGCCATCCAGCGGCACTGGGTCGACTGCCTTGTCGGCGGCAAGGAGCCGGCGACCTCGGGCGCCGACAATCTGAAGACATTCGCCCTGGTCGAGGCCGCCTATTCGGGTGCTGCGAGCCGCGAACCGGTGCAGATCGAAGCCTTGCTGCAATGACGGCCGACGTGTTCGATCTTTACGGCACACGGGCGGCCGAAGCGGCACCGATCCTGCTGCAGGCGGGCGCGCTGAGTGCCGAGCTGGTCAATGGCAATCTGCGCACAATCCGGCATGCCGGCACCGAAGTGCTGCGCGCCATCGCCTATATCGTACGCGACCGCGACTGGGGCACTTATGAGCCGGAGCTCACGGACCTGACCATCGACCAGAAGGTCGACCGTTTCTCGGTAAGCTATGAGGCGAATTGCACCGGCCCGGGCGGCAGCAGCCTGCGCTTCCACGCGACGATCGAAGGCTCCGCCGACGGCAGGCTGGTCTTCGATGTGGCCGCACTGCCGGAGAGCGATTTCGAGACCAACCGCTGCGGCTTCTGCATCCTGCATCCGATCGCCGGCCTCGCCGGCAGCCCGGTGACGGTGGAGCACACCGATGGCAGTGTGGTGGACACGGAACTGCCTGATCTGATCGACCCATGGCAGCCCTTCAAGGACCTGCGTGCCATCACCCATGCAGTGCGTCCCGGCGTCAGCGCCGAATGCAGGATGGAAGGCGATACTTTCGAAATGGAGGACCAGCGCAACTGGTCGGACGCCTCCTACAAGACCTATGTGCGGCCGCTGGCCCTGCCGTGGCCCTATGTGCTGCCGGCCGGCGAACCGCTGCGCCAGACGGTGAGCCTGCGCCTCACCGGCGGCGCCGGGATGCCCGCCGCGACCGCGAATGCCGAACCGGTCCGCATCGAACTCGGCGAGACCGGGCCGAGGCTGCCCGATGTCGGCGTGATCGTCTATCCCGAGGGCGTCGAGGCAACGCTGGCCGAACTGCCGATGCTCGCAAGGCTCGGTCCGCAGCAACTCCTGTTCCACTTCGATCCGACGCGCGGCCACGGCCTGGACGCGCTGCGCGCCCATGCCCGGCTCGCCGCGGCGCATCCCGCCTCGACCACGCTCGAATGCGTGGTGGCCTGCACGGGCGACCTCGATGCCGAATTCTCCGATGTCGCCGATATGGTGCGCCGGGTCGGCCTGCGGCTCGATGCGGTTGCCGTCTCGCCTTCGGTCGACCGCCAGTCGACGCCGCCGGGCAGCGCCTGGCCGGCATGCCCGCCGCTGGAAGAAATCTATGCCGCGGCGCGGCGCGCCTTTCCCGGGATCCGCCTCGGCGGCGGCATGTTCAGCTATTTCACCGAGCTCAACCGTAAGCGCGTGCCCGCCGACCAACTCGATTTCGTCACGCACTGCACCTGTCCGATCGTTCACGCCGCCGACGATCTCAGCGTCATGCAATCGCTGGAGGCGCTGCCCTTCATCACCCGGTCGACCCGGGCGATCTTCGGCGACAAGCCTTACCGGATCGGCCCGTCGACCATTGCCATGCGACAGAACCCCTATGGCGGCGCGACCAAGGACAATTTTGCCGGCCAACGCATTGCCATGGCGAACCGTGATCCCCGCCATGCCGCGCAGTTTGCCGCCGCCTGGACCATTGGCTATGCCGCGCGCGTCGCGCCGGCCGGGCTGGAGATGCTGACACTGTCCAGCATCACCGGACCATTCGGCGTGCTGGCCGCATCCGGCGAACCTGTCGCCGAGGGATCGCCGCGGCCGATTTTCCGGGCCGTCCAAGGGCTTTGCGAACTGGCTGGGCTCGCGCATGTTGCCGCGAAAACAAGCGACGAGACGCGTGTTGCGGCGCTGGCCGGTCGCGCCGCCTCGGGCGACATTGTCGTCTGGCTGGCGAACCTGACGGCGAACGACGTCCCGGTTGATGTTTCGGCACTGGGTCAGGGCCATCTTACGATGTCGCCCTACGCCATTGTCCGGGTTGGCTAGAGCTACTTATCGGAATTCATCACATAGAGCGCACGCGAGCGTTCGAGATGCTTGATCATCGCCTTTTCGGCGCCGTCGGCATCCCGGTGCTCAATGCGGTCGATGATCTCCTCATGCTCGGTAAGCGTGTATTGTTCCTTGCCGGTCCAGATCAGCATCTCGGTGTGGTATTCCTTCAGCCAGCCGAGCGTGGCTTCGCTGACTGCGACATAGATCGGATTGCCCGATATCGCCGATATCTGGGTGTGGAACTTCATGTCGGCGGAGATGAAGGCTTCGGAATCACCGCGCGCGGCGCGCTGCTCGGCCACCGTTGCCCTGAGCCGCTGCACATCCTCGGCGGTCGCCTTTTCCGCGGCTTCCCTGACCATGCCGCGCTCGAAGAAGATGCGCGCCGTCTTCAGGTGCTCCAGCGTGTCCCTCGATGAAGACAGGATGATCTTGGCCGCGCCGTCGACCTGCTTGATGATCGATTTGGCGGTTAGTTGCAGCACCTTGGCGCGCTCGCCATGCGAGATGGCGACCAGTCCCATATTGCTCAGCGCCTGCATGGCCTCGCGGATCGCCGGCCGGCCGACCTCGAAGCGCTCCATCAACTCGCGTTCGGACGGCATGTCGTCGCCCGGCTGCAGCTCGCCGCTGGTGATCAGCCGCTTCAGCCTTGCAAAGACTTCGTCGGAAAGTTTGCGCCGGACGATCGGCTCCGAACGGTTCATCGTGACGAATCACTCCCTGGCCCGGTTCCTGTTTAGCATTCCAGGCAGGATTACCGGAATGCCTGCGCCTGGAGCGGTCCCGCGATTTCATGCAATCGCCAAGCCGCGCCAGCTGTTTGTTCCAGGCATTCCGAACGAAAAACGCCGCTCATTTCCCGGAATTGCCGAAGCCGGCCCTCTTGCCGAAGTCGGGATATTGCTTGCAATACTTAGGTACTCATTATACCAGATTTCCTGCGCGACAAAACTTTTTTCGAACCCTTTTCGAGCGGCCGACAGACCATGATCACGCTTACCTATCGCATCGAAACCTCTGGCAGCATCGAAGCGCTGGCGGCCAAGATCGCGAGCGACCAGTCGACCGGCACCTTCGTCCCACTGCCCGGCGAGACCGAGGAATTAAAGGCGCGTGTGGCGGCTCGTGTGCTGGCGATCAGGCCCCTGCCCGATGCCGAGCAGCCGTCGCTTCCCGGATCCGGGAACGGCCCCTTCCGGCGCGCCGATGTCGATATCGGCTTCCCGTTCGACGCCATCGGCACCGACCTGTCGGCGCTGATGACGATCGCCATCAGCGGCACCTATTCGATCAGGGGCCTGTCCGGTATCCGGGTCATCGACATGAAGCTGCCGGAACAATACCGGGGCGCCCATCCCGGCCCGCAATTCGGCGTTGCCGGCAGCCGCAGGCTGACCGGGGTCGAGGGCCGTCCCATCATCGGCACCATCGTCAAGCCGGCGCTTGGCCTCAGGCCGCACGAGACAGCCGCGATGGTGGGCGAACTGATCGAAGCCGGCGTCGATTTCATCAAGGACGACGAGAAGCTGATGAGCCCGGCCTATTCGCCGCTCGCTGAGCGGGTGAAGGCGATCATGCCGCTGATCCGCGACCACGAGCAAAAGACCGGCAAGAAAGTGATGTACGCCTTCGGCATCTCGCATGCCGATCCCGACGAGATGATGCGCAACCACGATCTGGTGCTGGAAGCCGGCGGCAATTGCGCGGTCGTCAACATCAACTCCATCGGATTCGGCGGCATGGCTTTCCTCAGGAAGCGCTCCGGGCTGGCGCTGCATGCGCACCGCAATGGCTGGGACATTCTCACCCGCCATCCCGGCCTCGGCATGGATTTCAAGGTATGGCAGCAATTCTGGCGGCTGCTCGGCGTCGACCAGTTCCAGATCAACGGTATCGGCTCGAAATACTGGGAGCCGGACGATTCTTTCATCCGCTCTTTCGAAGCGGTGACCACGCCGCTGTTTTCATCATACGATTGCGCGCTGCCCGTGGCCTGCTCCGGCCAATGGGGCGGCCAGGCGCCCGAGACCTATGAGCGCACCGGCCGCACGGTCGATCTCCTCTATCTCTGCGGCGGCGGCATCGTCAGCCATCCGGACGGGCCCGGCGCCGGCGTGCGCGCGGTGCTGCAAGCGTGGCAGGCCGCAGTCAAGGGCATTGCTCTCGACGAGTTCGCGCGCGACCATGCCGAGCTGGCACGCTCGATCGAGAAATTCAGCGACGGCAAGGCGGCCTGAGCGAAGCCATGCAGAACCTGCTCCTGAGCTATTATGGCGACGACCTCACCGGCTCGACGGATGTCATGGAGGCGCTCGAGCTCGGCGGCGTGCCGACGGTGCTGTTCATGCGTCGGCCCGACGAGCGCCTGCTGGCGCGATTTGCCGATTGCCGGGCCGTTGGACTGGCCGGCACCAGCCGAAGCGAAACGCCGCAATGGATGGAGCAGAATCTGGCGCCCGCCTTCGAATGGCTGAAGAGCCTCGAAGCGGCGATCTGCCATTACAAGATCTGTTCGACCTTCGATTCCAGCCCGACGGTCGGCAATATCGGCCGCGCCATCGAGATCGGCCGGCGCATCTTCGGCCAGAGTAGCGTGCCGATGGTCGTCGGCGCGCCGCAGCTCAAGCGCTACACGGCCTTCGGCAATCTTTTCGCGGCGTTCCGCGGCGAGTATTTCCGCATCGACAGGCATCCGGTGATGAGCAGGCATCCGGTGACGCCGATGAACGAAGCAGACCTGCTCGTGCATCTCTCGCGCCAGACCAGTCTCAGCTCCGGCCTTGTCGACCTGGCTGCATTGCAGACCGACGATCTCGCGCAAACGGTCGACCAGGCCGTGCAAAACAGGGCGATCATCCTGTTTGATGTCGAAAGCCGCCAGACACAGAGACGCGTCGGCGAACAGATCTGGCGCATCCATGACCAAGGCCATGGCTTCGTCGTCGGATCCTCGGGCGTCGAATATGCCTTGCTTGCCGAATGGGCCGGCAAAGGCATTGCCTCCGGGCAGGCGTCGTTCGCGCCGCCGGGACCGGTAGACCGCCTCGCGGTGGTCTCGGGTAGCGTGTCGCCGACCACCGAAAAGCAGATCCGCCACGCCCTTGCCCACGGTTTCGACGGCGTCGAGATGGATGCCATGCAACTGGTCACGGAGGGCGCCAAGGAGGCAATCGAGCGCGCCGTCGCGAGCGGATTGGCAAGCCTGGCTGCGGGGCGCAGCGTCATCCTCTACACCGCGCTTGGCCCACAGGCCGACCGTGGCGCCGAGATCGACCGGATCGAAGGTGCGCGAAACACGCTCGGGCGAGCGCTGGGAACAATCCTGCGCCGGTTAATCGTGGAACAGAAACTCAAGCGCGCGGTGATCGCCGGCGGCGACACCTCCAGTCACGCGCTCGGACAATTGGCCATCGACGCGCTGACCGTGCGCATGCCGTTGCCGCAATCGCCGGGATCACCGCTCTGTGTCGCCCATGGCGGCGGTGCGATCGATGGACTCGAAATCGCGCTCAAGGGCGGCCAGGTCGGCACCGACGCCTATTTCGAGACGATCCGGTTGGGAAGCTAAGCCGTTGCCATGATGACGTGAGCCTGAATTTTGGCGGCCACCGCGCCGCTGCCATGTCTGTCTGCAATCGCGGATGCGGCGTAGTCGGTCGCGGCTTGCAGCTTCCCTGCCTCCCGGGCCTCGATTTCGGTGCGAAGCACAGTTCCCTGGCAATAAGCGACGGCGGGAAGGCGCGGCGAGGATGCACGGCTTTGTTCGGCTCTCGTCTCGATCATCACAGGAGAAAAGCCAGCCTCCTCCAGCTCGCGACGGATCACTGCCTTGTCGTGGTAGCCATGCGGCGTGCGTGCCAGAAAGCGCGGCGGATCGTCGGGGAAGATCCTTGCGAGAGCATTCGTCACATCATCGGCAAAGACGTTCTCCTCGATGCGATCCCATACGCTGAACAGGAAATGTCCGCCCGGCCTCAGGACACGCCTGGCTTCGCGGTAGGCCGATGGCCGGTCGGGAAAGAACATCGCACCGAACTGACAGCAAACGAGGTCGAAGGTCGCATCTTCAAACGGCAGCGCCAAGGCGTCCGCTTGACGCCATGTGATGCGACCGTCGGGAGGTTGTCGCGAAGCGGCATAGTCGAGCATCGGCTGGTTGAGGTCGGTTACCGTATAGCTTGCGCCGGGAGACAGTTTCGGCGCCAATGCACGGGTAACGACCCCGGTGCCGGCAGCCGTCTCCAAAACGGCGGCGGGCGACAGGGACGCTGCTCGTCCTGCAATATCCGCAGCGAAGGGCTCGAAAATCAACGGCACCATATAGCGGTCGTAGCTTTCCGGTATGGAGCCAGCGAATACCTTGTCCGTTTCCAGCATTGCCACCACCCGCCCTCTGCCTAGAGGCTCGGGAGATTAGCATATCATTCCTTGTTTTGCGGCGTTTTCGGCGGAGGCGGCGAGTCCAGCTCCAAATCAAAGAGATAGAGCATGATGTCGTCCGAAAACCGCTTCGCGCTTATGGCATCAGGCCTTAGTACAGAGGCTCGGCCATGTGCTTGGGCGCCGGCCACTGCGTCGTGACGCCGGGCTGCACCGGCCGCTCGAGATAGGTCGACAGCACCACGTAGCTGCGCGTCGAGGTGACGCCGGGTGTCTCGTAGAGGCGCGACAGCAGGCCTTCGAGCGCCCGCGTGTCCTCCGTACGGACCTTCAGCAGCATGCAGGTGTCGCCGGCAACCGTGTGGATCTCCTCGACCTCCGGATATTGCGAAACCGCCATCAGCTCCGGCGTCTTGCCCCAGCCCTTGGTGTCGATATGCACGAATGCCAGCAGCGGCTTCTTGACCGCCTTGGGGTCGATGATGGCAGCCGTGCCGCGAATGGCGCCGCTGCGCCGAAGGCGCTTGACGCGCTCATGCGCGGCGGGCGGCGAGAGGCCGACACGATCGCCAAGCTCAGCATAGCTGACCGTGGCGTCGTCGACGAGAACGCCTAATATCTTTCTGTCGATCGCGTCGAGATCGCGGGGCGCCGGCCTGTTCTGCGGAATGCCATTTGTTTCTTCGTCCATAGTGGAAATTCCCGATTGTAGCCGAATAAAATACGGCCATTATGAATATATGTCGAACAGCGATCAAGCAGCAACCCTGGGTGCGAATGCCCGGCCGCCCATCCCGGCGCTGGCCTATCTCTTGACCGGATGCATCGCCGTCATCGGCTCGAACTCCCTGGTGCTGGGTCCGATTGCTCCCGCCGTGGCCGTGTCGTTCGCGACCAGCGTGCCTGTCGTCATGATGGCGGCCGCCGCGTTCGGCCTCGGCACCTCGGCGAGCGCCTTGTTCCTGGCGCGCTACATCGACCGGGTCGGCGCGCGCCGGATCCTTCAGGCGGCCTTGCTGCTGGCGTTGGCGCTTGTCGCAAGCGCTGCGGCGCCGACGGTGACGGCGCTGGTCGCCGCGCAGCTTCTCGCCGGCGTCGCCGCCGGCGTCGCCATGCCGGCAATCTATGCCAGCTCCGCGGCGATTGCCCCACCTGGACGGGAAAGCGGGACGATCGGCGTTGTGCTGACCGGATGGACGCTGAGCATGGTGGCCGGCGTTTCGCTGTCGGCGGTGCTTGCCGATCTCGTGCACTGGCGGGCCGTCTTCGCCGCCGTGGCGCTGCTGGCGGCGCTGGCGCTTGGCAGCCTTACCGCGTCGTCACTCCCGGATGTCAGAAAGGCCGGCCCGGCTCCAGCGCCGCTCGAGGCGCTCGGCATTCCCGGCATCGTGCCGCTTCTGATCGCCTGCGGCGCTTTCATGACCGCCTTCTACGGTGTCTATGGCTATCTTGGCGACCATCTGCACAGCGGGCTGGGCCAGCCGGTCAGCGCCAACGGCCTGGCCGCACTCGCCTATGGCGCCGGGTTCGGCACGGCGGCGCTCTTCGACGGCATCATCGATCGTCTGGGGGCTCGCCGCGTCATGCCCTTCGCTTACCTGCTCGTCGCCATCGTCTATGTCGCGATCGCCGCAACAAGCAACAGCTATGGCATGACGCTCGCCATGGTGGCGGCCTGGGGTCTCGCCAATCATTTCGGATTGAACGTGCTGGTGATGCGCCTGTCGGCGCTCGATCCGTCACGGCGCGGCACGATCATGGGCTTGAACAGCGCGGTGACATATCTGGCGGTCTTTGTCGGCACCACCGGCTTCGGGCCGCTATATTCGGATTTCGGCTTTGCCGCATCGGCAATGGTGGCGGCGTTGCTGATGCTGGTCGCGGCTTCGGCCGCCGCCTGGCGCACGCGCCAGCCACACAGGACGTGATGGGCCACCAGCCCGCGCGCGGTTGACAGCGGCGCCCCTGCCCTTCCATACAAAGCCGTTAATGTTCTCAGGGCGGGGTGAAAGTCCCCACCGGCGGTAAGGACTCCTGATTGCGCATGATTTCTTTCCGAAAACCGGTCCGGTTTTCGGGGTCATGCGCGGGACCCAAGCCCGCGAGCGCTTTCCGGCAAAACCGGAAGGGTCAGCAGATCCGGTGTGATTCCGGAGCCGACGGTTACAGTCCGGATGGAAGAGAACGAAACGGAAGACGGACCGCCCCGGCGGCCGGTTTTCGTATCGTGCGTCCTGATTCTGGTTCGAAACGGAAGGATGGACCCATGAATCAGCATTCCCACAAAGACTATGAAACGACCCGCGTTGCCGTTGTCAGGGCGCGCTGGCACGCGGATATCGTCGACCAGTGTGTCGCTGCCTTCGAGGCGGAGCTTGCTGCACTGGGCGACGGCCGCTTTGCCGTCGAAATCTTCGACGTGCCCGGCGCCTACGAGATCCCGCTGCACGCCAAGACATTGGCCGAGACGGGTCGCTACGCCGCGATCCTCGGCGCTGCCTTCGTCGTCAATGGCGGCATCTACCGGCACGAATTCGTCGCCGGCGCGGTCATCGACGGCATGATGAATGTGCAGTTGACGACCGGCGTGCCGGTGCTTTCGGCGGTACTGACGCCGCACAATTACCACGACAGCTCCGAGCACCACCGCTTCTTCCTCGAGCACTTCCAGGTAAAGGGCAAGGAAGCGGCCGGCGCATGCCTCCAGATTCTGGCGGCGCGAAGGCACATCGCCGCCTGAAACAGCCGAGAGCGGGGTGGAAATCGCGGTAACAGCCTGTAGTATCTCGGGAAAATGCCGAGTTCGGGAGGATGCCGGTGCAGACCAAGAAGATCATCAATGACGGCAACCGTGCCGTCGACGAGATGCTAGAGGGGATTCTGGCCGCGCATCCCAGCCATCTCAGGAGCGCGGACGGCAGCCCGCGCTCGATCATCGCCCGCAACGGACCGCGTCCCGGCAAGGTCGGGCTCGTCGTCGGCGGCGGCTCGGGCCATGAGCCGACCTTTCTCGGTTTTGTCGGCAAGGGCCTGGCGGACGCGGCGGCGATCGGCAATGTCTTTGCCTCGCCGCCACCCGATCCCATCCTTGAATGCGCCAAGGCGGCGAACGGCGGCGCCGGCGTCCTGTTCACGTACGGCAACTATGCCGGGGACGTGATGAATTTCGACATGGCGGCCGAATTGGCCGCCATGGACGATATCGAGGTGCGCACGGTGCTGACCACCGACGATGTCGCCTCGGCACCGCGCGACCAGCGGCAGAAGCGCCGCGGCGTCGCCGGCAATTTCTTCGTCTTCAAAGCGGCCGGCGCGGCCTGTGATCGCATGCTCTCCTTCGACGAATGCGAGCGCATGGCGCGCAAGGCCAACGACCATACCTTCACCATGGGCGTGGCGCTGTCGCCCTGCTCGCTGCCGCAGACCCGGCGGCCGAATTTCGAGATCGGCGCCGACGAGATGGAGATCGGCATGGGCATCCATGGCGAGCCGGGCATCGCGCGCGGCAAGCTCGGGACCGCCGACGAGATCAGCGACGAGATGCTGGACAATATCCTTGCCGAGATGGCGCCTTCGCGTGGCGACAAGGTTGCGGTGCTGGTCAATTCGCTGGGCTCGACACCGTTGATGGAGCTCTACATCATGAACCGTCGCGTCAAGCAGCGTCTCGACGACATCGGCGTTTCCATCCATGCGACCTGGGTCGGCAATTACTGCACGTCGCTCGAAATGGCCGGCGCCTCGGTGACGCTGTTCCATCTTGATGGCGAGTTGCAGACCATGCTCGACCATCCGTGCGACTGCGCCATGTTCCGTGCCGGCTGAGGAGCGATCCGTGAGCATCGATAGCGCTGACCTGAAGAGAATGTTCGATGCGATCGCGGTGGCGATCGAAGCCGACAAGGACCGGCTCTGCCAGCTCGACGGCGTCATCGGCGACGCCGATCACGGCATCGCCATGGCGCTCGGCTTCAACGCAGTGCGCGACGCGCTGGCGCCACTCGACCTGACGGCGACCGAGCCGACCGCGCTTCTCAACATGGCGGCTAAATCGTTCCTCAACGCGGTCGGTGCGTCGTCTGGCCCGCTCTATGCCACCGCCTTCATGCGCGCCGCCGCTGCCGTCAAGGGCAAGACCACGCTAGCTGATGCGGATGTCGTCGCGCTGTTCCAGGCGATGGCGCAAGGCATCCGCGATCGCGGCAAGGCCGAGATCGGCGAGAAGACGATGATCGACGCCTGGTTGCCGGCGGCGGAAGCGGCCGGCGCCAGCAATGCGGCCGGAAAGGGCCTTGCCGAAAGCCTCGACGCGGCAGTGAACGCGGCGCGCCGGGGGGCGGAGGCGACCAAGGACATGATCGCCGTCAAGGGCCGCTCCTCGCGGCTCGGCGAACGCTCGCTCGGCCATATCGACCCCGGCGCCGCCTCGGCCGTGACCGTCATCGAGGCTTTGCGCGACAACCTGGCTTAGGCCTGCTTCGCTTCATCGAGCTTGTTGATCGCCTGGACATTGCCGGCCGACGGTCCCTTCTCGTCGAACTCCGAGGCCAACCAGGTATCGACGATCGCCTTGGCGAGTTCCGGGCCGATGACGCGGGCGCCCATGGTGATGATCTGCGCGTTGTTGGATTTGGCGGCGCGCTCCGCGGAATAGGTGTCGTGGGTGAGTGCCGCCCGGATGCCAGGCACTTTGTTGGCCGAGATCGAGACGCCGATGCCGGTGCCGCAGAACAGGATGCCGCGGTCGTTCTCGCCGTCGATGATCGTCTGGGCGAGCTTTTGTGACAGGTCGGCATAAAAGCCGGCCTGGCTGAGGTCGCTGACGGTGAGGCCGGATTTTGTCGCGAGATGCGCGGCGATGACATCAAGCAACGGCTTGCCGGCGCTGTCGGCTCCAATGGCTATTTTCATGGTCGTGTCCTTTCTTGAATGAGATTTCGTTCGTTCAGATCGCCGCCGAGGCGCGCCTGAGGATGTCGATGTAGCCCTCCGCCTGCCAGGCCGAGCGGCCGATAAAGAGGCCATCGATGCTGGGCTGGCCGATCAGCTCGGCCGCGTTGCCGGGATTGACGCTGCCGCCATAGAGCACCGGCGGGATGGACGGCAGCAGGCCGCCGGCCACTTTCTTGATCAGCGCCTGCTGTTTTTCGGCATAGGCGGAGCTGGCCGGAATACCCTTGTCGCCGATCGCCCAGACCGGCTCATAGGCAAACAGGATTTTTGCCGCCTTCGCCTCGCCTTCGAGGAACAGCAGCGCACCCTCGACCTGGCCGGTCAACACCGCATCCGCCTTGCCGTTTTCGCGCTCCGCCAGCGTCTCGCCGACGCAGATCAGCGGTATCAGTCCGTGCTTGACGGCGGCCGCCGTCTTCAGGCCGACGGTGCGATCGGTCTCGCCGAAATGCTCGCGCCGTTCGCTGTGGCCGAGTTCGACCATGTCGAGACCGCAGTCGCTCAGCATCAGCGGCGAGATCTCGCCGGTCCAGGCCCCGGCATCGGCCCAGTGCATGTTCTGGGCACCGACCTTGACCCGCGTCGACGACAGCGCCTGCTTGACCTCGCGCACCGCCGTGAACGGCGGGATGACGAAAGGCTGGATGCGCTCGTCGAAGCCTGGCACGAAGCCGGCCAATGCCCCGGCGAAATCCAGCGCCTCGGCGAGCGTCTTGTTCATCTTCCAGCTTGTACCGACCCAATAAACCACGCCTGCGCTCCTTGATCCTCAATCCTTGTTGGCGACCACCGTCAGCGAAACGCCGGCGGCATCCAGTGCGGCGCGCATTCCCGGCTCAGGCGCGCGACCGGTGAAGACGGCATCGAAGGCATCGAGTTCGGTCAGGAAATGCAGCGCCGTGCGGCCGAACTTGCCGTGATCGACCAGCAGATATTTGCGCGTCGCTGCTTCCATCATCAGCCGCTTGATCTGCACCACCTCCTGGTCCTGGTGGAAAGCGGAGGCGCCATGGACAGCCGATGACGACAGGAAGGCGACGTCCGCGCGCAGCGATCTCAGCGAAGCCTCGGCAAGCAGTCCGAAGAAGCCGTGGAACTTCTTGCTATACTGGCCACCGAGCGCAATCAGGTCGATGCCCCCGGCGCCGGCCAGGTCCTGGATGACGGCCAGATTGTTGGAGATCACCGTCAGCGGCTTGAAATCGGCGAGATGCCGTGCGATGCCGCCAGCCGTCGAGCCGTCGTCGATGATGACAGTCTGGCCGGGTTCGATCACCGCGACCGCGGCCGCCGCAAGACGCTGCTTTTCCCCTGTCGCCTGCTTTTGCCGGTAGCGAAAATCGCTTTCGAAGAGACCGCTCGGCTGGATCGAAGCGCCGCCACGCACCTTGCGCAGGAAACCGCTCTCCTCAAGGTCGTCGAGGTCACGATGCACCGTCATCCTGGAGACGCCAAAGCGTGAGGCAAGATCGTCGACGCTCGCCGCGCCGACGTCCATCAGAAAGTCCATGATGCCTTGACGCCTGTTATCGCTCTTCATTGCTGCCGATGTCCGCCAACCGACGCTGGCTCCTCGATAAGATAACATATTTCTTCCTGAAACTATCATGATTTTTGTGATAATGAGATGTTTTCCTGGGATATTCCCGTGGCTTTCATCACGGCCCTGTAACAAGAATTGCTGCCGGGACGGTGTCTGACGGTTGCGGTTGCGCGGAAATCCGGCCAGAAGCATCGGTGGGCTGGACGATGCGCGGACAGCCAGCAAGCACAGGTTAGAAACCAGATACGGGAGACTATTCGTTGGCTCGCATCACACTGAGACAATTGCTCGATCACGCCGCCGAATACGGCTATGGCGTGCCGGCCTTCAACATGAACAACATGGAACAGGGCCTCGCCATCATGGAGGCTGCGGAGGAGACCAAGTCGCCGGTCATCCTGCAGGCAAGCCGCGGTGCGCGTGCCTATGCCAATGACGTGGTGCTGGCCAAGCTGATCGATGCGCTGGTCGAGATCCATCCCGACATCCCGGTCTGCATGCACCTCGACCACGGCAACAACGAGGCTACCTGCGTCACCGCGATCCAGCATGGTTTCACCTCGGTGATGATGGATGGATCACTCAAGGAGGACGGCAAGTCGCCGGCCGACTACGCCTATAATTCGGGCATCACCAAGCGCGTCGTCGATATGGCGCATTGGGGCGGCGTTTCGGTCGAAGGCGAGATCGGCGTGCTGGGCTCGCTGGAGAGCGGCGGCGGCGAGCAGGAGGACGGCCACGGCGTCGAAGGCGCGATCAGCCACGACCAATTGCTCACCGATCCGGTGCAGGCCGAGCAGTTCGTGCGCGACACCCATGTCGACGCGCTGGCGGTTGCCATGGGCACCAGCCACGGCGCCTATAAATTCTCGCGCAAGCCGGACGGCGCGGTGCTGGCGATGAACGTCATCGAGGAAATCCACCGCCGCCTGCCGAACATGCACCTGGTCATGCATGGTTCGTCCTCGGTGCCGGAGGATCTGCAGGAGATCATCAACAAATATGGCGGGCAGATGAAGCCGACCTGGGGCGTGCCGGTGGAAGAGATCCAGCGCGGCATCAAGCATGGCGTGCGCAAGATCAACATCGACACCGACAACCGCATGGCGCTGACCGGCGCGATCCGCAAGGTGCTGACGGAAAATCCCTCGGAATTCGACCCGCGCAAATATCTGACGCCGGCGATGGCGGCGATGAGGAAGCTGTGCAAGGAGCGTTTCGAGCAGTTCGGCACCGCCGGCAACGCGCCGAAGATCAAGCCGCTGCCGGTCTCGGAAATGGCCAAGCGTTACAAAGCGGGCAGCCTCGATCCGAAATTCGGCTAAACGACCAGTTCCCGGAGCGGTTCAGTGTTGGATAGAACCGCCGAACCGCTCCAGCTCTTTACGGGATGAGAACACCGGCCGAGGTCGCGGAACGTCCTGCGCGGCGAGCCCAACCGTGTCAAACAGGCTCGCGCCAGGGCTGCATTGCTGTCGATGACGACCAATCCGTTCGTAGGGTTGAGGCTGGCGGCCACCACCGACAGTTCGGTGCAGCCGAGAACGGCCGTATCGGCGCCGGCCGATCGCGCGATTTCAAGCGCGCGCTCGGTTTCGCTCGCCGCCTCCGCGATCGAACCACCCTTGACCAGGCCGATCGCTCTATCGACGCGACCCTGGAATTCCGTGACGGCGGGAAAGCAGAGCTCAAATCCCGCCGCCGACATCCTGTCCCGATAGAAGCCGGAGACCAGCGTGCCCTGCGTGGCGAGGATCGTAACCTTGCCTCGGCCCAGGCTACGATGGGTTTCAGCTACGACCGCGTCGGCGATATGGATGATCCGCGCCTGCGAGCTCGCCGCCAACTGCTCATACCAATGATGGGCGGTGTTGCACGGCATCGCGATACAGGCAACGCCGAGCGCATTGAGCGTCGAGACCGCGGCTTTCAAAGACGCCAACGGACCGTCATGGCCGGCAAGGATCGCCTCGGTCCTGTCAGGCAGCTGTGGCACGCTGAGGATGACGGCGGGCACATGCTCATTGTCCCGGAACGCCTGGGTCATTCGGGTCAGCTTGAAGTAGAAGTCAGCCGATGCCAACGGCCCGAGGCCGCCAATGACGCCGAGCTGGAGGCTGATGCCATGGTCGATCATCGAGCGGGCTCGGCTTCGAGCTGTTCCGACGCCGCTTCGACAGACTGCGTTGTCTCCCTGTGGCTGGGCGCGATCATTGCGGTGCTCGCCGCAACGGTGCAGACGCTGGACAGCGTCATGAACGTGTCGACGGCCGCGTCGACCGCGACGAACAGGGCGAACGCCGCCTCGAAGGGAATCTTCAGGTAGCCACAGACGATCGACATCTGGGACAGGATGAGCAGGCTGCCCATGCCGCCGGTCGTGAGCGCGAGAAGCGCCGAGGTGATGCCGACGAGCAGGAGGTCGGGGATTACCAGCGGACGGCCGTAGAGCTGGGCGATGAAAAGAACACCAGACGTGTAAAGCAGCGCCGGGCCTGTCCGCAGCAATGCCGCCTGCAGCGGCACGAGCAGCTCGACGACCACGAGGCTGAACCGCAGACGCTCGCTCAGCAGGTTGATGACCCACGGAAGCGAGGCGACGGTAGAGCGCGTGGTGATGGCGACCATGAGAAGGGGCTGACAGGTCTTGATCGTGGCCCAGTAGCTTCGCCGAGAGCGGATGGCGATAACGGCAAATGCGCCGGCGATGAATGTGAGGCAGGAAAGACCCATCACCAGCAGATAACCGCCCATCAGCGTGAGCGGCTTGGTTCCGGTCGACGCGGTCTGATCCGCGATCAGGATGAAGGTTGCAAACGGCAATCCCCAGATGAACCAGTTGGTAAGGACCGTGCAGGCCCGGTAAACCGCGTTCAGCGCCTGAGACAGGCTCATGGACGAAGGCTGGGGAATCTTGCCCATCGCGAGCCCGAAAAGCAGGCAGAACAGCAGGACCTGGATGGTTTGACCGGAGGCCAGCGCGCTGAAGACGTTGTTCGGTACAAGATCGAGCAGTATCGAACGCCCGGTGTCGGATCCCTCATTGGGTGGTGGTTGGTAGGGGAATGCGAGATCGGTGGATACACTGCCCTGCGAATTGATGAACTCGCCAAGCTCGATGCGCGATTGAGGATTCTCGATCTGGCCCGGCTGAAGGACAAGCGAGTAGGTGCCACTCACCAATACGCTCAGGAACGACACGACCAGCACCGCCATACCCACCCGGCCAAGGTAACGGACCGAGTTCGGATCCTGAACCATCGACATGATCGAGAAGATGACCGACGAGACCAGGTAGGGCAGGACGACCATCTTGAGGAAATTCAGGTAGAGCTGCGCCACAGGGCTGATCGCATGGGCAAATGCTGGATAATAGAGGCCGCAAAGGATTCCCGCCCCGATCATCGCAATCGTCGTCGCGGGCGAGCGCAATATGCGCCTCGCCGCCAGGCGCCAATCGAAAGCCAAGGGTCCGGCTGCTTCCGTGACGGCCATCGTCAGGCTTTGCTCCCCAACCGGTAGCGCGCGATGATCTCGTCAGTGTTGAGAACCTGCTGACCGCGCGCGAGATCGAGGTAAAGGTCGATAAACGCCGCGAGATGCGGATTGTCCGGTCGCACACCGATTGCGATCGTGTCTACCTTGTCGGTCAGCGTGATCGAGCGCGCGGCGACCGTCATCGACGGATCGTCGACCATCAGCTTCTTGATCTCGAAATCGTCGCGATACGCCATGTCGATCGTCCCATCGCGGATCGCATCGACAACCATGTCCCAGCCTGCAAAACGATGAACTTGTGCATGCGGAAAGGTCGTCGCCGCATAGGTTGCGAATGAAGAGCCCTCGATCACGCCGAGATCGCCCGAGAAATCGCGGATGATCTGCTCGGGTGGTTTGCCTTGCGCGATGCGCGCCAGGTTGAGGCGATTGGCGATGAGGCCTTGGTGCAGCATGGCATAGGGCCGGGAATAGAGGATTGAGCGGCCACGGCGAAGGGTTCGGCTGAGCTTGCCGATGGCTATGTCCGCCTGGCCGGAAGTCAGCTGTTTCACCATGCCGTCGAACGTTGCGGCGGATCGGTCGAACACCGGCTCGACGCCAAGCTCCGCTGCTATGCCGCGGGCCAGTTCCATGTCTATGCCGCTGTCCCCCGATCCATCGGCCGGGAAAAATGGATCGGAGGCAAAGGCCGGCATCGCAATGCGCAGCGCATTGTCGCTGATGACGGGAGCGATCTCCGCCTGCTGTCCTGGAGTGTTGGCCGCCCGAGCTTGCGCGACCAGCAAGCCGACGCTTCCGGCCGTGAGCAGCGTGCGACGTGTAACCGACATGCGGATTCTCTAGTTCGCGAGGGAAGCCGGACAACAAATCGGACCAATTCGCAGTATGCATGGCGAAGTTAAACAAAAGTATCTTTCGCATTGTACTTTTATAGCAATCAGCAGCGCAGGCTGCCGCAATACTCGCATTATGTAATGTATCTGGGATATCTGATTGCTTCGCTGGCGGGCCAACCGGTTGGACCGCCAACAGGCGCGAGTGGCATCGGCTGCCGCCCCGACCTCTACCCGGTTTTCGGCAGCAGATCAGGCCTGCCCGTGTCGATAAAGGGCGCCCAGTAGTCGACCGATTCGCGGATCATGGCGACCACCTGGTGGTCGACCGGTTCGCGCTCGCGAAACGACAGTTCGAGGCAGATCTCGTTGTCGGTGCCGCCGCCGCGCCGCACAGTCTCCAGCAGCTTTTCAGGCGTGATGCGGCCGTCCCTGTTGTGAGCCGCGGTGAACGGCCAATGGCCACCCTTGTTCATCGACGATTGCTTGATGTGGATGATCGGCGACTTCCTGGGGAAAGCCTCGGCCCAGGCATAGGGATCGATATCGGCCGGGTTGCTGGAGGTGACGTCGCCATGGTCGATGTCGACCATCATCTCCAGCGGAATGGCCATGCCGGCCGCGTCGATCGCATTCTGCAGCAGCCTGCAATTCTCGATCGTGTGGCCGAACTCGCGGCCGACCGACATCGGCTCCCAGAACAGGTAGTTAAGCCCGGCCGCGCGGGCGTGTTCGGCGACCTCGCGCCAGCATTCCAGTGCAATGTCGAACAGGCGCGCGCGGCGCGCGGGATCATCATAATCGCGATGGGTGAAGATCGCGAATTGGGTACCCATGCCGCCGGCGCCAAGCTCGGCCGAGATGTCGGCAAAGGTCTTGAACCAGCCGACATAGTAGCGGCGCACATCCGCGTCTGGATGGCCGAAATGGTTGAGCCGGCCGTAAGGACCGGTCATGCCCGAGGTCACGCGCACGCCCGTGCGGGAGAGTGCGCCACGAAACAGGCGGACGAATTTCACGATCGTCGCCGCCGGCCAGCCCGGATTGACGAATTCATGCGTGAGCTGAATGTCCCTGATGCCGATGTCATAGGCGATGGTATCGACCAGGTCGTCAGGCTCGGCAAAGCGGTTGACCAGCGGATTGGTGTTGAGGGAGAGCGTGAATGCCACGATCGCGATCCTCTCAGCCCTTTCGCGCTACATTGGCGATGATTGCCATCACCCTGCCCTCGCCAGCCGGCTCGCGCACCAGTGTTCGAAAGCCGATCTCTCCTCGGCGGAAAGATGCAGGCCGTGCTTGGTGCGCCGTTCGAGAATGTCGGCCGGTGTCTCAGCCCATTCCTGCTTGAACAGGTAACTGGCCTCGCGCTCGAAGAAATCCTTGCCGAAGCATCGCCCGAGTTCCGCGAGCGAACGGGCCGCGCCGACCAGAAGGCGTGTCCTGGTGCCGTAGAGCCGGCCGTAGTGCTTGAGCAGCGATGCAGGCATCCATGGATACTCCCGCCCGAGATCGCCTAAAAACTGTTCGAAATCGGCATTGGCGATGTCGCCGCCAGGCAGATGCGCCTTCGCCGTCCAGGGCTTGCCCATCCGGGGGAAGAACGGAGCGATCCTGTCCAGCGCATGCTCGGCGAGCTTGCGGAAGGTGGTGATCTTGCCGCCGAAGACGGACAGCAGCGGCGCCTCAGCATCCGGCGCGTCGAGTTCGAAAATATAGTCGCGGGTCACGGCACTCGGGTTATCGGCATTGTCGTCATAGAGCGGCCTGACGCCGGAGAACGAATAGACGACATCGCCGCGCGCGAGGCCGCGCTTGAAATAGCGGTTGACCACCCTGATCAGGTATTCGATCTCGCTCTCATCCGCCGCCACGTCCTCGGGTCGGCCGTCATAGGGAATGTCGGTGGTGCCGATCAAGGCGAGATCGCCCTGATAAGGATTGATGAAGATCACCCGCTTGTCGCTGTTCTGGATGAGGTAAGCTTGGCGGCCCTCCCAGAATTTGGGCACGACGATATGGCTGCCCTTGACCAGGCGGACATTGCGCGTCGAGTTCTGGCCAGCAACGCGGTTGATGATGTCGTTGACCCAAGGGCCAGCGGCATTGACCAGCGCCCGCGCTCGCACGGTGGTTTTCACGCCGGTCTTGCCGTCGCGCATCTCCACCGACCAGAGGCCGCCTTCCCGGCGGGCGGCGGTGCAGGCGGTTCGGGTGAAGATCTTCGCTCCGCGCTCGCGCGCATCCAGCGCATTGATCAGCACGAGACGGGCGTCGTCGACCCAGCAATCGGAATATTCGAAACCGCGCTTGAACTCGTCCTTGATCGGCGCGCCCTCGGGCGCGGTGCGCAGGTCGAGCGTGCGGGTGGCCGGCAGCCGCTTGCGGCCGCCGAGATGGTCGTAGAGGAACAGGCCGAGCCGCACCAGCCAGGCCGGCCGGTCGTCAGGACTGTGCGGCAGCACGAAGCGCATCGGCCAGATGATGTGCGGTGCCGATTCCAGGAGTACCTCGCGCTCGATCAGCGCCTCGCGCACCAGGCGGAACTCGTAATATTCGAGGTAGCGCAGGCCGCCATGGACGAGCTTGCCCGATCGCGAACTGGTGCCTTCCGCCAGATCGTCCTTTTCGCACAGGATGACGGAGAGGCCGCGGCCTGCTGCATCGCGGGCTATGCCGGCGCCGTTGACGCCGCCGCCGATGACGAAAAGGTCGACGATTTCGGGTCCGCCACTCATCTCGTCACGATCTCGCTGCCGGATTTACACACCATGGCTGCCGCCTCAGCACGGATTGACCGGAGGCAGCCCGGCGATATAGCGGCGCACTTCCTCGGCGGCCTGCTCGGCCGCATAGGTCACGGTGCGCACCGAGGCGCCGGCGATATGCGGCGTCAGCGTCACGTTGGGAAGCTGCAGCAAGGGCCAGTCCGACGGCACAGGCTCGACCGCGAACGTCTCCAGCATGGCGCTGGCGATCTGGCCTGAAACAAGCGCCTCATAGAGTGCGTCATAGTCGACCAGCGGCCCGCGCGCCGTGTTGACGAAGATCACCCCGGGTTTCATCCGCGCGATGGTGTCCTTGCCGATCAGGCCGCGCGTCTCCGGCGTCACCCGCGAATGCAGCGTGACCACGTCGGAGCGGGATAGGAGATCGTCAAGCGCGACCAGTTCGACGCCGGCGTTGCGGTCCTCTGCGCTCAACTGCACATAGGGGTCGCTGACCAGAACGTGGCAGCCGAAAGCGCGCAGCAGCCTGACTACCTTTGTTCCGATATTGCCGTAACCGACGACGCCGACCGTCATCTCGCTAAGCTCGCGGCCGGTGCGGTCGGCGCGGTAGAGATCGCCGCGCCATTCGCCCCTGCGCAGCGCTTCGTGGCCGACCCGGATCAGCCGCGTTTCGGCCAATATGGCGCCGATGGTGAATTCGGCCACGGCGGTCGCGTTGCGGCCGGGCACGTTGACGACGGTGATGCCATGCGCGCGCGCCGCTTCCATGTCGATGTTGATCGGGCCGCCGCGCGACACCGCGACCAGCTTCAGGGCCGGCAGGCGGCGCATCATGCCCTCCGACAATGGTGCAAGCTGGGTGACGAGGATCTCGGCATCGCCAATGAACTCGACGACCTCGTCGGGACGGCCGAAATACTCCTTGACCTTGTCGAGGCCGAGCGCCGGATCGCCGAATTCCATCGGCTCGTCGGGCCAGGCGGTCTGCAATGTCCTGACATCGAGGTCACCGCTCGCGACCTTCTCGATTTTGGCGCGAAACACCTCCGGAAGCATGAAGTTGTCACCAATGATCGCTATTTTCCTGGGCATACTCGACTTCTCAATTTGCCTGCACCGAAGCCATCGCGCGCCAGACCGGCCGCAGCGCCTGGTGCGCCAACATGTAGGACGGGGTCATCCTGTCGTAGATCGCGGCGAGGTCCCGATCACTCGGCTCCGCCTCGCCAAGCAGCGGCGTCACCCATTCCGCGACGCATTCGTCCATCGACTTGTACAGGCCGACGCAGACCGCGGCTATCATCGCCGCGCCGGCCGCCCCGGCCTCCTCGCGCTGGCTGGTGCGGATGTCTGCGCCGACGGCGGCTCCGAGGATCTTGCGCAGCGCCGGGCTTCGGGCGGCGCCTCCGGTCAGCCGGATCTCGCGCGGCAATGGCCCCATGGCGGCGTAGCAATCGCGCGCCGCGAAGGCCAATCCCTCGAAGACGGCGCGCACCAGGTCGGCATAGCCGTGGCGCGAGGATATGCCGACGAAGCCGGCCCTGGCATTGGCATCGACGAACGGCCCCCGCTCGCCGGCCTCGGACACATAGGGCTGGTAGAGCAGCGAGGCGGGCTGCGAGGCGGCGATCCAGGTGTCGACGAGCGCGATCATCTCGCCATTGCTGCGGGTGATGCCTTGCGAAGCGAGGATGCCGGAAGCGAGCCCAAGCACCCAGTCGATGTTGAGGGTCGCCGCCATGTTGGACTGCATCTGCGCGAACACGCCGGGCGCCGGCATGGCCATGGTGTAGCCGGTTGCCGCCTCGTTCAGTTGCACGTCGTCCGGCGTCTCGGCCAGCCGCATATGCATGCCGGTGGAACCGATGATGGTGCAGCCGGGCTTGCGCTCGCGGTCGAGCAGGCCGGCGCCAAGCGCGGTGCAGACGACGTCGACATAGCCGAGCACGACCGGCGTGCCGGCAAGCATGCCGGTGGCGGCGGCCGCCGCCTGCGACAGACCGGCGCTGTGCCTGGTGCCGTCTGTGACCGGCGGTAGCAAATGCCTGAGGTCGGCGACGCCGAGCACGTCGAGCACATCCTCGCTATAGTCGCGGGTGCGGAAATCGCCAAAGGTGAAGGTTCCCTCGGAGGGGTCGGTGGC
Organism: Mesorhizobium sp. B2-2-3; assembly: GCF_006442405.1. Taxonomy (NCBI): domain Bacteria; kingdom Pseudomonadati; phylum Pseudomonadota; class Alphaproteobacteria; order Hyphomicrobiales; family Phyllobacteriaceae; genus Mesorhizobium; species Mesorhizobium sp. B2-2-3. Next base: position 134,031 of record NZ_VFWC01000004.1, on the reverse strand, counting down.
GCGCTCGCCGGTCAGCTTGAAATAGAGCCAGTCCTTGCAGTGAAACGCCGTCGCCGCCTTGTCGAGCATTTCAGGCATGTTGCGCTTCATGAACACGAACTGCGAGCCCTGCTGGCAGGCGGCGAGCCCGCTGCCGGTCTTTTCGAAGCGCAGCCGGTCCTCGGGCCGCGCGCGGATCTCCTCGACGACGCCGGCGGCGCGCGCGTCGAGCCAGAGCCAGCCCTTCGCCACCGGCTCGCCCTTGCCGTCGATCAGCCAGGTGCCGTCGCCCTGCCCGGTCACCGCGATGGCGATGGTCCGGCCGGCGAGATCGGGCACTTTCTCGGCGAGCTGGCGCAAGGTCGCCGCCGCATCCGCCCATGTGCGCGCAAGATCCTGTTCGGCGCCGCCGCCCGGCCGCGTCTCGTAATGGTTCGGCGTTGCCGCGGCGGCGATCTGCCGGCCTTTCGTGTCGAAGGCGATGGACTTGATGACGGAAGTACCGGCGTCGATACCGATCAAGAGATCACGCATCAGGCGAGCTCCATGCCGTGCGAAATGGCCTCGCCGCTCGCCTGGTCGAAGACATGCAGGTTCTTCGGGTCGATGCTGACATTGATCGGCGCGCCAAGGTCCAGCCGGGTGCGGTCGTGCTCGACCAGGACCAGCGAGCCGCCGGCGAAATCGGCCGCTATATGGGTCTGGTCGCCAAGCCATTGATTGGCCGAAACCCTGGCGGGGACCCCTTCCTTCGAGCGCCGCACCGCGTAAGGCCTGATGCCGATGACGACGCGCTCGCGGCTGAGCAACTGGTCGCGGACGGGAGCGCTGAAGGCGTCCTTGTCGTAGTCCAGCGACAGCCCGTCGGGAAGCCTGAGATTGATGCGCCCGGCGGTGGCGCCGACATAGGCCTCGAAGACATTCATCGGCGGCTCGCCGACGAAGGTGCCGGTGAACAGGTTCGCCGGACGCTCCTTGATCCTGTCCGGCGTATCGAACTGCTGCAGCACGCCGCCTTCCATCACCGCGATGCGGTCGGCAAGCGCATTGGCCTCGGTCTGGTCGTGCGTGACCAGGATCGCTGTCAAGCCGCGCTCCTTGATGAAATGCTTGATGCGGCCGCGCAGCACGGCACGCAGCTGCGGTTCGAGCTGCCCCATCGGCTCGTCCAGCAGATGCAAATCGGCGTCGCGGATCAGCGCCCGGCCGAGGCTGGCGCGCTGCTGCTGGCCGCCGGAGATAGAGCTTGGGTAACGCTCCAATATGTCCTCGATCTCGAGCAGTTTGGCGATGCTGGCGACCCTGGCCTCGACCTCGCTTCTGGGCAGCCGGGCCGCCTTGAGCGCGAAGGCCATGTTCTCGCGCACCGTCAGCGGCGGGTAGAGCGAATAGCCCTCGAAGGCCATCGCCACGTTACGCCTGACCGGCGGCAGCGTGTGCACCTGGCGGCCGGCGACCGAGATCGCGCCGCGCGACACCTCCTCGAAGCCGGCGATCATGCGCAAGGTCGAGGTCTTGCCGCAGCCGGACGAACCGAGCAGCGCCACGATCTCGCCCTTGCCGATCTCCATCGTCAGCTTCTTGACGGCGTGGACGCCCCGGTCGATCGGGCCATAGAATTTGTCGACGCCGGAAATGGTGAGTGCGCTCGCGCTCATGCGGCTTCTCCGTTGCGCAAACTGACGACATTCTTCGAGCCGATGCGCTCGCCGCCGGCGCGATCGAACAACAGGGCGCTCTTGCCGTCGACGGCAATGTGGGCCTTGCCTTCGCTGCGGCCCGGTGTTCCGGCCGGCCGCGAAACCAGGATCTCGCGGCCGCGCAACGTGCGCACCAGCGTGACGATCTTTTCGTTGAGCGGGGTTTCGGCCTCGACCGTCACCGGAATGGCGCCGGGTTCATTTTCGCCGACGAAATGCAGTGCTTCCGGCCTGAGCCCGATGATGCAGTCGCGGCCGACCGCGGTCTCGGGAGCCCCGGCGAGATGGACCTGCACATTCGACAGGGCGACATGGATTCCCTTGGCGCCAAGCGCCGGCTTGACGTCGAGCAGGTTGATGGTCGGGTCGCCGAACAGCCGGGCGATCTCGACATTTGCCGGCTCGCGATAGATCTGTTCGGGCGTACCGAGCTGGCTGATGACGCCTTGCGACATGACCGCGATGCGGTCGCCGAGCGCCATGGCTTCCTTATAATCCTGGGTGACGTAAACGACGGTGGCGCCGCGGTCGGCAAGCAGGCGCGGCAGTTCGAGCCGCATCTCAAAACGCAGCTTGGCGTCGACATTGCGCAAGGGATCGTCGAGCAGCAGCAGCGGCGGCGAGCCGACCAGCGCACGGGCAAGCGCGGTGCGCTGCTTCTGGCCGTTGGAAAGAGCGCGCGGCTTATGGGAAAGCACATGGGCGATCTTCAACAGCTTGGCGACGCTCTCGACGCCGGCCTTGATCGCGCCCTGCGACGACCGCTTGGCCTCCAGCGGCGTCGCGATGTTGTCGAACGCGCTCATATGCGGAAACAGCGCGAAATTCTGGAACGCCATGCCGACGCCACGGAATTCGGCGTCGACGTCGGTCATGTCCTCGCCGCCGATGAGGATCTTGCCTTCGTCGGGGTCGATGACGCCGGCGACGAGGCGCAGCAGCACCGTCTTGCCGGCGCCGGAGGGTCCGAACAGGACCAGCGTCTCACCGTCAGCGACGGTCAGCGAAAGATTGTCGAGCACGGTCTGGCTCTTGTAGCGCTTGACGAGGTTTCTGAGTTCGAGGCTGGCCATGGAACTACCCCTTCACCGCGCCGAGCGACAGGCCTTCGACCAGATAGCGCTGTGCATAGAGGGCGAGCGCCAGCGTCGGCGTGATCGACAGGACGATGGCCGCCGAGATCTGGCCGTACTGGATGCCCGAGGAGGTGATGAAGGCGAGCGCGCCGACCGTCACCGGCTGCTTGTCGGCCGAGGCCAGCACCAGCGCGAAGACGAAATTGTTCCAGGCGAAGATGAAGGCAAGCAGGCCGGCAGCGGCGATGCCGGGGCCGGCGAGCGGCAGCGCGATCTTGCGGAAGGTGGCAAACCAGGAATGGCCGCCGATGCGATAGGCATATTCGATGTCGGCCGGAATATCCTCGAAATAGCCGCGCACGATCCACAGGATCAGCGGCAGGCAGATCAGCTGGTAGACCCAGATCAGCCCGATATAGGTGTTGGCCAGCCCGAGCTTCTGGAAATAGAGCGTGAGCGGCAACAGCACCAGCAGGGCCGGCGCGAACCTGAACGACAGCAGCGTGAAGGCGATGTCCTCCGAGCCGCGGAACTTGTGCCGCGCGAAGGCGTAGGCCGCCGGGACGCCGAGCAGCAGCGAGACCGCCACCGAGGTCACCGACAGGAACACCGAATTCCACAGGTTGCGCATGAAGGCGATGTCGAGCGTGCCGGCGGCGGTCGTCAGCTTGCCGGTGATCAGCGCTGTGTAATTGGCAAGCGTCGGCTCGAAGACCAGCTGCGGCGGAATGCGCAGGATGGTCTCGTTGGTCTGGAACGACATCATCAGGATCCAGACGATCGGGAACATGAAGAAGATCACGACCAGCGTGAGTGCCGCGCCGCGCAGGGTGCGTTCAAGCAAGGAGGTGTGTTCCATGGCTGCCTCCTCCTATGCCTGGCCACGGGCGCGCTCGCGCAGCCTGAGCCAGTTCTTGATGAAGATGTTGGAGAGGAAATAGGTGATCGCCCACAGGATGATCATCAGCGCCGCCGAGCGGCCGACATTGGTCGACTGGAAGAAGTTGAGATAGGCCTCGACCTGGAAGACGGTCAGCGTGTCGCCCGGTCCTCCTTGCGTCATGGCGTAGATGATGTCGAACTGCTGGATGGAATCGAGCAGGCGGAACAAAGTCGCCGTCAGGATATACGGCGTCAGCATCGGCAGCGTGATGCGGAAGAAGACGAAGCTCCTCGGCACGCCATCGAGGGCCGCGGCCTCGAAGGGCTGCGTCGGCAGGCTGCGCAGGCCGGCAAGCAGCAGGATCATGATGAAGGGCGTGTAGACCCAGATATCGACGAGAACGACGGTGAACAAAGCCGTCGACGGCGACGAGGCCCAGCGGAAGTCCTGTAAGCCGATGAGGCTGGCAAGATAGCTCAGCACGCCGAAGCCGGGATTGGTCATCAGCTTCCACATCAGCGCGGCCAGTGCCGGCGCCGTCATCAGCGGCATCAGCAGCATGATCGAGATGAAGTTGTTCAGGGTCGAGCGCTTCTGCAAAAGCAGCGCGATGGCGAGGCCGAGAAGCAGTTCCAGCACCACCGTGGTGCCGGCATAGAGCAGCGAGATCTTGAGCGTGTTCCAGAACTTCGGATCGGTGAAGAAGGAGATATAGTTGTCGCCCCAGTTGAACTGCCGCGCCCAGGGCTGGCTCAGCCGATAGCGCTGGAAGGAATAGACGACCGAGGTCAGGAACGGAATCAGGATGCCGATGCAGACCAGCAGAGCCGGCAGGCTGAGCACGTAGGGCAGCACTCTCTTGCTGATCCTGAAGCCCGAGGGCTTGGGCCTTTGCGATACCACCGCAGTCATCGTGCTGCTCCGTTGTCCCTGTCGCTCCGCCCTGCCGGCCGCCCAAGGGAGCAAGGCGGCCGGTCGGGCGAATTGGCGGCCACCTTACGGCCCCGCGTCGCAATCTTGAAAAGGTCAGGTGAGGACCGGCCTGCCAAGGCTGGCCGGTCCTCTGTTACATCTAGCCGAGGCCGGCTTCCTTGAGCTGGCCGTTGATGCTTTCGGCCAGCTTGTCGAGACCCTCGTCCACCGGCACTTCCTTGGCCACCATCTTTTGCAGCGTCGCCGCCCATTCGGTGGTGAGATCGAAGAACAGCGGCTGCGCCGTGAACTTGATCGAGGCGCCCGGCGCCGAGGCGTCGAACATTTCGACATAACCGGGATAGCTCTTGTTCAGCTTCTCGCGGAACGTCTCATCCTTCCAGACCGACTGGCGGACCGGATTGACGAAATCCATCTTGGTGGCGCCGAACAGAGCATGCTCGGGTCCGGAGGCCCACTGCATGAAGTACCACGTGGCGTCCTTGTCCTTGGAGAAGTTGGACATCGACAGCGACCAGATCCAGATGTTCGGCGTTGGCGCCTTGGCCTCCGGGTTGGCCTTGAAGGCGGCAAAGGCAAGCTTGCCGGCCATCTTGTTGTCGCCGCCATTCATGAAGTAGCCGAGGATGTCGGCGTCGAAGATCATCGCCGAGGCGCCGGCGCCGAGATCGGCGCCGACCTGGTACCAGGTGTAGGTCGACCAGTCCTTCGGACCGCTTTCCTGGATCATCTGCACCCATTGCTTGTGGAAAGCCTTGGACTGGGCGGTGTTCATGGCGGCCGACAATTTGCCGTCGGCCGACACGTTCAGGTCCTTCTGGTCGAAATTGGCGTAGGCCGAAAGGAAACCCGGATGGATCGTCGCCCAGGAGCGCGACCCGCGCACGCCAATGCCGTAGACGCCGCCGCCGACATCCTTGGTGAGCTTGGCGGCCGCGGCCACCATCTCGTCCATATTGCCGGGAACCTTGACGCCTGCCTTGTCGAACATCCCCTTGTTGTAGGTGATGTTGTTTTGTTCGAAGCCCCACGGAATGCACCATTGCTTGGCGTCTTCGGACCCCAGGGCCCCGCCCGGCTTGCCGTTCCAGGCGCAGGAGTTCTTGACGCCGGGCAGGAAGTCATCCCAGGCATAGTTGGGGTTGGTCTTGGCCGGATCCTTGATCCATTCATTGAGGTCGGTGATCCAGCCGGCTGGGCCGTAGGTCCAGGTCATATAGGCGCCGGTCATGAAGGCATCGTATTCGGGCGAGCTCGCCGACAACGCGGCCGTGACCTTGTCGAAATAGACGTCTTCCGGGAACACGTCGTAGACGACATTCATGCCGGTCAACTGCTTGAAGTTTTCGAGGTTGGCGATCATCGCATCCGCATAGGGATGCTTGTTGAGCAGGAGCTTGATGGTCTTGCCCTGGTGCGCCTTCCAGTCGAAGTCGGCGGCCAGCGCCCGGGTCTGCCCAAGATTGAGCAGCGTACCGGCCGTGCCGGCGGCAAGGCCCATCGCACCCAGGCCCTTGATCAGCCCACGACGGTCGACTTGTCCGCGCAGGAAAGCGTCAATGAGGTCTTTCTCTTTCTCATGCATTTGGTCTTCTCCTCCACAGGGTAGTTTTAACTGAACCGACGCCGGCTACCCGACTGGCGTCTCCTCCACGAGCGATCGCGCTGTCCGCTCATCAGTTATCAGGCCCTTGAGATAGCGGCCCTCCAGCACCGCTTTGACGGCTCGAACCTTGACCTTGCCGCCGGCGACCGCGACGATCCGGCGGCTGGCGATGTCCTCGCGCGCCAGCGCCAGCGCCCGATTGGAAAGGGTTGTCGCCACCGCTTTGCCGGCATCGTCGAAGAAATGGCCGAGCAATTCGCCGACGCCGCCATTGCGGCGGATCTCCTCCATCTCGCCCTTCTCGATCATGCCGGTGGCGACGAGCGAGGCTTCGCGTTCGGCCGTGCCGATGCCGGCAAACAAAAGGTCGGCGGATCTTGCGAGATCGAAAACCTCGCTGATGCCCTTCTGTCCCAGCAACACCGCGCGGTCGTCCACCGTGTTGGCGAACATTGGCACCGGCATCACATAGGCTTCGGCGCCGGTGCGCTCGGCGAGGCGGTGAATGACGTCATGCGGGTTGGCCGAGAACTTCCGCGTCAAGCCGCCGAGCAGCGAAACGAAGCGGATCTTGTCTGTCGAGCTGCGCGGCAGGTATTCCACGCAGGCGGCGAGCGTGCGGCCATGGCCGACGCCGATCAGCGCCTGCTCGCCGCGTTCGATCTCACGCTTGAGGAATTGCGCGCCGGCGATGCCGAGCGCCTTGAGCGGCAACTCCTCGGAATCGAAATCGGGAACCACCTCGCAATAATCGAGGCCGTAGCGGCGCGACAGCTCGTCCTCGAGCTCGACGCATTCCGAGACTTCGCCGTCGATATAGACCTTCACCAGCCCTTCCTGATTGGCCTTGGTGATCAGGCGGTGGGCCTTGAGGCTGGTCAGCCCGAGGCGCTTGGCAACCTCGGATTGGGTCAGGCCGCCGGCGTAATGAAGCCAGGCGGCGCGTGCCGCCATGCCGGTTTCATCATCGCGCAAGAGGCCGTTTCCAAATCCAACCACGTTCCGCCCTCTGATATTTTTTTCAGTTTCTGCAAAATTTTTCACATGGACGCATCGGAGTCAAGCGCCAAGCGCCTGCAAACGCTGATTTTCAACGAGAATGGACGAGCGAACACCGGGCGTGGCACCGGTCAGGGTCACAGCGGCAGCGAAAGAAAGCGGTGTCGACTTACGTTTCGCACAGGAACTCGATCACCATCGTCGCCGTCCAGGCGAAGCGGCGGCGCCCAGCATTCGCCGGTGAGCGGATCGCACCATTCGGCAAGCCGCTTTCGGGTGATCAGGTCCAGGCTGAACTTGGTGGTGCGCCGGCGACGTCGAGGTGCCCGGCAGCGGCCAAGGCCGCCGGCGAGCAGCGCCTATTGCAACGTCCGCGCCGCGAATGGCATGGAATGGTCGTGCGCCATGCCGGCATCGGCATCTTCCACGCCGAGCCCGCGGTCGAGGCCGGTGGCCACCACCGAAACCCTGAACCGGCCTTCCATGCTCTTGTCGAAGATGGCGCCGACGATGATGTCGGCGTCTTCATAGACCTCTTCACGGATTCTCGTGGCGGCCTCGTCCACCTCGAACAGGGTCATGTCGCGGCCGCCGGAAATCGAGACCAGCACGCCCTTGGCGCCCTTCATCGACATTTCGTCCAGCAGCGGGTTGGCGATGGCGGCTTCCGCCGCCTTCATCGCCCGGCTATCGCCTGACGCCTCGCCGGTTCCCATCATGGCGCGGCCCATGCCGCGCATCACCGATTTGACGTCGGCGAAGTCGAGGTTGATCAGGCCTTCCTTGACGATGAGATCGGTGATGCAGCTGACGCCGGCATAGAGCACCCGGTCGGCGATGACGAAGGCATCGGCGAATGTGGTCTTGGCGTCGGCGATCCGGAACAGGTTCTGGTTGGGGATGACGATCACGGTGTCGGCGCTTTCGCGCAGCCGCTCGATGCCCTCTTCGGCCATCTGCATGCGGCGCCTGCCCTCGAAAGTGAACGGCTTGGTGACGACGCCGACCGTCAGGATGCCTGCCTTGCGCGCCGCCTGGGCGATGACCGGCGCGGCGCCGGTTCCGGTGCCGCCGCCCATTCCGGCGGTGACGAAGCACATGTGGGTGCCGGCCAGATGGTCCATGATCTCGTCCAGCGATTCCTCGGCCGCGGCGCGGCCGATCTCGGGAAGCGATCCGGCGCCCAGCCCTTCGGTCACATGCGCGCCGAGTTGGATCAGCCGCGTCGCCTTGGACATGGTGAGCGCCTGTGCATCTGTGTTGGCGGCAATGAATTCGGTGCCCTGAAGCTGCTCGGCGATCATGTTGTTGATGGCGTTGCCGCCGCCGCCGCCGACGCCGACAACGGTGATCTTGGGTCTCATCTCGGAGATCTCGGGCTTCTTGAACTCGGCCATGCGTCTTCTCCTTCGCCAGTCGCTCGCGCTTCACGCCCCGCCAGATCGATCACACCGCAAAACGGCAATCGACGCAGAGCGGCGTGACGAATCAGTCCGCTCGGATGGGTGTCCCAAAAAGCCAGAGAGCGGCCAGAGGTGCAAGTGCGGGGAAGGTCAAGATTTGTGATAGGGACGTTTCATATCCCCACGACGGCCGCGCATGCCCGAGAGTGATGCCGGCATCCCGGCTTCACCCTGCGCGCGCCAAGCCCGATGCCGAGCCTTGGCTTTCCACGCTCTTGCCTCTATGTTTCGGTCGCAGATCGCGCAACTGGTTTTGAAATGCCTCCCGACATCCCAGCTAATGACTTGAATAAATAGGGAAACATCCGGCTGCGGCCAGATATGGATCCCGAAAACTCACAAGCCATTTTTACCAGGGACAGCGCGGCCGATCAGGGCTCGGGCACCTTCGAAACCAGAGGTTGGAAATTGGGCGATGCAATTGCGGACGTTCTGAGCTGGCTTGAGAGCCGAAACGACATCCAGAGCCTGAGGGCCGCGGTGTGCGACCTCAACGGCATCATGCGGGGAAAGCGCATCCCCGTCGAGCAGGCGCGCAAGGCACTGGAGGGCAAGCTGCGCATGCCCTATTCGCTGATCGGGCTGGACATCTGGGGCGAGGATATCGAAGGCAACGCGCTGGTGTTCTCGACCGGCGACGCAGACGGATTGTGCCAATGGACCGGCCGCGGCATCCTTCCGGTGAACTGGACGGCGCATCCGACCGCCCTCATCCCGCTCTGGCTCGCCGACGAAGGCGGCGCACCGTATCTCGGGGATCCCCGGCGGGCACTGGCCCGTATCCTCGACCGCTACAAGGCTTTGGGCCTGACGCCTGTGGCCGCCACCGAGCTCGAATTCTATCTTGTCGACCCGCAATCGCAGCGACCGGTCGGGCCTGTCTCGCCGGTCACCGGGCGGCGTCTGGATTCCGACGCGGCACTGTCAATCGACGAGATCGACGACTTCGAGGCCTTCATCCACGACATCTACGAAGCCTGCCGAGCACAAGGCATTCCCGTCGATACCGCCATTGCCGAGAACGGCGTCGGCCAGTTCGAAATCAATTTGAACCATGTCGCGGACGCGCTGCGGGCGGCCGACGACGCCGTCCTGTTCAAGCGCACGGTGAAGGGCATTGCCCGCAAGCACGGCTTTGCCGCCTGCTTCATGGCCAAGCCTTATGGCGACCGAGCCGGCAACGGCTTCCACGTCCATTTCAGCCTTGTCGACGCCAACGGGCGCAACGTCTTCGACGACGGCACCGACCAGGGCTCCGGCATTATGCGCCACGCTGTCGGCGGACTGCTGGCGGCGATGGCCGAGAGCACGCTGGTGTTCGCGCCGCATTTCAACTCCTACCGCAGGCTCCGGCCGAGATCCTACGCGCCGACCGCCGTCGCCTGGGGTTACGAGAACCGCATGGTCGCGATCCGCATTCCCGGCGGCCCGACTGGTGCGCGCCGGATCGAGCATCGCGTGTCGGGAGCGGACGCCAATCCCTATCTTGTGCTTGCCGCCATACTGGGCGCGGCACTGGTCGGCATCGAAAGGCAGATGTCACCGGGCGACCCAACCGGGAATGATGGGCAAGGCCTTGCCCCGGCCAAGTTGCCGCCGGACTGGGCATCCGCGATCGCGGCCTTTGAAAGCGGGACGCATGTGGCGGAGATCTTCCCGGCGATCCTGCGCCACTCTTTCATCGCCTGCAAACGCCAGGAACTGAATACATTCGCGCTCAACGTCAGCGACTTCGAGATCGAGACCTATCTCGAAAGCGTCTGAGGCTGCGCTGACCGACAGCAGCGGCGTCGGTTCAGCACGACCTTCGAACGCAAGGGCTTGCGGTGCTGTCGCTGACCGGGCATAAACATGATCTTCAATCATGTTTATGCCCGGGATAAGCAGAATTGACCTTCGTCGCGCGCATGGAGAGCCGGATTCAGGGATTTGCCGTGATCGGCGAGCTGAAATGGCACGTCTGGGACGGCGTCGTCGCCGACCTCTGGGATGTCTCATGCGGTGACAATGCCGAGGGTTATTACGTCTCTCCCGACCCCCGGCTGTTCGTCGCTCTCGATATCGACGGCGACGGTGCCTTCGTCGTCGAAGGCGCCCAGGGCGAACCGCGCCGCCACAACCAGGCGTTTTCCGCAGCCTATATACCGGCCGGGGTGCCGATCCGCGGCCGCGTCGAGGGACTCAAACGGATCAGGCATCTCGACCTGCATTTCGACGCCGCGACACTGACCCGCCGCTTCGGCCGCAGCCTCGATCGCGATGCCTTGCAGATCTCGCGCCTCCAGTTTCGCGATGATCGGATCGCCACGCTTGCCGGCCTTATCGCCGCTGAATGCGGCAGCGAGTGGAACCTGCATGATCTTTATGGCGAAGGTCTGCTCAACGCCTTGTTCGCATGCCTTTTCCAGATAGACCGGCCAAGTGCCGCCAGGCGCCGGTCGCCCCTGCCCCGCCGCAAACTGCGCCTCGTCACGGATTACATCGACGCCCACTGCCTGGACAGGATCCGCCTTGCTGATCTTGCCGCGCTGACCGGCCTGTCCGAAACCGCGATGAGCCATGCCTTCAAGGCAGCAACGGGCGTGCCGCCGCATCGCTGGCAGATGCAGGCGCGGATCGACAGGGCAAAGGCGATGATGGCGCATGAGGCTGCCTCGCTTGGCGACATCGCGCAGGCCACCGGCTTCTTCGACCAGGCGCACCTTACCCGCGTGTTCAAGTCCGTGGTCGGATTGACCCCGGGTGCGTGGATGAAGAGCGCCGGCCGCCGGTGACATTTCCGCAACACGGCACCGCGATATCAGTGGTTTGGACAAGAATGGACAAGCCGCCCAAATCAGTCCAATGACCCGTTGATAAGTTGAGGTAAATCATCAAGTATCTCAACGACGACAGACGGGGACTTTCCTGATGAGCAGAATTTACCGGATCAAGGCGCTTCTGGCGGCTGGCGTCGCCGCTGCCGCGACGATCCCGCCAATGCCGGCGTTCGCGCAGACGGCGCAATCCAGCACCCAGCTCGAACCGGTCGTTGTCGAGGGCGAGGCCGGAGACAGCGCGACCGGGCCGGTCGACGGCGTCGTCGCCAAGACAACCAGAACCGGCTCCAAGACGGCGACCGACATCAAGGAGGTCCCGCAATCCGTCTCGGTGGTCGGACGGCAGGAGATCGAGGATCAGGGTGCACAGAAAGCTGACGAGGCGCTGCGCTACACCGCCGGCCTCTTTGCGCAGCCTTTCGGTCCCGACAGCGACACCAACTGGATGTACATTCGCGGCTTCGATGCAACGGCCACCGGCACCTACATGGATGGCCTCCAGCTGTTCAGTTATGGTTTCGGCGGTTTCTATGTCGACAGCTTCGGCCTTGAGCGCATCGAAGTGCTGAAGGGGCCGGCCTCGGTGCTTTATGGCGGCAGCAATCCGGGCGGCCTGGTCAACTATGTCAGCAAGCGCCCGGATTTCGAACGCACGCGCTATGTCGAAACCGGCATCAACGATGCCGGCAATGTCTATCTCGGCTTCGACATCGGCGATGTCGCCAGCAACGGCACGGTCAGCTACCGGATGACGGGCAAGGTCGCCGGCGGCGATACCTACAGCGACCTGCAGAACGGCTGGCGCGGCTTCATCTCGCCGAGCATTAGCTGGAAGCCAGACGAAGCGACCACGCTAACCATACTGGCCAATTACAGCCACATCGACGAGAACCATAATGGCGGCAGCTTCCTGCCCTACGATGGCACCGTGGTCGATCACATTGTCGGCGGCGTGAACTATGGCCGCATCGATCCCGATGCGAACTTCACGGAGCCGAGCATCGATCTCTACAAGCGCGAACAGGGCTCCCTCGGCTACGAGTTCGAGCACACGTTCGACAATGACTGGACCGTTCGCTCCAGCGCCCGTTTCACCGCCGCCGACATCAACGAGGTCAGCGTCTATCCGAACGGCTGGTCAACGATCGGAGGGCCGACCGAGCTGGCGCGGATCAATTTCGATCATGACACCACGGCCAAGACGTTCCTCGCCGACAACCAGATCGAAGGCAAGGTGGCGACCGGAGCGATCGAACATACGATCCTCGCTGGCGTCGATTTCAAATATTACAACATCGACCAGGTACAGTCGTCCGGCCTCTACGATCCCAATTATGACAATCCAATCGACGCTTTCGATCCGGTGTACGGTTCGCCGCTGACACCTCGCGTCAGCTATCTCAATCAGGACCTGACGCAGAAACAGCTTGGCTTCTATGCACAGGATCAAATGCGCTTCGGCGACGGCTGGCTGGTGACGCTGAACGGCCGCTACGACCGTGGCTGGCTCGAAGCCGACAACCGCCCGACCTATTACTCGGCGGGCTCCAGCACGCAGAGCAGCACGGTTGGCGATTTCTCCGGCCGCGCCGGCCTGGCCTATGAGTTTGCCAACGGCGTAACCCCCTATGCCAGCATCGCCACCTTCTTCAATCCGATCATCGGCACCGATGCGATGGGCAATCTGTTCAAGCCGGAAGAGGGCACGCAATACGAAGTCGGCGTGAAATACGTGCCGACTTTTATCGATGGCCTGTTCACCCTGTCGCTGTTCGACCTGACCCGCCAGAACGTGCCGTCGAATGTCACTCCCTTCACCCAGATGCAGACCGGCGAGGTGCGTTCACGCGGCGTCGAACTCGAAGGCAAGGTGAACGTGACGGAGGATTTCCGGGTTACCGGTGCATTCACAGCTTACGACATCGACATCACCAAGGACGCCAACCCGGCGCTCATCGGCAAGACGCCTTTCATCGTGCCGGAAGTGATGGCTTCCGCATCGGTCGATTACACCTTCCGTGGCGACTGGTATGACGGCATCTCGATTGGCGGCGGGTTGCGCTATATCGGCTCCTCATGGGCAGACAATGAGAATACGGCGAAGGTTCCGGCGGTGACGCTGGCCGACCTGAAGCTCGGCTACGAGAAGGAGAACTGGGGCGTCGACCTCAACATCACCAACCTTTTCGACAAGACCTATGTGTCGAGCTGCCAGACAACGCTCACCTGCTCCTACGGCGAAGGCCGCTCCTTCAAGCTGAAGGCGCACACGAGTTGGTAATCATGGACCGAACCCGCCGGCGATGATCCATCCGCCCAACAGACGGCAGGTGCTTGCGCTAACGGCCGCGGCCTTGCTGCCGCCGGTTGCCGGCAGGACTACGACGACAAATGTTGCCGCGATCGATTGGGGCATGCTGGAAACGCTTCTGGCGCTCGGCATCGAGCCGGCGGCGGCGGCCGAACTGATCCAGTTCCGCAGGATTGCGGTCGAGCCTGCAATTCCCCAATCCGTGACCGATCTCGGACTGCGCGGCACGCCCAACTACGAGCTGTTGCGCATCGTCGCGCCGGACCTGATCGTCATCTCCAATTTCTACGAGTACCAACGCCCGATTCTGGAGCGCATCGCGCCGGTGTTCGCGCAAACCGTCTACGAGGCCGGAGTGCCGCCCTACGCACTCGCCGAGGCAGCGACGCTGGCCCTGGGCGAAAAGCTCGGACGACCGGCCGAAGCGAAGCGTTACGTCGACGAAACCGCCGACGACATAGCGCGGCGTCGCGCCGCCATGCCAACCAGGTCCGCACGGCCGGTCTTTGTCATTAGCCTCGGCGACTCCAGGCACTTCCGCGCCTTCGGCCGGGACTCCATGTTCGGTGACGTGCTCACGCGGCTCGGCCTGGTCAATGCCTGGTCCGACGAGACAAGTTACAGCGCGGCAGCACCCGTTGGCCTGGAGGCGCTGGCGCGGGTGCCCGAGGCCTCCATCCTGATCGTCTCGCCCTTGCCGGCGGACGTCGGGCGCTCGCTTCCCACCAATGCCTTGTGGAACGCGCTGCCGGCCGTGCGCCAGGGCCGCGTCGCGGTGCTCGAAGCCATCAACCATTTCGGCTGCCTGCCGTCGGCCCGCCGCTTCGCGCGCCTGGCGACGGCGGCGCTTGCGGGTCATGCTTCGTGACGGAGCGCGCTGTGGCCCGAAGCAAGATACCTCACCGCACCATCGGCGGCGCGCTGTCGCCCATCATCCTGTGGGGCCTGCTCGCGGGGCTGGCCGCACTCTTGTTCGCATGGCGCGTCGGCATGCAGCAGCCGGCATCGGTGCCGGGCGATCTCCGCCATGTCATCCTGTTCTACAGCTCGCTGCCGCGCGCCGTCGTAGCGGTGCTGGCGGGCGCCGTGCTCGGCCTGTCCGGCCTGCTGTTGCAGCATGTGCTGCGCAATCCGCTGGCGGAACCATCGACGCTCGGCATTTCGGGCGGCGCGCAACTGGCGATGACGCTCGCCTCGCTTTACGCGCCGTTGCTGATGGAGCGATCGCAAGGGCTGGTGGCCTTTGCCGGCGGCACCGCCGCTGTGCTGCTGGTGCTGGCGTTGACCTGGCGGCGCGGGCTGGAGCCGGTGTCGGTCGTGCTCGCCGGAATGATGGTGGCGCTGACCGCGAGTTCCGTCAGCGCCGCGCTGATCCTCGCCAATGGCGATTACCTGTTCTCGCTGTTCATCTGGGGCGGCGGGTCGCTGGTGCAGCAGGATTGGCGACCGGCCATCGCGCTGACGATCAGGCTGGCGGCCGGCGCCGCCGCGGCGCTGATGCTGCTGCGGCCGCTGACCATCCTTGGCCTCGACGACGCCTCGGCGCGCGGCCTTGGCGTTGCCCGCCACACCAGCCGCTTTCTCATCATCGCGCTTGCGGTGTGGATGGCAACGACTGTCGCGGCGCAGATCGGCGTCATCGGTTTCGTCGGCCTTGCCGCGCCGGCGCTCGCCACGCTTTCGGGCGCGCGCACCCTGCGGCGGAAGCTGATCGCCGCGCCGCTGATTGGCGCGGTACTGCTGTGGCTGACGGACGGGCTGGTCCAACTGGCCGCCGGCTCCGGCGGCGAGCGTATTCCGACCGGCGCGGGAACCGCGCTTCTGGGCGGCCCACTGCTGCTGTGGCTGTTGCCGAGGCTGCGCATGTTCGAATGGCCGCATCTCGGTTCCAATGGCGCGGCACCGCGCAAGGCTCGCCGGCCATGGCTCATCATCTTCGTCCTGCTTGCGCTCACATTTGCCGCCGCCGCCTTGGCTCTCGTCGTCGGGCGTGGACCGGCAGGGTGGTCGATCGCCGGCTGCGACCTGCTGGCCGATCTCGTCTCCTGGCGCGCGCCGCGTGTCGGCGTGGCCGCGGCCGCCGGCGCGATGCTCGCGGCGGCGGGCGTGGTCATCCAGCGCGTTACCGGCAACCCTCTGGCGAGCCCCGAAGTGCTTGGCGTCGGCACCGGCGCGGGCGCCGGTCTGACCGCCGTGCTGACGGTC
The DNA here is from genome assembly GCF_006442405.1 of Mesorhizobium sp. B2-2-3. Classification (NCBI taxonomy): domain Bacteria; kingdom Pseudomonadati; phylum Pseudomonadota; class Alphaproteobacteria; order Hyphomicrobiales; family Phyllobacteriaceae; genus Mesorhizobium; species Mesorhizobium sp. B2-2-3. Next base: position 118,057 of record NZ_VFWC01000004.1, on the reverse strand, counting down.
AGCGCAACGACCGGGCTCGGCTGGCAGCTCGCCGGCTCGGCCGCGGGCTCACTGGCGGCACTGGCCGCCATGCTGGCCATCGCCGCCAAGGCAAAGTTCGGCGCCGACCGATTGCTGCTTGCCGGCATTGCCATGAGCGCACTGTGCAGCGCGCTGATCACCGCGACGATCGCGATGGGCAATACACAGTCCTATGTGCTGTTGCGCTGGCTGAGCGGTTCGACCGGCCAGGCGACCGCCCTGGACGCAGCCGTTGCACTGGCCTGCCTGTTGCCACTGACGCTGCCGCTTTTTCTTGCCGCGCGCTGGCTGGACATCCTGCCGCTCGGGGCCGACAGCGCGCGCGGACTTGGCGTGCCCGTAGCCGGCGGGCGGCTGATGCTGGTCGTCGTCAGCGCGCTCCTGACCGCGCTGGCCGCTTTGATCGTCGGCCCGTTGAGCTTCGTCGGCCTGATCGCGCCACACCTTGCCCGGCTCCTCGGCTTTTGGCGCGCACGCATTCATCTTGCCGGGGCGATGCTTCTGGGCGCCTTGCTGATGACCATATCGGACTGGCTGTCGCGCATGGCGGCCTTCCCGTACGAACTGCCTGTCGGCCTGTTCGCCTCACTGCTCGGCGGGCCGTATCTCGTCTACCTGCTTGCCAAGGGCGTGCCTCGTCAGGGCTGACGCGGTCCGGGCATGTCAGGAAGACCATTCGGCCTTCAGCACCGAGACCGCCGCCTCGCTGTTGTGGACGTAGTCATTGGCGTCCGGCTGCTTCTGCACCATGAGGATGAACAGAAGGTCGGTCAGAGTCAGCTGCGCATCGCGCGCGGTGATGGACGATGAGCGCGCACGCTCCTCGTCGGCGATGGTGTAGAGGCAGATATCGGCAACGCGGCTCAGCGGATTGTCGTGCAGGCCGGTGACCGCGATCACCATGGTGCCGCGCTTGCGGGCAAGCTCGGCGATGCGCAGAGTTTCGATGCTGGCGCCCGAATGGGAGAGCGCGAACAGCACATCGTCAGGCCCGAGCGTCGAGGCATTGGCCATCTGGATATGGCTGTCGCTGTCATGCAGCACATTGCGGCCAAGCTTCATCAGCTTGTAGGAGAAATCACGCGCCACCAGCGAGGAGGCGCCGACGCCGGCCAGATGTATGCGGCGCGCACCATCCAGCAATTCCAGCGCCCTGGAGATGATCCGCTCGCTGTTGGCGGCGACGGTCCGCTCCATCGACAGAAGCTTGCTGCCGATCAGCTTCTTCAAGATGACCTGATAGCCGTCGCCGACTTCGATCGAACCGTGGATCATACCGGCCGGCACCTGCCATTCCCGCGCCTTGGCTTCGCTGACGGCGAGCTTGAGCTCCTGGTAGCTGGCATAGCCGAGCTTCTGGCTGAATTTGACGACGCTCGACTGGCTGCGCCCGATCTCAGCCGCAAGAGCAGCCGTCGACAGCCGCAGCATCTCCTCGGGATTTTCGACGATGTACTGGCCGATCTCACGATCGCCGGGCGCCATGCCGTCGAGCTTGGCATTGATCCTGTTCAGAACGGACATGATCCCCCTTGCGCTTTGGCGTCCAGCCGCACGGCCAAGGAATAATTTATTCCAATTTCGATTGACAGCCAAGAACGCGGAATTAATTCTTAAGCGGGCCGGATTGAGCTCGGGAACAGCTTTCGAGAGCGCCGCGCCCGGACGCGGCCCGGCGCACAAGGTTTCAGCCATGGACAGACTGCGCATCGTCGGCGGGCAAAGACTGCAAGGCGCGGTCACCATATCGGGCGCCAAGAACGCCGCTCTGCCGCAGATCGCGGCGGCGCTGCTAAGCCCCTACCCGCTCGAACTGACCAACCTGCCCGATGTGACCGACGTCGAGAACATGCTCGGCGTGGTGCGGCTGCACGGCGCCGAGGTGACGCGATCGGCCCATGCCGCGACGATCGACACCCGTGCCGCCGTTTCCAGGGAGACGTCCTACGACACCGTCAGAAAGATGCGCGCGACGGTGCTGGTGCTGGCGCCGCTGCTCGCCCGTTTCGGCCATGCGCGGGTTTCGCTGCCTGGCGGCTGCGCTATCGGCGCGCGGCCGGTCGACATGCATGTCGCCGCACTCGCGGCGCTGGGCGCCCGCATCGCCATCGAGAACGGGCTGATCGTCGCCTCGGCGCCGAACGGGCTCACCGGCACGCGCATCGTCCTGAGCTCGCCGTCGGTCGGGGCGACGGAAACCGCCATGATGGCGGCGACCACGGCCAAGGGCGAAACCGAAATCCTCAACGCGGCGCGCGAGCCCGAAGTGGCCGACCTCGCGGCTTGCCTCAACGCGATGGGCGCGCGTGTCGAAGGTGCCGGCACACATCGCATCCTGATCGCCGGCGACACGGACTGGCGCGCGGCCAGGCACGACATCATTCCGGACCGGATAGAGGCCGGCACCTATGCCATCGCCGCGGCGATCACCGGCGGGCAACTGGAACTGACGCATGCCCGGCTCGAGCACATGGCCTCGGTGGTGCAACTGCTGGAGGCGACCGGCGTCGGCGTCTGGCCGGGCGACCGCGGGCTCATGGTGTCGCGCGAGCGGCCGCTCAAGGCCGCCGACGTCACGACGGAACCCTATCCGGGCTTTCCGACCGATCTCCAGGCGCAGTTCATGGCGCTGATGTGCTGCGCGCAGGGCGCGTCGCTGCTGCGCGAAACCATTTTCGAGAACCGCTTCATGCATGTTCCCGAACTGATGCGGCTCGGCGCCAACATCAAGCTGCAAGGCACCACCGCGCTGGTGCGCGGCGGCGAGAAACTGCATGGCGCGCAAGTCATGGCCACCGATTTGCGCGCCTCGGTGTCGCTGGTGCTGGCGGCCTTGGTCGCCGAGGGCGAGACGACCATCAACCGGGTCTATCATCTCGACCGTGGCTATGAGCAACTGGACCGCAAGCTGCGTCTGTGCGGCGCCGACATCGAGCGGCTGAGCGCATGAACAACGGCCGCCCCGATTATTTTCTCGGCGTCGACGGCGGCGGGACCGGCTGCCGCGCCCGTATCGAGGACGCCGAAGGGATCGTGCTGGGACAAGGCCTCTCGGGTCCGGCGTCGACGCGGCTCGGCATCGACGCGGCCTGGGCGTCGGTTGCCAAGGCCTTTGGCGCGGCGATCGAGGAGGCAGGGTTCGGCGCGGCCGAGACCACCCGGATCCACGCCGGCATCGGTCTTGCCGGGATCGGCCGCAAGGGCGCGCTGGAGGCGCTGCGGGCGATCGCGCATCCCTTTGCCAGCATCGATTTCGTCAGCGACGGCGTCGCCGCCTGCCTTGGCGCGCATTCGGGCCAGGACGGCGCCATCGTCATCGCCGGCACCGGTTCGATCGGGCTCGGCTTCGTCGAAGGGCGCGACCTGCGCGCCGGAGGCTATGGCTTTCCGATCTCCGACGAAGGCAGCGGCGCCGATTTCGGCTTGAAGGCCGTGCAGCTGGCGTTGCGCGCCCATGACGGCCGGCATGAGCGCACGGCACTGCTGGCGGAAGTCATGCAGCGTTTCGAGAACGACCCGATGCAAGCCGTGGCCTGGATGGACCGCGCCAGCGCCACCGACTATGCGGCCCTGGCGCCGATGGTGATGCGCCACGCCGACCAAGGCGATCCGGCAGGGCGGCGCATCGTGCAAAAGGCCGCCGAACAGATCGACACGCTGGTGAGGGTTCTGGTCGAAAAAGGCGCGCCGCGCGTGGCCCTGCTGGGCGGGCTCGCCAGTCCGCTCGAACCATGGCTCGCACCCGACGTTCGCCGGCGCCTGAAAGCCGCCGATGGCGACGCGGTTTCCGGGGCGATCATTCTTGCCCGCAGGTCACTCGGCAAGCATTAGCGCGGAAGGAATAATTTATTCCATCTTTCCGTTGACGGACCGAATATTGAATTCTAATACGTTAACGAAACGGGGTAGCATAACGAAATACGCGTGTGCCGGAGCCAAAGAGGAACCACTTCCGAACAGGCTGAGCGGCCTGATTTTTGAAAGCACTGGGATGAGCGAGCAAGGTTTGATGTCCGAGCTGGACCGGCTGGTTTCCGAAGGCCGGAATCCGCGGACCATGGACATCGACCTGCTGCCGACGATCGATGTGCTGCGCAAGATCAACGACGAGGACCGGGTGGTTCCGGCAGCGGTCGAAAAGGTGCTGCCGGACATCGCGGCCGCGGTCGAGCGCATCGTCCTCGCCTTCCAGAAAGGCGCTCGGCTTATCTATATGGGCGCCGGCACCAGCGGCCGGCTGGGCGTGCTCGACGCCTCGGAATGTCCGCCCACTTTCGGCGTGCCGGAAGGCATGGTCGTTGGCCTGATCGCCGGCGGGCCCGACGCGCTGGTGCGCTCGACCGAAGGGGCCGAGGATGATCCCAAGATGGGCGCCAGGGCCTTGCAGGACATCAAGCTCACCCCGGACGACGTGGTGGTCGGCATCGCGGTCAGCGGGCGCACGCCCTATGTGATCGGCGGGTTGAATTATGCCAAGCAGGTGGGGGCAACGACGGTCGCCCTGTCCTGCAATCCGGCATCGACCATAGCAGGCATTGCCGACATCGCCATCTCGCCGGTCGTCGGTCCCGAGGTGCTGACCGGCTCGACGCGGCTGAAATCCGGAACGGCGCAGAAGCTGGTGCTCAACATGCTGAGCACGGCCTCGATGATCCGCATCGGCAAGAGCTACCAGAACCTGATGGTGGACCTCAATCCGTCCAACAGGAAACTGGTCGCCAGGGCAACCAGGATCGTGATGCAGACCACAGGCTGCACGGCGGCGCAGGCGCGCCAGGCGCTCGGCCGGACCGGCAACGACGTGAAGCTGGCGATCCTGCTGACCATCACCGGGCTTGAGGTCGAGGAGGCGCGCGCAGCCCTCGCCAAGGCAAGGGGTTTCCTGCGAAAGGCAATCAGCGACGAGACGCATGAAGGCGCTTGAGACCAGACGGCGTGAAGCTGCTTTACACAAGACGGCGCGAAGCCGCATAGACTGGGCCGATGCTCCAAAGCGCGTGTGTCTTGGAAGCGGTCCGCAGAAACTGCAAGGGCATCGGGTTCAAGCAAAGATGGGAGACGAGAATGGTTCACCTCACAAGAAAGCTGCTGTCGGGCGTCACGCTCGCAGCCATGCTCGGCATCGCCACGGTCTCGACGCAGGCGGCGACGCTGCACATGGCCTGGTCGCAGGACGCAACGGGACTTGATCCGCACAAGCAGACGGCCTTTTCCTCGCTGCGGCTCCTGGAGCTGATCTATGAGCCGCTGGTGCGGGTCGATGCCAGCCTGCAGATCATCCCGGCCATCGCCACGTCCTGGGAATTCTCCAAGGACGGCAAGGAGCTGACCTTCAAGCTCGATCCCAAGGCGAAATTCCAGGACGGCGCTGCCGTGACCTCGGCCGACGTCAAGGCGTCTTTCGAGCGCATCCTGGACGAGAAGACAGGCGCCGCCGCCCGCGCCAACTTCCTGTCGATCGCCAGCATCGACACGCCGGACGTTGGAACCGTCGTGTTCCATTTATCGCAGCCCGACGCGCCGATCCTGACGGCGATGAGCGACATCAACGCGGCCATCGTGCCGGCGGCCGAGATCAAGGCCGGCTCGATCGGCACCAAAACGGTCGGCTCCGGCCCGTTCAAGCTCGATAAATGGGACCCCAACGCCAAGGAAGTCTTGAGCGCCAACAAGGAATGGGCCGGCGGCGCGACCGGCGTCGACGGTATCGAAATCAGCGTGCTGCCCGATGAAGCGGCGATCCTCGCCGCCATGCGCACCAAGCAGGTCGATTTCGCGCTGCTCAACGATCCGCTCGTCGCCACGCTGGTGCCGAAGGAGGCTAGCCTGCAACTGAACCGCGCGCCGGTGCTGGCCTATAACGTGCTGCAGCTCAATCCGTCACGCAAGCCGATGACCGAACTCAAGGTGCGCCAGGCGATCTCCTGCGCCATCGACCGGCAGGAGGTTCTGGACACCGCCGCGCTCGGTGAAGGCAAGGTCACCGGACCGCTGACCATCCCAGCACTTGCGACCGATCCAAGCCAGCTCTTCTGCTACAAGCGTGATGTCGAGAAGGCCAAGAAGTTGATGGCGGAGGCAGGCTTTGCCGACGGCTTTTCGGCGACCGTGATCGGCGCCACCGGCGAGCCGCCGACGGCGGCGGCAGAAGCCCAGGTCATCCAATCGCAGCTCGCCGAGATCGGCGTCAAGCTCGACATCAAGATGATGGAGCTCAACGTCTATGTCGACGCCTGGCTGAAGGGCGATTTCGACATGGCGATCGCGCTCAATGGCGGCCGCGCCGACCCCTACACCATGTATAACCGCTACTGGACCAAATCAGGCAATCTGCAGAAGGTGGCCAACTACATCGACGATACGCTGGACAGCCTGATGCAGAAAGGCCGCGCCGAGACCGATCCGGCCAAGCGCAAGGCGATCTTCACCGAGTTCGAGAAGCACCTCGCCGAAGTCTCGCCCTGGATCTGGCTCTACACGTCCTACAGCTATACCGCCCAGCAGAAGAACGTCGCCGGGTTCGTGCCGACGCCGACGGGCACGCTGTTCAGCCTCAGCAAGGTTACCATCCAGCAGTAGCCGTGGGCGGCCCTGGAGACGGATGATTTCAGGTTGAATCGACCTGAAATTTGAATCCGCCTCCAGATCAAAGGGATAGAGCATGATGTCGTCCGAAAACCGTTTCACACTTTTCGGCATCATGCTCTAGACGAGAGGTCTTCTTCGCGTGAATTATCTGATGCGACGACTTGCGGCGTTTCCTCTCGTCCTGCTTGGCGTGTCGATCCTGGTCTTCGTGGCGATCCGGATGGTGCCGGGCGATTCGATCACCGCGATGCTGGGCACCGAAGCCGGCCTGCTGACGCCGGCACAGCGCGATGCGCTCGCCGCCTATTTCGGCATCGACCAGCCCTGGTTCGTCCAGTACTGGCGCTGGATCGGCGGCATCCTGCACGGCAATTTCGGCATCTCCGTCACCTATGGTAGGCCGGTATTGGACGTCATCCTCGAGCGCTTCCCGCTGACGCTGGAACTGGCCGTGCTGTCGATGATCATCGCACTCGCAGCCGGCATGCCGGCGGGCATCTACGCCGCCACGCATAGTGAGAAACTGTCCGACCTCGGTGTGCGCGTCGTCGCTATGATCGGCCAGTCGACGCCGAGCTTCGTGCTCGGCCTTTTGATCATCTACGCGCTGTCGGCCGGCTTCGGCGTGCTGCCGGCCATGGGCGAATTCACGCCGCTCTGGCAGGATCCCTTGCGTAATCTCAGCCAGCTGATCCTGCCTGCCATCACGCTCGGCTTCGCCTTCGCCGCCTCGGTCACCCGCATCTCGCGCTCGGCCATGCTCGACGTGTTGAGCGACGACTATGTGCGCACCGCCCGCAGCAAGGGCGCCTCGGCGCGCAGCGTCATCTGGCGACATGCGCTCCCCAACGCGCTGATCCCCGTGGTGACGCTGAGCGGCATCGAGTTCGGCTATCTCCTCGGCGGCGCGGTCATCGTCGAGCAGATCTATGCCCTGCCCGGCCTCGGCCGCATGGTGCTCGACGCCATCCTCCAGCGCGACTACGCGCTGGAGGATGGCAGCGTGCTGTTCATCGCCTTCAACTTCATGATCGTCAATCTCCTGGTCGACCTCGCCTATGTCGCGCTCGATCCGCGCATCCGGCTGGGCGAGCAGTGATGCGCATGCTGCGCGCCATCTTCAGGCACAGCAGCGGCCGTATCGGCGGCGTGATCGTCGGCGTCTATCTCCTGGTCGCCATCCTCGGCCTGTTGGGACTGACCCCGCACAATCCGATCACGCAATACCGGGTCGACCGGCTGCATGCGCCCAGTGCCGCCTACTCGATGGGCACCGACCTGTTCGGCCGCGACGTGGCGAGCCGGCTGATGGCGGGCGTCGGCCAGTCCTTCACAGTGGCCTTCTTTTCGGTCGCCTTCGCCGCGCTTGCCGGCACCGTGCTTGGGCTCGCCGCCGCTTGGCTCGGGCGTCGCTGGGACGGCGTGCTGATGCGGATCATGGATGTGCTGCTGGCTTTTCCTGCCATTCTTCTGGCGCTGCTGATCGTCACCGTTGCCGGACCGGGCACATGGACCAGCGTGGTCGCCATCGGCATCGTCTATACGCCGATCTTCACACGAGTGGTGCGCGGCCCTGCTTTGTCGCTCAAAGCGCGCGAATTCGTCGACGCCGCGCGCACCTTCGGCAGCAGCTCCAGCTACATCGTCACGCGGCACCTGCTGCTCAATCTGGTCGCGCCGCTGACCGTCCAGGTGACGCTGGCGCTCGCCTGGGCATTGCTGACCGAGGCCGGCCTGAGCTTCCTCGGTCTCGGCACGCAGCCGCCGGCCGCTTCGCTCGGCCTGATGCTGAGCGACAGCCGCAATCTGATGGAAACCGCCCCATGGCTGATGATCTTCCCCGGCCTGGCGATCATGATCAGCATTCTGGGCTTCAACCTCTTGGGCGACGCCTTGCGCGACATCCTCGATCCGAGGATGCGGAGAGCGCTCGCATGATCCCGCTTCTGTCGGTCCGCGACCTGAACGTCGGCTTCGGCCGCGACCCGAAAGCCAATGAGGTGGTGCGCGGCGTCAGCTTCGACCTCGCCGACGGCGAAACGCTGGCCATCGTCGGCGAAAGCGGCTCGGGCAAGTCCGTCACCGCACTGTCGATCAACCGTCTCATCGATTTCGGCGGCGGCCGCATCACCGGCGGCGCCATGACGCTGAAACGGGCCGACGGCAGTCTCTTCGACCTGACGACCGCGACCGAGCCGCAACTGACCGGGATTCGCGGCGCAGAGATCGGCATGATCTTCCAGGAGCCCATGACCTCGCTCAATCCTGTGCTGACGATCGGCACCCAGATCGAGGAATCGTTCCGGCTGCATCGCGGCCTGACCGGCCGGCAGGCCACGGCGGCGGCCAAGGACGCGCTCGACCGGGTGCGCATCCCCGATGCGGCAAGGCGGCTGAAATACACGCCCAACCAGCTGTCGGGCGGCATGCTGCAAAGGGTAATGATCGCCATTGCGCTCGCCTGCAATCCGCGCCTGCTGATCGCCGACGAACCGACCACGGCGCTCGATGTGACGGTACAGGCGCAGATCATGGCGCTGCTTGCGGAGCTCAAGCAGGAAAGCGGCATGTCGATGATCTTCATCACCCACGACATCGGCCTTGTCGCCGGGATCGCCGACACGGTGATGGTGATGCAGAACGGGCAGGCCGTGGAACAGGGCGAACTGAACCAGGTCCTCGACAGGCCGCAGCACGCCTACACACAGCATCTGTTGCAGGATGTGCCGCATTTCGCCCACGGCCGCGCGACACGCGCGGACGGACAGCGCGGCAAGAATACAAGGACCGACCCGGCCCTTGAGGTCAACGGCCTGGTGGTGCGGTTTCCGCTCAGGAGCAGTTTCTTCAGCCATGCCAGCGGCGCGGTGCACGCCGTCGACGGTGTCGACTTCGACCTGATGCCGGGAGAGACATTGGCCATTGTCGGCGAGAGCGGCTCGGGCAAATCAACCACCGCGAAAGCAGTCCTTGGGCTGGTGCGCTCGACGCGCGGCAGCTTCTCGGTCGGCGCCCGGACGGCCTCGGCAAAGCACGGCGCCAAGCCCGTGCAGATGGTTTTCCAGAATCCCTACGCTTCGCTCAACCCGCGGCTGAGCATCGAGAGCATCCTGGCGGAGCCGGTGATCGCCAATGGCGGCCGGGCGGACGCCGAAACGCGAGCCAGGATGGCGAGCCTGCTGGAGCGCGTCGGCCTGCCGCAGAACAGTTTGCAGCGCTATCCGCACGAATTCTCCGGAGGCCAGCGGCAAAGGCTGTGCATCGCCCGCGCGCTGATGCTCAACCCGTCGGTCGTCGTTCTGGATGAAGCGGTTTCCGCCCTCGATGTTTCAGTGCAGGCCAAGGTGCTGGAGCTGCTGGTCGACCTGCAGCGCGAGTTCGGGCTGGCCTATCTGTTCATCTCGCACGATATGGCTGTCGTCGAGCGGATCGCTCATCGCATCGCCGTCATCTATGCCGGCCAGATCGTCGAGATCGGAGACGCGGCCTCGGTGCTGTCGGCGCCGAAACATTCCTACACGAAGAAGCTCATATCAGCGGTTCCGGCCATCGACCGGCGGCATGAGCGTTTCGAGATCGACACACGCCAGGTGCCTTCCCTGGTGCGCCCGCAAGGGTTTGAGCCGGCGCCGGCGAGATGGGAGGAATTTGGGGTAGATCATATGGCGAGGGTGGAAGGGTGATGCATGGTGCCCTGGGCTCGGTTAGGTCGGCGGGACAGCACCCCCCTCTGTCCTGCCGGACATCTCCCCCGCAAGGGGGGAGATCGGATGTCGCCTCGGCCTTCGCCAATCTCCAATGGTGGAAGGCTGGCGGGACATCAACTCTGCCAATCTCCCCCCTTGCGGGGGAGATGCCCGGCAGGGCAGAGGGGGGTGTGACGGAACTCGGCCTTTCAGGACGCCAGCATTGAGCCCCCTCGCCCAGATCTTCGACCGCGCGTTCCAACCGCTCGCAGCAGCAGTGGCCGCCAAGCGCATCCCCGGTGGCGTGCTCGGCATCGTTGACAGGAATGGCGACCGCATCACCAGGGCGATCGGCTCAGCCCAACTCGTGCCTAAGCAGCGACCGATGCGTGAGGAGACCTGGTTCGACCTGGCATCCCTGACCAAGGTGATCTTCACCACGCCGCGCATTCTGGCGCTGGCTCAGGACGGTGCCATCGATCTCGACGCACCACTCGTCTCGGTGCTGCGGGACCTACGCCAGTACGACGCGAATGCCTGGGAGCGGAAGGTGACGTTTCGCCAGTGCCTCGGGCACCAGACGCCCTTCCCGGCCGTCGAACCGATCTATACCTATGGGCGCGACCCCGACTTGCTGCGCGCCTTCATCCTGCAACGGGAATGGCGGGCCCGCGATCCCGTTTATTCCGACATCAATTTCATCCTGCTCGGCTTTGCGCTCGAACGGCTGTCGGGGAAAAGCATCCGGGACATGGAGCCCGGCCCGGGCTTTGCGTGGTCCGCCGAGCCCGATCTAGCCGCTGCAACAGAAGACTGCACCTGGCGCCATCGGGTTCTGTCCGGCGAGGTGCACGACGACAATTGCGCGGCGCTGCAAGGCGCCGGCCATGCCGGCCTGTTCGGCACGGCGGCCTCGGTGCTCGATTTCGCCCAAGGGCTGCTGGACGGCGCATCCGAACGGTCGATCGCGCCGATGCGCACGCCCTTGTCCGCCACCCGCACCCATGGCTGGGAGCGTCCCTATGACGGCTGGTCCGGCGGCGCTTTGTGCGGCCCCGGAACGATAGGCCATACCGGCTTTACCGGCACGGGGCTGTGGATCGACTTCGACAGAGGCAAGGCCTGGACCTTGCTTACCAACCGGATCCATCCGACACGTCACTTCGACAGCGGAATCGTCGCGCTTCGCCAAGCGGTCGGCGATCTCATCAATGGAGTTCGATAATGGAATCCATCTGGGCCGTCGGCCTGATGACCGGCACCGTGCTGGACGGCAACATCGATGTCGCCCTGATCAAGACCGATGGCGAGCGCATCGACGATTTCGGCACCTACCGGCTGATGCCCTACCCCCCGTCGATCCGCTCGCTGCTGGAAGAGACGCTGAAGCAGGCGCGAGCCTGGAATTTTGCCGGACCGGAGCCGGCGATCTTCCGCGAGGCCGAGGAGGCGCTGACGCGCGCGCAATCGGCGGCGGTCAAGGAGCTCGTAGAAGGTTATGGGATGACGATGGCGGATATCGGCGTCGTCGGCTTCCACGGCCAGACCGTACTGCATCGCGCGCCGCAAATCGGCCGGCTCGGCCAGACCCGGCAGCTCGGCGACGGCGAATTGATGCATGCGATCCTCGGCACCAAGGTTGCCTACGATTTCCGCTCTGCCGACATGCGCGCCGGAGGACAGGGCGCACCGTTGGCGGCCGCCTATCACACCGCGCTGATGCGCAGCGCCGGCGCCAGCGGCGAGGTGGCCGTGCTGAACCTCGGCGGCGTCGCCAACATCACCTGGTGGGACGGCGGCGACAATGTCGTTGCCTTCGACACCGGCCCCGCCAACGCGCCGCTCAACGATTTCATCAAGTCGAAGGGGCTCGGCGAAATGGACCGCGACGGCGCGCTTGGCCGGGCGGGAACGGTCGACGAAGCCCGGCTCGCCAAGCTGCTGCAACACCCCTATTTGACCAAACCCTATCCGAAATCGCTGGACCGTTTCGACTTCGGCGCCACCATGGCGGATGGCCTGAGCGCCGAGGACGGCGCCGCGCTTTTGACCGCCTTCACCGCCGCCGCGGTCGGCAAGGCACTCGACCTTCTGCCGAGCCGGCCGAAAAGACTGGTGGTCAGCGGCGGCGGTCGCCACAACCCGACGATGATGGCAATGATCGCCAGCCGCGCCGGTATCGAGGTGGTGCAGGCCGAAAGCCTCGGCTGGAGCGGCGACGCGGTGGAGGCAGAATGTTTTGCCTTTTTGGCGGTGCGCGTGCTGCGCGGCCTGCCGATCAGTTTTCCCAGCACGACGGGCGCGCCGCAGCCGATGCGCGGCGGACGGCTGGCCGGTTGATCAGCCCGCCGACAGTTTTTTCTGCAGGAAGACGCGGCTGCGGCCGACGGGGAAATCGGCGAGTGTTCCGAAGGGCTGATAGCCCTGGCGCTGATAGACCCTGGCGGCGTTGGGGTTGAAGGTGTCGATCCAGGCGTTCTGGCAGCCACGCGCCATCGCCTCCTTCTCAGCCGCGTCCAGCATCGTGCCGGCCATGTGCCGGCCGCGCAGCCTTTCGTCGACCCACAGCCATTGCACGTAAAGCCAGCCCCAGGCGGTGTAGCCCGAAATGCCCGCGACAATCGCGCCGGCCTCATCACGCACGAACACCGCAAGGGCCTTCCTTTCGGAAGCGCCGACATCGCCGTCGTTGAACGCCATCAAACGCTCGCCGAGAAAGGCGAGCTCCTCGGGCAACGGGGTTGCCGTCGTTTCAAGTGTCGTGATCATGGCTCATCCGAAATGTGCAACGGGAGACGAACAGAGTTACGAAGGCCGGAGCGCCTGCGCAACGCCTATGTCCGTCCCCGAACAGCGTGCCGGTCCGGGTCGCCACCATTGCGGAATTCGGAGGCGGAAATGCCGTAGCGCTTGAGCTTGTCGTAGAAGGTCTTGCGCGGCACGCCGAGTGCGTCGATGGCCCCGCGCACGTCGCCGGCATGATCGCGCAAGGCTTCCCGGATGAGTTGCGCCTCGTAGCGGCCGACCCGTCCGGGCAGCGCCGCTGAGGGCTCCGGCAAGCGCGCGGACGTTGCCCTGGCCTCCTCGTCGGGCCCGAGGCCGAGCGCGACGCGGTCGGCAAAATGCGCGAGCTCGCGCACATTGCCCGGCCAGTCATGCGACTGGAGATGGTCGCTCACCGCGGCATTCACCGCCGCGACCGGGCGGCCGAAACGCTGCGAGGCCTTGCCCAGGAAATGCCCGAACAGCATCGGGATGTCGCCGCGCCGCTCGCGCAGCGGCGGGATGCGCAGCGTCACGACGTTGAGGCGGAAATAGAGATCCTCGCGGAAATCGCCGCGCTGGTCCGGCCGACCCAGATCGACCTTCGTTGCCGCGACGACCCGCAGATCGAGGCGGCGCGTTTCGTTGGAGCCGAGCGGGGTGAGGCTGCGCGTTTCCAGCACCCGCAGCAGCTTGACCTGTAGCGGCGGCGGCATGGATTCGATTTCGTCGAGGAACAGCGTGCCGCCGCTCGAATGCTCGATGCGACCGATTCGCCGCCGCTGCGCCCCGGTGAACGCGCCCGGCTCGTGGCCGAACAGCTCGCTCTCGATGACGGTCTCCGGCAGAGCGCCGCAATTCAGCGCCACGAAAGGCTTTGCGCGGCGCCGGCCCCATCGGTGCAGGAGATCCGCCACCACCTCCTTGCCGGTGCCGGTCTCCCCTTCCACCAGCACGTCGACATCCATGTCGGCGATCTGACGCAAGGTCTCGCGCAGGCGGCGGATGGCGGGCGCCTCGCCGATCAGCGGCAGGCCGTCGGCGGCCTGTGCGGCGGCCTCGTGCAGCCGCCGGTTCTCCATCACCAGCCGCCGCTTTTCGCTTGCCCGCTTCAGTGCCTCGACAAGGCGCTCGCCCGCATAGGGTTTCGGGATGAAATCGTAGACGCCGTCCTTGAGCGCCGCCACCGCGAGATCGACATCGCCATGCCCGGTGACCAGGATCACCGGTATGTCGATGTCGATCGCCCTGATGCGATCGAACAGCTGCAAGCCGTTCATGCCGGGCATGCGGATATCGCTGACAACCACGCCCTGGAAATCCCGGTCGACGGCGGCAAGCGCTGCCTCCGCGGCCTTGAACGCGATCACGCCGAAGCCGGCAAGCTCGAGCAATTGCGTGGTGGCGTGAAGCAGATCCGCGTCGTCTTCGACGAGCGCGACCAGCCCTGATCCCTCAGTCATTCAATTCGCCTCAGATCTATGGTGAAGGATGCGCCTTTCGTGCTGCCCGGATCGAGGCGCAGCGTGCCGCCCAGTTCCTGGGCGATCTCCTGCGAGATCACCAGACCGAGGCCAAGCCCCTTTTCCTTGGTGGTCTGGAACGGCATGAACAAATTGCCGGCCGCTTCCGGCCCGAGGCCAGGTCCATTGTCGCGCACCGAAACCAGCACCCTGTCGTCGCGCTCGGCAAGCTCGATCTCGATGCGCGGATCGGGCCGGTCCTTCAGGGCATCCAGCGCATTCTGCAAGAGATTGACCAGGATCTGCTCCAGCCGGATTCGGCTGGCCATGACCGTCGGCGAGGCGGTGCCGCGCGGCTTGACGACGGTCACGCCGGAATCGCGGATGCGGCCGGACAGGAGCGACAGCGCGCCGTCGATCGCTTCGCGCACGGGCAATGGCGAGGCGGCGACGCCTGGCCGCCGTGCGAAGGTGCGCAGCGTGCTGGTGATGGCGCCGATGCGCTCGGTCATCGACACGATCGATGTCAGGTTGCCCGAGACGGATTCGACTTTGTCGCCATGCAGGAAGCGGCCGGCATTCTCGGCGTAGGTGCGTATCGCCGCCACCGGCTGGTTGATCTCATGCGCGACGCCGGCGGCGATCTGGCCGAGGATGGAAAGCCGGTTGGCCTGGGCGAGGTCGTCGCGCAGTCGGCGGACCTTGGCCTCGGCGTTTTCGCGCTCGGCGATCTCGCCGGCAAGGGCGGTGTTGGAGCGGGTCAGTTCCGCCGTTCGCGTGCTTACCCTGCTCTCCAGTTCAGCATTCATGCGCGCCAGCGCTTCCTGCCTCACGCGGCGCGCACGGCGGCGCCTGAGAAGCACGTAGGCAAGTAAACCCGTGAACAGCAGCGCCAGCAGCGTGGTCAGGCGTGCCGTGTTGGCTGCCGACGTCAAAGCGGCATCGGCAGGCGTGAGCAGCCACAGACGCCAACCGGGAACGGCGCCGGGCAGGTCCTGCGCCACTTCGACGAACTGGCGCGATTTTCCGGCATTGTCGATTGTCGCCAGGCCGTCACCGGCACCGCGTCGTATCGGCAGCGGTTCGAAGCCGGTTTCGGCAAGTTGAAGCTGCGCGTGAGCTGTCGCGGCATCCGCGGCCGAGAGCGGCGCAAGCGCGTGGAACCGCCACTCGGGCCAACTGGTCGCCAGCACGACACCGCGCTCGTCGGTGACAAATACGACAAAGCCGCTGGAGCGCCAATTGGCTTCGACGCCGTCGAGTTCGACCTTCAGTACGGCGACGCCGAGCGGCGTCTTGCCGTCATCGACGCGGCTGGCGAGATAAAGTCCCGGCCTGCCGCTGATCGTGCCGAGGCCATACTGGCTGGCGGCGCCCTTGGTCATGGCGTCGGTGAAATAGTGGCGGAAATTGTAGTCGATGCCGACGAAGCTGCCCGGCTCGCCGGCGTTGCTGGCCGATATCGCGATGCCTGCCGTGTCGATGACATAGATGGCGGATGCCGAGGCGTCGGCGGCAATGGCGCGGAGCTTGTCGTCGAGCGCTGTCTCTTGCGTTTTGCCGGCCCGGCGCAACGCGTCGCGCACGGCATCGTCGCGTGCCAGCACCAAGGGAACGAGACGCTGCTTTTCGATTTCGCCGGTCAAGGTGCCCGCCGCCAGCGGCAAGGCTGCCAGTGCTCCGTCGCGGAGATCGCCGGCAGCCTGGTTGGCGGCAAGGCGCCCGGCAATCGCGACCGCTCCCGCCAGCATTGCCAGGCCGATCAGGAGAATGAGCCAGCGGCCGTCACGCAGCCTGGCCATCGCTTCACGCAGCAGGTCGCGGCCGGCGAATTCCGGGGATGCGCTATCGATGTCTGCCTGCGGCGTCTGCCCTCTCCACCGTTCGCTGTTCAGCAGCCACTGTAATGCGAAACTCCGCCCAGGCAAACAAGGGTGAGTGCGGAAATCCGCACAGGCCTCCATTGAAACGGGGACAAAACCGCCGGAAATCCAGGGTTCCGGCCTTTTCTCGATCTGGCACGGCGCTTGCAAAACTCTCGACAGCGGCGAGCGACCGGAGCGCCGCGATGGGAGAAGTCTTGCGGGGCGGCGCGTGCCGTTCCCTCCGGCCAGGGAGATAGCAGATGCACATGGCAGACCAATCACGCGCGCCCGCCGCGCAGCGCAAGCCGCTTTACGCCCAACTCTACGTGCAGGTGCTGGTGGCGATCACCGTCGGTATCCTGCTCGGCCATTTCTATCCGTCGCTCGGCGAGAGCATGAAGCCGCTTGGCGACGCCTTCATCAAGCTGGTCAAGATGATCATCGCCCCGGTTATCTTCCTGACGGTCGCCACCGGCATCGCCGGCATGAGCGACCTGCAGAAGGTAGGCCGCGTCGCCGGCAAGGCGATGCTCTACTTCCTCACCTTCTCGACACTGGCGCTCATCATCGGCCTGATCGTGGCCAATGTCGTGCAGCCCGGGGCCGGCTTCAACATCGACCCGGCGACGCTCGACGCCGCGACCGTCAACAGCTACGCCGCCAAGGCGCACGACCAGTCGGTCACCGGCTTCCTGATGAACATCATCCCGACGACCATCGTCGGCGCCTTCGCCGACGGCGACATATTGCAGGTGCTGTTCTTTTCGGTGCTGTTCGGCATCGCGCTGGCCCTGGTCGGCGACAAGGGCGCGCCGGTGCTCAATTTCCTGCAGGCGCTGATGGCGCCGATGTTCAAGCTGGTCAGCGTGCTGATGAAGGCAGCCCCGATCGGCGCCTTCGGTGCCATGGCCTTCACCATCGGCAAATACGGCATCGGCTCGGTCATCAACCTCGCCATGCTGGTCGGCACCTTCTACATGACCGCTTTTCTGTTCGTGTTCATCGTGCTGGGCGCCGTCTGCCGCTACAACGGCTTCTCCATCCTGTCGCTGATCCGCTACATCAAGGAGGAGCTGCTTCTGGTGCTGGGCACCTCGTCTTCGGAAGCGGCACTGCCCTCGCTGATGGAGAAAATGGAGAAGGCCGGCGCGAAGCGCTCGGTGGTCGGGCTGGTCATCCCGACCGGCTATTCCTTCAACCTCGACGGCACCAACATCTACATGACGCTGGCCGCGCTGTTCATCGCGCAGGCGACGAACATCCACCTCTCCTTCGGCGACCAGATCCTGCTGCTCCTGGTGGCGATGCTTTCCTCCAAGGGGGCGGCCGGCATCACCGGCGCCGGCTTCATCACCCTTGCCGCCACGCTTTCGGTGGTGCCGGCCGTGCCTGTCGCCGGCATGGCGCTGATCCTCGGCGTCGATCGCTTCATGTCGGAATGCCGGGCGCTGACCAACTTCGTCGGCAATGCGGTGGCGACGCTGGTGGTGGCGCGCTGGGAAGGCGAGCTCGACGAGGCCAAACTGGCCAGGGCGCTGGCGGGAACGGCCGACGACAGCCTGCCGGCGGACATCGTTCCAGCCGAGTAATCGCAGCGGCCGCATAGCGATAGCAAATGGCCGGAGGCATCGCTGCCTCCGGCCATTTTTCGTGTGTTCATCGTGTGAGGCGGCAGGACTTGCGCACGCCGCGCAGCCCGGCCATCAGTGTCCCTCCCCATGTCCGGGATATCTGTTCGGCCCTTCGACAGGCACGCGGGCCGTGCCGTCGTCGAACAGGACAAGGCTTGCCGCGCCGACCAGCCCGGCGTGGCGGCCGAGCTGGGCCTGAACCACCGGCACGTCGCGATAGGCGCGCATGGCGCGCTGGCGGATGGTCGCCTCTATTGCCGGAGCCATCAGATCGAGGCCATTGGCGATGCCGCCGCCGACGACCAGCACGTCGGGCGAATAGAGATGCAGGAGGTTGGTGAAGCCGACGCCGAGCCAGCGCGCTTCCTCCTCGAGCAAGGCCAGGGCGAGATCGTCCTGCAGCCGCGCCGCATCGACGACATGGCGGCCCGTCACCTCGCCGTTGGCCGAGAGGCGGCGCAGCGTCGAGCCGTCGAAGGCCGACGTCGCGGCATTGGCGCGGCGGCCGAGCGCGGTGCCCGAAGCGATGGCCTCAAAACAGCCGACGACACCGCACATGCAGCGCTCGCCTTCATTGGTGATGGTCATATGGCCGATCTCGGCGGCAAGGCCGCGGCGGCCGTGCAGGATGCGCCCGTCGACGACGACGCCGCCGCCAATGCCGGTCGAGACGGTGACGAAGACAAGCGAACGGGCACCGTGGCCGGCGCCGAAGCGCCACTCGCCAAGTGCCGCGGCATTGGCGTCGTTCTCCAGCCGCACCGGCAAGCCGAGCCGCCGCTCGAGGATGTCGGCCAGCGGCACGTCCAGCCAGCCGGCGAGCGTCGGCGGCCCGACCGCGATGCCGGCCAGCGGATCGAGCGGTCCCGGCGCACCGACGCCGACACCGAGGATGGTAAGCGCCGGTGCCTCGGCATGGATGGTCGCGGCGAGAGCCTCGATCTGGCCGATCACCACTTCGGGACCGGCCTGCGCCTGTGTCGGCACCGCCGCGAATGCCAGTATCTTGCCATCACGGTCGACCAGGGCGGCACGAAGCTCGGTGCCGCCCAGATCGATCGCGAGAGCGGCCTCGTTGCTCATGCCGCGACTTTCAGCCCGTGCAGCCAGCCGATGCGGCCGGCCAGATCCTTGTCACCGAAGGCGAGCGAACCAAGAACCACGGTCTCGGCACCCGCGGCACGCAGCAGCGGCACGGTCTCATGGCGGATGCCGCCGTCGGCGGCAAGAACCACGTCCGCCTCGCGTCCGGTCTTGCGCAGGATGGCGCGGGCCTCAACCAACCTGTCGCAGGCTTTCTCCGAAAGGCCTTGCCCCTTGACGCCGATCGCGGTTCCCAGAAGCGTGACGAACGCGACTTCGGACACGAAGGGCCTCACCGCTTCGACCGGCGTTTCCAGCCGCAGCACGACGCCGGCTTCGGCGCCAAGTTCGCGCGCCAGCCGCACGGCGCGCAATCCTGCTTCGCCATTCTCGGCATGGGCGCTGATCATGTCGGCGCCGGCCTCGATGAATTGGCGCGTCTGTTCCTCGACGATTGTCCCGTCGACCATCAGATGGACATGGATGGGCTTGGCCGTCAGTTTGGCAATACGGGCGACCAGATCGGGGAAGAACAGGAAGGACGGCGCGAAGTGGCCGTCAGCGACATCGATGTGGTGAAGGTCGACATAGGGTTCGATGCGCTTCAAGTCGCTCTCGAAATTGGCGAGATCGGCCGACCAGAGCGAGAACTCGGCGATCAGACGATCGCGCGGCAATGCGGCGATGGCGGCCGGGCCTGAAAGGGGTTTCGAGATCATGACTGGTCCTGGTTGTTGAAATTTCTATCGAGAAAGCCGCCGATCGCGGCACGGATTTCGGCGAAGTGGCGATCCTTGTCGCTGGCCTTCGGTGTCACCTCGGTGAAGATCGCGTTGAGGATTGTCTTCGCCAGTTCGCGCGCGGTCGCCAAGGGATGGACGAGATCGACGCCGCTGCCGATGACCAGTGTGGGGATTGAGAGGGCAGAGGCTGCGGCCCGCGAAACGCCGGGCCCATCGCCGGCGATTGCCCGCATCATTTCGGCGAAGTCCGCTGCATTGTCGCGTTCGAAGAAACCGAGCAACGACGCCAGATTGTCGGGTGCCTCGGCGCGGAACCGGGCGGCCGTGGCCGAAGCGGCAAAGACGGCGCGCGCCTCGTTCGGCGGGCGGTTTCGGATGAGCTCGGCCACTTCCGCATAGGGACGCATGTTTTCAGGTGCCGCGTCGAAGGCCCAGGCCGGACGGACCAGCACCAGGCCGGTGACGCGCTCGGGATGCCGGACGGCCAGGCGCAGCGCGATCGCCGCACCCATCGAGATGCCGCCGGCGACGAAGCGTTCGATGCCGGCCGCATCGGCGGCGGCCAGCACGTCGTCGGCGAACATGGCGATCGAAAGGGGGCGCTTGTGGCCGGCACCGGAGCCGCCTTGCGCCCGGCATTCGACGGTGAGCCGGCGTCGCGACGGGCTGTCGGGAAAATTCTGCGCCACCTGGGCGGCGTCACCGCCGAGACCGTGCTGGAAGACGACGGAAAGCCTGCCTTGCTCCGTGTCGAAGACACGAAGCGCAGCATCGTCGCGAAGCATCATTGTCGGCGCGACGCTCATCGGAGCAGCCCGCGCAGAAACGCGGCGACGGCGGGAGCTTCGTCGGCCGACAATCCGTGCGTGACGAGCGGGCCATCGAATTTCACAGCGTTCAGCCGCGCGACGAAATCCGGAAAATCGACTATGCCCTCCCCTGTTGTGGCGAAGCGGCTGTCGCTATGCCTGTCCTTGGCATGCGCCATGGCTATATGGGCGGCGGCCTCGTCGATCGCCGCCGCGACGATGGCGCGCGCCTCGCCCGGCGTCGCATGCTCGAACAGGTTCGCCGGATCGAGCACGATCTTCAGATGCTTCGAGCCCATGTCGGCGATCAAGCGGGTGGCATCCTTCGCCGAGTTGACGATGTTGGCCTGTTCGGGCTCGATGCCGAGATCGACGCCTGCGCCTTCGGCCAGCGCCAGCGCCTTTTCCATCTCAGTGGCCATGTCGGACCAGGCGGCCGGTGTGGCGTTGTCGGGATGATAGGCCCATTGGTCGGCTGCATTGCGCGAGCCGGTGCAGAGCGTGACCAGCGGAACGTCGAGGGCGGCGGCTGTATCGATGACGACGGCAAGGCGGCGAAGACCATCATCGCGCACCGCCTTGTCTGGATGCGCCATGTTGTAGGTGCCCGACAGGGCGGCGAGCGATACGCCTGTTGATCGGGCGGCGGCGCGAATGGCCGAAATGGCTGCGTCCGGCACCGCATCGGGCATCGACGGCAGGCCGGCGCAAGCGAGATTGAATTGCGTCGTCTCATAGCCCGCCTGCCGCACTGCTTCCAGCACAACAGCCGGCTCGGTGCCCGCAAAGGTCTTGGCGAAGACGCCGAGACGCATCAGACCGCACCCGAGACGGAAGCGAGCTCGATCCGCTCGCTGGTCTCGACAGAGCGGGCAATGGCGACCATGGCGCGGATCGAGGCAATGCCGTCCTCGACATTGGCGCCGCGCATCGGCGCGCCGTTCAGCACCGTGTCGGCGAGACCTTCCAGTTGGCGGCGGAAGAAATGGCCGTCGGCGCCGAGCGGTTTTCGCGAGGTCGCGTCCTTCTCATGGAAGATATCGACCTCGCTGGCGCGGAAGTACCAGGGATTGAACGTCTTGGCGATGACGGAGCCGTTCTCGCCATAGAGCTGGAAACCCTCGTGCCAGTCCATGCGTACGGCGACGGTGAGATCGAGATGGCCGAGCGCGCCGCTGGCGAACTCGGTCTCGACGAACCAGCAATAGGCGCCGAAGCGTTCGTTGAGACGGGCGCGTACGGCCGTGATCTCGCCGCAGAGGAAGCGGGCCGTATCGACGAGATGCGAGCCGTGCGCCAGCATGAAATACTGCCGGAGATCCGCCTTCGGATTGCCGGACGGTTTCTTCGCCAGCTTGCTGGTGACAGGCAGCGGCTGCACCGCATCCGTGTTGGTGTAGCGGTGGGTGGAATCGCAATACCAGGCCTTCAGCGCCAGCACCTCGCCCATTTCGTCGCGGACGAAGTCGCGCGCCGCCTCCAGCGCCGGATCGAAGCGTTTCATGTGGCCGACCTGCAGGATCCTGCCGGAGCGTTTCACCGCCGCTGCCAGCGCCTCGCCTTCCTCGACCGAAGTTCCGATCGGCTTTTCGCACAGCACATGCTTGCCGGCGTCGAGCGCCTTGATCGACATCGGCACGTGATAGGCGTCCGAGGTGGCGACGATGACCGCTTCCAGCTCCGGATCGGCGAGCATCTCGTCATAGTCGGCATACATCTTCCGCGGCTCATAGCTGACGCCCATGCGGGCGAGCAGGTCGGGTGCGGCGTCGCAGATGGCGTAGAGGTCGGCATTGCCTGCCTTGACGCAGGATTCCAGATGCGCGAACTGCGCGATGGGGCCGCAGCCGAGCACGCCGACCCTGAGGCGCCTGTCCTGTTTCCTGATCATCGTCTCAGGCTCCGTAGCCGCGCATCGTCTGGCGGTTGGTCTTGACCGCGCCGGCAGGATCGGCGGCGGCCGTGTCGGATTCTTCCTCAAGCACCAGCCAGCCGTTGAAGCGCGGCGCCCTACCGACGATCTCGATCACTTCACGGGTGTCGCAGACGCCTTTACCCAGCATCGCCCAATCGCCCTTGGCGTCGACGTCCTTCAGATGGATGTAGCGGATGCGGTCGCGGTAGGTGGTAAGCGTATCGGCCATGTCCTTGTGGCCGCGCAATATGTGGCCGGTATCGGGCACCCAGCCGACCAGGTCGGGTTCGAGCAAGGCAAAGATCGCGTCGTAGTCGGCGCGGTCGAACAGCAGCGTGTTGTGGTGCGAACTCGGATGCACTGCGACCTGGACGCCGGCCTTGCGCCCGAGCTCGCCGGCCCTGTTGTAGACCTCCGCGGCGATAGCGAATTTGTCGTCGCGCGAGCCGTTGGAGACGACGGTCGCCGAGCCCATCGAGACAAGCGCACCTGGGAACGCGGCAGCGAAATCGATCCAGCGCCTCGCGGTTTCGAGATCGGCGCCGATCTCGTCCTTCAGCGTGAAGCCGCTTTTCGAACCGAAGGCGAAGGAGACCAGCGTCAGGCCGGATGCTCCAAGCGCCGCGGCGAACTCCGTCGGCTTGCCTGCATAGCGGCCGATCATGGTGTCGGTGATTTCGATGCCGGCATAGCCGCCATCGGCGATCGCCTTCAGGAGATCGTCGGGGCCGCCGGTCCAGGCCTTGCCGAGCATTTCCCAGGTGAAGGTCTGGCAGCCGACCTTGAGCTTCGTCTTCGTCATGTTGTTCATTCCTTGACGCTGCCCTGGGTTTCCTTGGCGCCCCTGGGTTTCGCATGGTCTATAAAAATTTTACGCGCGTCAATATTCAAAATGTTGTATAGCGGCTTGCGGGGAGTGATCCGTTGCCGGCGCAATGGATCCGGCAGAGCGTGGCCGCATCGGAGGAATGACACAGAAAATGCACGGACGATCGAAGACGAAGCTTGGGATCGGCGTCGTCGGATGCGGCAACATCTCGATGACCTACCTGCGCAATGCCGCCCTCTTCGGCAGCATCGAGCTGCGCGCCTGCGCCGACATCTCGGCCGACATGGCGGCGCTGCGGGCGAAGGAATATGGCATCCGCGCGCTCGGCGTCGACGCCATGCTGGCCGATCCCGAGATCGATCTCGTCCTCAACCTGACCATCCCGGCTGCGCATTTCGACGTTTCGCTTTCGGCGCTTTCGGCGGGCAAGCATGTGTTTACCGAAAAGCCGCTGGCGACCTCGGCCAGCGACGGGCGCCGCCTGGTGTCGGAGGCGGCCAAGCGAGGGCTGCTGCTCGGCTCGGCCCCCGATACTTTCCTCGGCGCCGCCGGGCGGCGGGCGCGCCGCCTGATGGATGAAGGCGCCATCGGCCGCGCCGTGACCGGCACAGCCTTCATGATGGGCCGCGGCATGGAGCACTGGCACCCCAACCCACAATTCTACTACCAGCCGGGCGGCGGCCCGGTGTTCGACATGGGCCCCTACTATCTGACCATGCTGGTCAATTTGCTCGGTCCCGTCCAACGCGTCATGGCAATGGCGACGCGGGGCCAGCAGGAGCGGCTGATATCAGCCGAGGGACCGTTCAAGAACACGACCTTCAAGGTCGGCACGCCGACCAACGTGCTGTCGCTGCTCGAATTCCGGTCAGGCGCGACAGTCACCTTCGGCGCCTCATGGGACGTCTTCAAGCACTCCAACCATCCGATCGAACTGCACGGCACGGAGGGCTCGCTGCGCCTGCCCGACCCCGACACGTTCGGCGGCACCGTGTCCTTGTCCGAGCGCGGCGCGGAGTGGAAGGATTTCCCCAGCGAGGGCGAACTCTACGGCGCCCGCAACTGGCCCTATGCCGCGCCCGACCGCGCCAACTATCGCATGCTCGGCGTCGCCGACCTCGTGCGTTCGCTCGCGACAGGTGCCACGCCCCGCGCGTCCGGCACTCTGGCGCTGCATGTGCTGGAGATCATGGAGGCGATCCTGCACTCCGGCGAAACGAAAAACCCGGTCGCCATTGCTGGCGATGTCGTCCAGCCGGCCCTACTCTCGGAGGACGAGGCGCGCGACCTGCTCGCCTAGATGCAATCATGACGGAGATTGCGATGACGCTCGATCCTGATGCTCTGCGTGCCCTGGAAATCGGCCGCGCGGCCGGCGGTGCGCCGTTCGAGAACGGCAGCGTGGCGGCGGCGCGGGCCGCCTACAACGCTTCGTTCCCGGCGCAGCAGGGCGAACATGAGCCGGTCGCGGCGACGTCGCAGCGGCAGATCGACGGACCGAACGGCCCGGTTCCGATCCGCATCCATCGCGGCATCGGCGCACCGCGAACCGGCGCGCGCGCCGTGCTCTATCTGCATGGCGGCGGCTGGGTCATCGGCAATCTCGATTCGCATGACGAGATCTGCCGCTGGCTGGCCAATCTGGCCAATGCCCTCGTCGTCTGCCCCGATTATCGACTGGCACCAGAGCACAAATTCCCCGCCGGGCTCGAAGACTGCGCGGCAGCGCTCCGCTTCATGGCGCAAGACGCCGGGGAGCTCGGCATCGATCCTGCCCGTATCGCCGTTGCCGGCGACAGCGCCGGCGGCAATCTTGCCGCCGTGCTGGCACTGCTCGCCCGCGATGGGCAAGCACCGCCGCTTGCTGCCCAGATCCTGATCTATCCCAACACCGATGCCCGCCAGACGGCGGACAGCTACCGCCGTTTCGGCAACGGGTTTGGACTGACCGCCGCCACCATGGCCTGGTTCCGCGACCACTATGTGCGCACCCCGGACGACATCAAGGACTGGCGCGTTTCGACGCTGCTGGCACCGAGCCTTGCAGGCGCGGCGCCGGCGTTTGTCGTGACCGCCGGTCACGATATCCTGGCCGACGAAGGGACCGCCTATGGCGAACGCCTGCTCGCTGAAGGGGTGCCGCTGGTCCTGCGGCACTGGCCGGGCCAGATCCACGGCTTCGTCTCGATGGGCCGCTATATTCTCGCCGCGCGGCAAGCGATGAGCGAGGCCGCCGCCTGGCTCCAATTGCAGACGCGCGCTCAGGCCGACTGACGCATCACCAGGGTCGCGCCGAGCTTGACGTTTCGCACGAGGTCATGCGCGGGCGGGCGGGCCTCGTCGAGCAAGGCCAGCAGGATCTCGACGCTGCGGCCGGCCATTGCGGCGAAGTCCTGCGCCATGGTGGTGAGCGGCGGACAGGTGTAGCGGCTCAACGGGTGGTCGTCATGGGCGGCGACACGGAAATCGCAATCGGGCTTGCGGCCGATCTTCAGCCCGCGCGTGAAGGCGGCCGACATGATGCCGAAGGCGAGACGGTCATTGGCGCACAGAATGGTGCGGCCAGGCAGGCCTCCCTTCTCGAGCGTCCTTTCCATCCATTCATGGCCGATCCGCTCGAAGTCCCAGGTGTAGTCACGCGCCGCGTTGATGACGACAGGCTCAAGGCCGGCGGCCCGCATCGTCTCGATATAGCTTTGCAGTCGCTCGCCCGAATTGTGGTTGACGTGCGGGATGTCGACATACACCGGCGGCTCGCCGGACCGGCAGAGATAATCGACCATGATCGACGTGCTCTGGTGGTTGTCGTTGCCGACGAAGGGCGTGTCACCCTCGATATAGGTGTCGAAATAGACGATCGGGATGTCTTTGCCCATCCGTTCGAAGACGCCCGGCTCGGAGACCGATCCCAGCGGGGCCACGATGGCGCCGGCCACCTTCAGCGAGGTGAGCGTCTTGACCGATTCCGACTCAAGCCTGGGCGAACCGTGCGAGGAGATGACGATCGGCCAAAAACCCTCGTCGCGGCAGCGCAGTTCAATGCGGCTGACCATCTCGGCATAGAACGGATCGGTGATCGCCGGCACGACGATGCCGACATTGCGGGTGCGCTTGCGGTTGAGATTGCGGGCGAAGAGGTTCGGCTGATAATCCGAGGAGCGAAGCGCGGCCTCGATGCGGGCGCGCGTCGCCGGCTTGACGCTTGCCGGATCATCGAAATATTTCGACAGGGTCGGCCGTGACACGCCGCACGCCCGGGCGAAGTCATCCATCGTGCGGTGCGTCTTTTCCGCCATCGATATTCAGGGTCCCTTGCCCTCGCCGCCCCGGCCGACACCAGTCACGCGGCCGTTGCCTGGAAGCAGCAATGCTCGACCGAACTTGTCCAGTCAAGTTTTAACGGTTCCCAATGGATCGCAGAGTCATTACGCGCGTCAAATTATTTATTGACGCTTTCAAAGCGGCACTGGAGCTTCAGAAGGAAGCCAAGGGGATAGGCCCGGTCTTGCATCGACGATGATAAGCTCGCATTGGGCGCATCCATGGGCGGGAGGCGTCCGCGACGCCTCCCGCCCCCGAACATCATTCGCCCCGCATCGTCGCCTGGAAGGCCGGCAGGTGCTTTTTCTGCGCTTCCAGCATGCGTTCGCGGTAGACGCCGTAGATGACATCGGTGTCGTGCAGGGTCACGCCCGCGATCGTCGGCGAGGCGAAGACCGGCAGTTCGATGCCGCGCTTGGCGAGCTGCTCGGCGGTACGCGCGACCAGCTCATGCGCCAGGATCATGGCGAGCACGGTCGACGAGCCCGACACCGGACGGCTCCAGCCCTCGACCGGCACGATCGCATCCTCGATCGGCGAGCAGGTGTCGATGACGAGATCGGCCGCGTCGGCCAGTCGCTTGCCGGAGGAGTGCGTCGCGGGCTTGTCGAGATTGTTCTTGCTGGTGACCGCAACGACGAAGATGCCGCGCTTCCTGGCATAGAGCGCCGTATCGATGCCGGAAGAGTTGCGGCCGCTGTGGCCGAAGATGATGATGGAGTCACCCTTGTTGAGCGGCTGATGATCCAGGAATTTTTCGGCGTATTTCTCGGTGCGCTCCAGCCACAGCAGCTCACGCACGCCGCCGGCGCCGAGCACATTGTGCCACATCACGCGCGGGTCCGTCAGCGGGTTGAAACCGACATAGCTGCCGTAACGCGGAAACACTTCCTGCACCGGCAGCACCGAATGGCCTGAACCGTAGAGATGGATCAGACCGCCGCCTTCAAGCGAGTCGGCAAAGCGGCTGGCTGCCTGGGCAAAGGCCGCTTCATTGGTTTTCGCTGCCTGGTCGATGAGGGCGGCGAGACGGTGAATGTAGAGGTCGGACACGTGGGTACTCCTGTTAAGTGTCTGCTTGGGTGATGATGGATCAGCTTCGCGGATTTGACGGGACGCGCCCGGCGCGCAGCGTCGAGCGTATCTCGTAGCGGTCGCCACGCATGATGGAGACGGTGAACTCGAACGGACCGCGCTCGTCGGTGGCGATACGCTCGACCACGAAAGCCGGACTGCCGATCGGCAGATCGAGCAGCTCGGCATCCGCCGCGCCAACCGCGCCGACGCGATAATTCTCGCGCGCCGCCACCGGCACGATGCCGTAGTGGCGCTCCAGCGCCTCGTACAGCGATCCCTGCAGCAGGCCGGCGTCGAGGAAGCCCGGCACACGTGCGGCTGAGAGCTGCGCCGTCTGGATGCCGATCGGTTCGTTGTTGCCGAGCCGCAGCCGCCGGATGCGCACCACCGGGTCACCCTCCTCAATCTCCAGCGCGCCGGCCGCTGCCGCATTGGCGGTGGTGAGGCTGCAATCGAGCAGGCGCGAGCCGGCAACGACGCCGATATTGCCCATCTCCTGAGTGAAGCTCGTCAGTTCGCGGGTGCCGGCGACGAGCGTGGTGGAGCGCACGAAGGTGCCGCGTCCGTGTTCGCGGCGCAGCAATCCGCTTTCCTCCAGATTGCGCAAAGCGTGGCGCAGCGTGATGCGGCTGACCCCGAACAGCGCGCCCAGCCGGTCTTCGGCCGGGATCTGGTCGCCCGTCGCCCATTCGCCGCTCTTGACGATGGCGCGGATGGCCTCCTCGACCTGATACCAGAGCGGCTCGGGCCTTCTGCGATCCGGCTGCTGAAAACTGGCTTCACTCATCGGATCTGTCTCCACCCGCTTCCGGCCTGCCCGGCCACTGCCGCACCGACCAGGCCTGCGCCAGGGCCGAACGCGCCAGCCTTGAGAGAAATGCCGCGCAGATGCGGCGGCAGTTGGCGCCGCAGCGCGGCAAGCAGCGGCGGTCCGATGACGTCAAGCGCATCGGCAAGGCCGCCGGAAACCAGGATCACCTGGGGGTCGAGCAGCGCGACGGCGCCGGCAAGCGCGGTGCCCAGCCGGCGCGCCGGCAGCTCGAGCAAGGTCTGTGCCGCGAGTTCGCCCGCCTGGGCAGCCGCGATCAGCTGGCGGCCGCTGGCAAGGCCGACCTGACCGGCAAGCGCGTCAAGCGCACGGCCCGATGCAACGCGCTCCAGCCAGCCGCTGCGCTCCTCGCCATGGTCCTTGATGTCGGCGCAGGCCCAGCCGAACGAGCAGGCGCCGCCATGCGTGCCGGCGACGATGCGGTGGTTGGCGAGCACCGCCGAGCCTATGCCCGTGCCGATTGCCAGCAGGATCGCATCCGACATGCCCTTCGCGCTGCCTTCAACGGCTTCCGCCAGCAGGGCGATCTGCGCGTCATTGCCAACGGCGACGCGCAATTGCGGGAACAGCGCCGCGATGTCGACACCGTCGAGCCAAGGGAGATTCGGGATCCAGCGGCAGACCGACCCCTCGACGAGACCTGGCACCGCCAGGCCCAACGCCTTGACCGCGCCAGCCTCGGCGCAAAGCGCCGCGATACGGGCGACGAAGGCATCAAGGCTTGCCGGCGCCGGTTCGCGGCTCGGCCTCTCCAGCGCGCTGACATTGCCGGACTGGACGGCGGCACGCAGATTTGTGCCGCCGAGATCGATGGCCAGAACCCGCGTCATCGGCGCCCTCCGGCAGCCGGTGGCGCGAACAGACCGCTGCCGGCGTTCCAGGAATGCGAGGCCGCCGCGAAGGCCTGCGCATGGCGCGTGCCGCGCAGGCAGCCGCGCAGACGGTAGAGCGCGCTGTAGTAATCGACATAGGGGAAGCTGCTCAGGCCCCGCGCCAGCTCGTATTCATGCACCGCCTCGCTCCACGCCTCGAAGCCGTCGCTGACGTCGACCAGGTGCTCGGGGCGGAAACCGTCATCGTCCTCCCAGTTCTCGCCGAACAGCAGCAAGCCCGGCGTAAAGGCGGCATGGTCGCGCGCAACAGTCGGAAGGGCGGCGAAGAAGATGCCGGTCTGCGTCAGCTTGGCTGCGGCGCGATGGTCCTTGTGCCAGCTGCCATGCCAATGGGTTATGACCACTTCCGGCTTCAGCTCGCGAATGACATCGCACAGTTTCAGCGCCGTCTCGTCATCGGAAGGCAGGAAGGCGTCATGCAGGCCAAGATTGCGCATGGCGACGCCGAGGCGAGCGGCGGCCCTGCCCGCTTCCTCTTCCTTCTGAGCGCAATAGTGCTCGGGGATCAGGCACGGATGGCCCTGCTCGCCCATGCTCAGGTGCAGGAACGTCACCGTGGCGCCCCTCATTACGGCGGCCGCCGCCAGCGGTCCGGCGATCACCTCGGCATCGAAGGCATGCGCGCCGACGACCAGGATGGATTTGGCGGCATAGATCCTGTCCTCGATCATTTCATGCCTCCCCCGGCGCCTACGCCCTCTCGAATCTGGCGGGCGAGCAGACAATACATGATCAGGATCGGCGCCATGGAGATCGCCAGCGAGGCGAACACCAGGCCCCAATCGGTGCGGTACTGGCCGACGAAGACGCTGATGGCCAGCGGCACGGTCTTGTAGCGGTCGTCGAAGATGAAGATCAGCGGGAAGAAGAAGTCGTTCCACACGGCGATCGCCGTGAAGATGGCGACGATCGACACCGCCGGCTTCACCATCGGCAGGATGATCTGGAACAGGATGCGGACCTCGCCGGCGCCGTCCATGCGTGCCGCCTCGTCGAGTTCGGAGGGCAGGACGCGCATGAAATTGGCGAAGATGAAGACGGCGAAGGGAATGCGGATCGCCGAATAGACGAGGATCAGTCCGGTCAGGGAATCCAGCAGGCCGAGATTGCGCATCAGCGTGAACAGCTCGACCGAGGCGAGCCTTATCGGCAGCATGATGCCGGACAGGAACAGGCCGAGCATGATGGCGTTCCAGCCCAGCCGATAGCGGCTGAGCGGATAGGCGGCCATGGCCGAGACGATGATGGTGAGGATGACCGCGCCGGCGGTGACGATCAGGCTGTTGATGAAATTGTGGCCGAGGTCGGCGCGCGTCCAGGCGTTGACGAAATTGTCGAAGGCCCAGCTTGCCGGCAGGCCGAGCCGGTTGTCGTAGATTTCGGCCGTCGACTTGAAGCAGGAGACGACGAGGATGTAGAGCGGCAGCAGCACGGCCGCCGTCCACAGGGCAAGCACCGTCCAGCCGGGCAGCCGGGAAAGCCGGCGCGAGATCACGGGATTGCCTGCCATGGTCAGCGCGCTCATAGCTGCACCGTGCGGCGGTCGAAGAAACGCAGCATCAACAGCGTGCCGACGCTGAGGATGAGGAACAGCATGGTGCCCAACGCCAGCGCTAGGCCGATGTCGGTGATGCCGACGGCGCCCTCCGCGCCGAAGGCCAGCCTGTAGAAATAGGTCACCAGCGTGTCGGTCGAATAGCTCGGATTGCCCTGCACGCCTTGCATCACATAGACGATGTCGAACTGGTTGAAGGTGTTGATGAAGGACAAAGTCGTCAGCGTGCCCAGCGCCGGCATCAGCAAGGGCAGCGCGACGGAGAACAGCATGCGCGCATTGCCGGCGCCGTCGAGTTTCGCCGCCTCGAAGATCTGGCCCGAAATCTGCCGCAGGCCCGCCGTGTAGATCAGCACCGGCAGGCCCATCCAGTTCCAGGCGTCGACGGCGACCAGCATGGCCAGCGCGGTGTGGCTGTTGCCAAGCACGGTCAGGCTGCCCTGATGCAGGCCAAGCCCGTTCAGCGCCCATTCGACCACGCCGCCCGGCGCCAACAGCAGGCGCCACAGCGCACCGACGATGACCGGGCTCAGCACCGCGGGGAAGAAAAAAACCGACTGGAAGAAGGCAGCACCCCTGTCGCGCAGGAACAGCAGCCAGGCAAACAGCAGCCCGATGCCGTTCTGGAAGACCATGATGCCGAAGAACCAGGCGGTGTTGTGCCAGAGGGCGCCGTAGAGCCTGGCACTACTGGGGAAGACGAACAGGCGCGAAAAATTCGACAGGCCGGCGAACTCGGTGATGCGCAGCCCCTTCCAGATGAAGAAGCTGCCCCACAGCGACATCGCCAGGGGATAGAGGACGAACAGGGCGTAGACGGCCAGCGCCGGCAGGATGAAAAGCACGGCCATGCGCTGCTGCGTTCGCTTCAGGCTGCTTTTGCGGCGACGATCGATCATGCGTGGCTTGCCCGGTGGGAGGCCGGCCGCATTGCGGCCGGCCCGGCTCCTTACTGCTTCGGCTTGAACCAGGTGGCGACGGCGGCCTGCATGTCGGCCGCCAGCTTCTCCGGTGCGATGTTGCCTTCGACCATGTCGATGATCTCCGCTTGCAGGACGGAAGAGGCCGTCGGCGACTGCCAGCGGAAGCCGACCAGCGTCAGGTAGGGCGTCGAGTTCTTCGACATCTCCATCATCTCGGCCAATACCGGGTCCTTCACCGTGACATCGGTGCGGGCCGGCGGCCAGCCGAGTTCGTCTGCGAACATCTGCGCGAATTCGGCCGAGGCCATGAAGTCCAGCACCTTGATCGCGGCTTCCTTGTTCGCGCTTTCGGAGACGAGGCCGTAGGAGCCGTCCGAGAAGGCCGAGGTGTAGAGCTTTGCCCCCGCATCGTCGGCCGGGAACGGGAAGATCGAGAATTTCAGCTTCGGGTTCTGCGATTTGAAGCTGCCATTCTCGAACGAACCGCCAAGAAACATCGCGGCCTTGCCACCAATGAACTGCTGGGTGGCGGTGGTGTAGTCGATCCCGGCGAAGCCGTCGGGGAAATAAGGCTTCAGCTCGGCGAAGCGCTTCAGCGCCGCGACATAGCGCGGATCCTCGAAGGTCGCCTTGCCGGTCATCATCTCGTCGTAAAAGCCGGGGCCGTAGACGGTCGGGCCGATGACGCCGACGCCGATCTCCAGCTCCCACGCCGAGCCGTTGGCGCCGCCGGTGGCGATCGGCGTGATGCCGGCCGCCTTCAGCTTGTCGCAGGCGGCGACGAAATCCTTGTAGGTCTTGGGGACCTCGATGCCCTGCGCGGCAAAGATATCCTTGTTGTAGAAGACGCCCATCATCGGCACCGAATAGGGCACGCCGTAGAGCTTGCCGTCGGAGCGCCCACGCGCGCCGCCAAGGGCTGCGTCCGGCATGCTCTTCAGTTCCGGCACGCTCTCGTCGAGCGCGTCGAGATAGCCCGCCTCGACGAAAGGCTGCAATTCGCCATAGGCCTTGAGCTGGGCGATGTCGGGCCCGCGCCCGCCACGCAACGCCGTGCTCAGGCGGTTCTGGTAGTCGGCATCCGGCGTGAACTGGATGTTGACCTTGATGCCTGGGTTCTTGGCCTCGAAGGCATCGAAGATGCGGCGCATCGCGGCTTCGTCCTCGGTGCGCCAGCTCCACAGCGTCACCGTGCTGTCGGCCCGCGCCGGCAGGCTGGTGAACAGGCCAGCGCAGGCGGCAAGGCCGCCGATCAGGCCAAGGGCTGCGCGTCGGTGAATTGAAAGCATGCTCATTGCCAGTCTCCCATTTTTATCTGTCCTTGGCGTCCCACGCCCTATCGACGCCGCGGAGAGTCATTCCTCAGGAAAGTCATTATAACGACATAGCAGCATCCGCAAGAGGTCTGACACTCCCTCCGGGAACGGCTGGGCTAAGCCAATCAACCATGATTCCTTCATAGCTAACTGTATTTCAACTGCAAATTTCGTATGTGAACGGACAGCAGAGAAATCAGGGACAGCGCCATGCGCAGCTTTTTCGCAATCGGGCCCTTGCGCCAATGCTTCATGTTGTCATAACGTCATCGTGATCGCTAGCCTGAGGGAGGATGAGGATGTCTCTTGCCTGGACTTCGAAACTGGCTCTGGCCGCGAGCCTGGCCATCCTGCCCGCCAGCGGCTGGGCGCAGTCGGTCAACATCTCCTATCTCACCCATTGGTCGCCGGAGACGGTCGCATTGCTGGAAGCGGCGGCCAAGGACTATGCGAAGACAAATCCAGATGTCAGCGTCACCGTGCGCGCCGTTCCCTTCGGCGATCTCCTGACCACGCTGCGCTCCCAGGGCGGCGGCGCGGACGGTCCCACGATCGGCGGCATCTACGATCTCTGGTTGCCTGAACTCGCCCGCGACAAGCTCGTCGCGCCCGCCCCCGACCCCGTCGCCGAAGAGGTCAAGGGAGCATGGCCGGCTGGCGTGGTGAGCGCCGCGTCGGTCGGCGGCAAGCTCTACGGCATTCCCAACGAGATCGACGTCTACGCGCTGAACTACAACAAGGCACTGTTCAAGCAGGCCGGCATTACCGCTGCGCCGAAGACCTGGGACGAGTTCAAGAAGGCGGCGAAGAAGCTGACCAACAAGGATGCCGGCCAGCAGGGTTTCGGCATGATCAATTCCTGGGCGGCGGGCGTCGTCCATCCCTTCGCCTCGCTGCTGGCCTCCAATGGCGGCGACCTGGTCAAGGACGGCAAACCGGCGCTGGACACTCCGCAGGCCGCGCAGACCTTCCAGCTCTATGAGGATCTCATCAAGTCGGGCGCCAGCGTGCCGGCCATGGCGACGGCAGACGCCAACACCACTGGCCCCTTCCTCGACAATTTCGTCTCCGGCAAGACCGGCATGATCATCATGGCCAATTGGTGGGAAAGCGCGCTGAAGGCAGGCATGGGCGACAGGTTCGCGGATATCGCCACCGCACCAATCCCCGTCGGCCCGAGCGGCGACAAGCCGCATTCGATCTCCTATTCCTGGATGACGGTGGTCAACGTCAATGCCGGCGAGGCCGAGCAGAAGGCCGCATGGGAATTCCTGGCCTGGCTCAACAATCCGAAATCCGGCAAGAACGGCGCCTCGGCGATGTCCGACATCTTGATGTCGATGGGCATCCTGCCCTCGCGCAGCTCCGATATCGAGGCCCACAAGGACAAGCTCGGCTCGGAATTCCTGTCGGGCTATGTCAGCGTGCTGGCCGACGCCAAGCCCTTCCCGGTCGTGCCGGGCGGACAGGAGTTCTCGGAATCCCTGCAGCAGACGCTGGAGGCGTTGCAGTACGGCCAGGTCTCGGCCAAGGATGCGCAGGCGACGGCACAGGCGGACGCCGCCTCGATCCTGGAGCGCGCCGCCAAGTAGACCGAACCATGATCAACAGGTACCGTGCCTCGGCGGGCATCATGCTGGCGCCCGCCGTGACGCTGATCGGCATCTTCATCCTGTTGCCGATGCTGCTCACCGTCTGGCTATCCTTCCAGGACTGGTCGACGCAGACGCCTTTTTCCAATGCGGCCTTCATTGGCTTCGACAATTTTCGCGAGATTTTCGGCGCCTCATCGGTCGGACGCGACTTCAAGGGCGCGTTGATCAACACCTCCATCTACACCGCGCTTTCCGTCATCCTCATCCTGCCGCTCTCGGTCGCCTTCGGGCTGATGGTCCACCAGCACGATGTTGGCGGCGGCACGGCGCTGCGGACCGTGCTGTTTTCCACCTATATGGTACCGATGATCGCGGTGGCGCTGGTGTGGTCGAAACTCTATTCGCCTGGTGAAGGGCCGCTGAATCAGATGCTCGGCCTGATCGGCGTCGGCCCGCAGCCCTTTCTGTCGTCCCCGCGCTCGGCGCTGATCTCGATCGTCCTGCTCAATGTGTGGCAGCAGGTCGGCTATTTCACGGTGCTGGCGATTGCGGGGCTGACCCAGATTTCCGGCAGCCTCTACGAGGCGGCAAAACTCGACGGCGCCAACCGGTTCGAGCAGTTCCGCTTCATCACCTTGCCGTTGCTGCGGCGCACACTCCTGTTCAGCGCGGTGATCGCCATCATCAACGCCGTGCAGGTGTTCGAGCCGGTGGCGCTGATCACGCAGGGCGGGCCGGTCGGCTCGACCAATGTCTTGACCTATCACATACGCCGCGTCGGCATCGAGCGCGCGCAGGGCGGACTGGGTTCGGCCATGGCCGTCATGCTGATGCTGTCGCTGATCGTCGTGGTCTGCGCTCTGTTCGCCTTTGCCAACCGGAAGGATCAGGAATGAGCGCCGGATCGTCGAGCCGGTTGCCGCGCAGACGCCCCGCCGGCCGCAAGGCGCTGCTGGCCACGCTCATGCTGCTCGTGGCCGTGGCGTCGGCCTTTCCGCTGGTTTGGATGGTTCTGTCCAGTCTCAAGACTCCGGCCGAGAGCATGCAGGTGCCGCCGGTGTGGATCCCGCACACGCCGAGCCTCGACGCCTACGGGAAAGTTTCGGGCGTGGTCAATGTCGGCCGTTCTATGTGGAATTCCCTGGTCATCGCCTCGATCACCACAGCCGGTATCCTCATCACCAGCATGATGGCCGGCTACGCCTTCGCCAAATACCACTTCCCCGGCCGCTCGCTTTTGTTCTCGGTGCTGATCGCGACCATGTTCCTGCCGCCGATCGTGACGCTGATCCCGCTCTATCGCCTCGTCGGCTCGATCGGCCTCAATGCCAGCCTCGCCGGCATCATCGTGCCCAACCTCGCCAATGCCTTCGGTATCTTCCTGATGCGCCAGTTCATTGCAAGCGTGCCTGACGATCTGATCGACGCTGCGCGCATGGACGGCGCCTCCGAACTGCTGATCCTGTTCAAGATCGTGGCGCCCAGCGTGGCGCCGGCGATCGCGGCATTGGCGCTGTTTGCCTTCGTCTATCACTGGAACAGCTATCTGTGGCCGCTGACCGTGCTACAAGGCAACGCCGACGCCTATCCGATCGTCATCAGCCTCAGCCGGCTGTTGAGTTACAACAGAGGCGCCGTCAACACCGGGTTGGTGATGGCCGGCGCGACGCTTGCCGTGCTGCCGCCGCTCATCCTCTTCGTCCTGCTGCAGCGCTTTTTCGTCGATTCCATCGTCGGCTCGGCGATCAAGGGGTAGCCGCGCTCAAAGGTTTCTGCCCGGAGGAGGCGACGCGACAAAATCGCGGATCAGCGCGACCACCGCCTCCGGCTGTTCGATGCAGGGAATATGGCCGGCATTAGGAATGATTTCGAAGCGGGCGCCGGGGATCAGCGCTGCCAGCGAGCGGACGAGATCGGGCGGTGTCGAGCCGTCCTGGTCGCCGACCATGCAAAGTGTCGGCACCGCGATACGCCGCGCGGCCTCGGTGAGGTCGGCGTCGCGGACCGCCATGCATGTCCCGATGTAACCCGGCAGCGCCTGCCTGGTCAGCATATTGCGGCAACCGGCAAGGTCGGCCGCACGCGCGGCATGGAAGCCGGGCGTGAACCATGCTTCCATCACACCGTCGGCTATCGCCTCGATCCCATCGCGCTCGACGGTGGCGATACGCTTATTCCAGCTCTCGTCCGTGCCGATCTTGTGCGCCGTGTCGGACAGGATCAGAGCCTCAACGCAGCTGGGATGACGGGTATAGAGCCGCTGCGCGATCAAGCCACCGACCGACAGGCCGAACAGCACGACCCTGCCGAGATCGAAATGATCGATGAGGCCCAGGAGATCGTCGACATGATCATCGATCGACCGGATGCCGCTGCCGATATCGGAAAGTCCGTGGCCGCGCTTGTCGTAGACCAGCAGAGGCATGTCACCGCTTAATTGCGAGATGACATCGTCCCAGATGCGCAAATCGGTACCCAGCGAATTGATGAAGATCACCGGCCGCGCGGTGCCGGTCGCCTCGACATAGCGGTGGTGCAGCGCAAGGCCGCCAATGGTGACGAACGGCACGATTTCGACCCTCCCGGCTCCCACAGTGCATGAGGCATCTGGTTGGGTAAAATGATATTTTGAGGCATCGTTGTAGGACATCGGCCGTTCTGGCACACCGGTCTTGCGCGAACCACAATGACGGACGACCAATGACAGACCGCCGCAACGTCCTTTTCATCATGTGCGACCAGCTGCGCTTCGACTATTTGAGCTGCGCCGGACACCAGACCCTGCACACGCCGAATATCGACCGGCTGGCCAGCCGCGGCGTGCGCTTCACCAACGCCTATGTGCAATCGACCGTGTGCGGGCCCTCGCGCATGAGTGCCTATACAGGCCGCTATGTCCGCTCGCACGGATCGACGCTTAACGGCGTGCCGCTCAGGGTCGGCGAGCCTACGCTCGGCGAGCATCTGCGCGAGATCGGCGTGCGCTGCGCGCTGATCGGCAAGACGCATATGAGGGCCGACGAGGAAGGCATGGAGCGCCTCGGCATCGACAAGACGTCCATCATAGGCGTGCGCGTCGCCGAATGCGGCTTCGAACCGTTCGAGCGCGACGACGGGTTGCATCCGTCGTCCGCCTACGATCCCGACCCGGCCTACGACCAATATCTGCGCGAGCACGGCTTCGATGCCGCCAATCCGTGGGAGCACTGGGCCAATTCCGGTGAAGGCGAGAACGGCGAGAATTTCAACGGCTGGCTGCTCGTCCATGCCGACAAGCCGGCGCGCATTCCCGAGGAGCATTCGGAAACGCCCTACATGACGCGCCGCGCCATGCGCTTCATCGAGGAGGCCGAGGCAAAGGGCGAAGCCTGGTGCGCGCATCTCTCCTACATCAAGCCGCACTGGCCCTACATCGTGCCGGCGCCCTATCACGACATGTACGGCAAGGCCGACATAAAGCCGGTCGTGCGCAGCGAAGCAGAACGCGTCTCGCCTCACCCGATCTTCGAAGCCTTCCAGCAGGAGCGCTATTCCAGGAACTTCTCCCGCGACGAGGTCCGCGAAAGGGTCGTTCCCTGCTATATGGGCCTGATCAGGCAGATCGACGATCAGTTGGGCGGATTGTTCGAGTTCATGGAGCAGCGCGCCCTGTTCGACAACACGATGATCGTGTTCACCTCCGACCACGGCGACTATCTCGGCGACCATTGGCTGGGCGAAAAATACCTGTTCCACGACGTCGCGGCCAAGGTGCCGATGATCGTCTGCGATCCGCGCCGGCAGGCCGACGCGACGCGCGGCACGACGTCCGATGCGCTGGTGGAGATGATCGACCTCGCGCCCACCTTCCTCGACTTCTTCGGCGGCAAGGCGAAGCCGCATGTTCTCGAGGGCCGGTCGCTGCTGCCGCTGCTGGCAGGCCAGGACGTGAACTGGCGGCGGCACGCGGTGAGCGAGTACGATTATGGCGGCGATGCCGCGCGGCTGAAGCTCGCTATGCCGGTCGCCGACTGCAAGCTCTACATGATCACCGACGGCCGCTTCAAACTGGTCCATGGCGAGGGCCTGGCGCCGATGTTCTTCGATCTGCACGGTGATCCGGACGAGCTGCGCGACCTCGGCACCGAAGCATCGGCGGCGGCCGACATCGAACGACTGCGGCAGGCGCTGTTCCGCTGGCTGGCGCTGCCCAACAACCGCATCACCGCCGCCGAGGAATGGCTGACGGGAAACGACGACAGGATGCGGCACTTCGATCCGTTGATCGAGCCCGGCGTGCTGATCGGCTACTGGGACGAGGCCGAGCTCGCCGAACAGCGCGAAAGACGCAGGCGCTGGCTGTCACGCGGGTCGGGAGAATGAAGCCCGCAGCCCTTGTTGTGGACGACATGAATTTCAGAGCGCAAGGCCAAGGCAGGTTGCGAGCAGCCCGGCATCGAGAGATCGATGCCGGGCTGCCTGATGTGACGGCCTATTGGAGCTTCGCCTGCAGGGCATTGACGTCGTCGGTGGTCATTTCACCGTCGGTCGTTACCTTGCCGTCGACGATCTTCCACAGGCGGAACGGACCGGTGATGTCGCCATATTTGTCGAAGGCGACCGGGCCGATGACACCTTCGTAGCGGATCGGCTTGCCTTCCTTGATCAATCCGAGCGCCTTGGCGAACTCGTCCTTGCCGGCAAAGATCGGCGCGCCAGCCGGATCGACCGCCTTGTACATGGCGTCCTTGATCTTGGCCGGATCCTCTGAGCCGGCGATGGCGATTGCCAGGCCGACAATGGCGCCGGCATCATAGGAACGGTCGGCCGCAGGATTGGACGGTTCGATGCCCGAAAACTCCTTGTAGTTCTTGGTGAAGTAGTCGGTGGAGGCGGTCGGGCTGGTGCCGGACGAGGTGCCATAGGCCTCCTTGAGATAGTCGGCGCCGACGGACTCGATGAAGTCCGGGCTGTTCATGCCGTCATTGAGCAGGAATTTCTGCACGCCCCCTTGCGAAATCCAGGTGCGGGCGACGGTGGCGCCGTCGACCGGCGTGCTGACGAGATAAAGCCCGTCGGGCTCGCCGGCCATGGCCGCCGTCACTTCCGAGGCATAGCTCGACTGCTTCTCGTTGTAGGGCGTGTCGGAGACGACGGTGCCGCCGAGCGCTTTGTAGGCGCGCGAGAATTCGGCCACCATGTTGACGCCGAAATCATTGTTGACATGGATGATCGACAGCTTCTTGAAGCCCTTGTCGATGGCGTATTTCGCGGCGGCCACGCCTTGCAGCGCATCGGAGGTGATGGTGCGGAAGAAGATGCCATTGGTCTTGCCATCGCGCCCGAGCGCGGTCAGCGTCGGCGAGGACGAAGCCGGCGAGACCTGGACGATCTTGGCCGGTGCGGTGACCGAGGTCAGGATCGGGATCGACACAGAGGAGATGATGCCGCCGATGATCACCGGCACCTTCTTGACCTGAACCAACTGGGTCGCCGCATCGACGGCGATGTTGCCCTGGCTCTGGCTGTCGCGCGTGTCGGTCACCAGATCGCAGCCGCGAACGCCGCCGGCGTCGTTGATGTCGCGGAAGGCCATCTCGACCGATTTCGCGCCGGCCTGGCCGTATTCACCGGCCGGTCCGGTCAATTCCATGACGAGGCCGACCGTGATCTTGCAGTCGGCGGCATGGGCCGCGCCGGCGATCGTCACGAGAGCGAGCGCGGTGGTGAGTTGGAGTATCGTCTTTCTCATTGTTGTTCCCCTTGAGCTACACGAATTGAGTTACACGAACCAAATTTCACGCCTGGAGCCTGTTCAGCTTTCCGGCATCTGCAGCCAGGTTTCATGCAGATGTCGCCATTCGACGCCGTTGGGCGCCGATGGATTGGTGGTGAAGAGCGCACTCGACTGACGGCGGCTATGCTTGCCGCCTCGCAACTGCGCCTCGACATAGAGCACGACGATCGCGTCGCCGGTTTGCCAGCCCGGCCGGATGTCCTCGATCGAGATGGCGAAGGCTTCGTCGCAGGAAGCGCGGCTTGCGCGGACATGGTCGACGACCGCATCGCGATCGAGGACCGTGCCGTCAGGCGTGACCATGGCCAGGCCTTCGCCCATGACGCGTTCGAAGCGGCTGAAATCGGCCTTGCCGACGCGCGATGCGACGAACCAGTCGACGAAGAAGCGATGCAACTCGATGATTTCGGTGCTGGCCCGCGAAAACAGGCTTTCGGTGGTGGCGCTCATGGCCGGGCCGCGTTGAGGTTGTAGTGCATGATCGAGCCGTGGCGGCCGTGACGGTCACGCTCCAGCGTGTAGACGTCGCCGAGGGGACCCCGGCTCTGGGCGATCACGGCGCCGATCTCCGCCCGGTCCTCGGCCCCGAGCGCGACATCCATGATCTTCGCATTGGCCAGCGCATGCGCCTGGTTCCGGGCGCCGACGATGACGGCCGCCACTTGCGGCTGCTCGAGCACCCAGGCGCTGGCGACAGTGGCGATGTCGACGCCGTGGCGGTCGCCGATCCGCTTCAGCACACTGAGTAGGGTCTGGAAGAGCTCCCAGCCGCCGAAGTCGTCGATGATCAGCTTGTATTTGACCAGCGAGCGGTTTTCGAGCGGCATGTCCGGTTCGGCGACGCCGAGCCATCTGTCGCCGAGAAAGCCGCCGGCCACCGAACCGTAGCAGAGAAAACTGACGCCGTTGCGCGCGGCGAGCGCGGCGAGGCTCGCCGCCGGACGCTGGTCGAGGACGGAGTATTGCAGTTGCTGGCTGACGACTGGCACGCCGGCCGATAGGATTTCGCCCAGGCGCTGCGTATCGAAATTGGTGGTGCCGACATTGCGCACCTTGCCTTCCAGCCGGAGCTCGTCGAGCCAACCCATCGCGTCGACATAGCGAGGCACTGAATAGTCCCACCAGTGGAACTGCACGAGGTCGAGCCGCTCGGTCTTCAGCCGGCGCAGAGACTGGTCGACTATGCCTCTGATGTAATCGCGGCTGATGCCGGCGAGCCGCTCGAGGTCCGGCACGAGCTTGGTGTGCACCCTCATCCTGGCGGCGGCATCGAGACCGCGTTCGTTGGCCAGACGCAGCCGCGCCGCTCCGATCAGCTCCTCGACGCCGGTGTAGATATCGGCGCAGTCATAGGTCCAGATCCCGGCGTCGAACGTGGCGATCAGGTCAGATACTGCCTGCTGACGGTCCACCGCGCCGTGGCCGCCGGCCAACTGCCAGCCACCGCGAATGACGCGCGAGATGGTGTAGCCGGGGTTGAGTTCGAAAGCCTTGGCGGTCATCTCTGCTCACTCTCCTTCGGCAGCGGCACCGCCGTGGTCTCGGCGTGACTGAACCGCCGTTTGCCGGTCCTGACGATCCTGAGCCTGCTGGCGCAATTGGGATCGGGACAGGCGATCTCGGCATCCGAGGTCATCCAGTCATTGGCATGGGTGGGGCGCTGCTTCGCCGCCAGCAGCGGCAGCACGGCCGCTATGGAATAGATCGAAAATCCCTGGCCCGCCGGCATCGACAGCATCTCGCCCTTCAGCTCGAAATAGTCGCCGGGCTTGGCGCCGCAATAAACCGCCTTGCCTTCGGGCACGACAGCCTCGACGCGGAGATCGAAAAGTTCGAAGCTGTCGTCGCGTTCAGCCATTTCAGCTCTCCAGCCGCGTGAAGGTGACATCGCAGGCGCCGTTGCGCCGAATGATGCCGCAGGCAGAAGCAAACTGATCGCGTTGCTCGGGCAGCACCTGCGCAACCACGCTTCCCGCCAGCCAGCCGATCGGAAACAGCAGGCGCGCGCCTTGCCCGTAGAACAGGCCGATGTCGAAGATCGCATGCGGGTTGCCGCCCCACATGCGCGGCGGCACATAGGAAAGCACGATGTCGCCGGGCTGCGGCGTCAGCGTCGCGTTCTCCGCCGGCAAGGCCTGGGCAAAGGCCTCGCCGTCCAGATGCGCCGCGGGGATCGGACAGGAGATTTCCGGGCCGGTCCACATGGCATGAATGCCCGCGACGACGCGCGGCTCGGCCAGGTAAGACCACAGGAACGTTGCGTTCTCTGGCGCTTTTTCCGGCAGCAACTGCGCCGTCACCGACAGCTCGGAATGCGGCTCGGTGATCCTGATGATGCGTCTGGTCATATCAGGCATTCACTCCGCTTTTGCCGTCAACTTCAGCTTGTCGCGCAGGAAAGCGAAAGGGCGGCTGATGTCGGCCACCAGCGCCTCGCGTGCGGCCTGGGCATCCTGCGCCGCAAGCGCGGCGACGATGCTGCGATGATAATGGGCGGTGTCGACCTCGCCGGCCTCGGAAAAGGCATAGATTGCAACTCGGATGCATGGTCCCGACTGCAGCCAGAGGCTCTCGATCATCGGGATCAGCACGGCGGAACCGCAGGCGCGATAGATTTCGAAATGAAAGCTCTGATTGAGCGTCACCTCGCGGTCGACATCCTTCTTGTGCTTCAGCGCCCGCATCTCGTCCCATTCACCGAGAATAGTTTCGATGGTGGCGATCTGACGCGGATCCATGCGCGCGGCGGCAAGCGCGATTGCCTCGCCTTCGATCAGGGCACGGGCGCGCAGGAGGTCGTCGATGCGTTCCAGCGTGATCGGCGGCACCCGCACCGAGCGGTTTGGAAGCGCTTCCAGCGCCTTTTCCGTGATCAGCCGCCCAAGCGCCTCGCGCACCGGCATGGTAGACGTGACCAGCGCATCGGCAAGGCCGCGTATGGTCAGAACCTGGCTCGGCTCGAAGAGACCGCCAATCAGCGCCCTGCGCAATTCGGAATAGACGCGGTCCTGCACCGTCTCGCGGCCGACCGGCGCGAGTTGCGCGGCGATGACCTCGTTGGTGCGCTCGACAGCAGCCCTTTGCATGGCGTTCCCGATCTTGGCCTTTTCGGCGGCCTGGCCTGTTTTCGGCTTGCGGAGAAAATTAAAGCTGATTACCGTGATCAAAGCAAGTGTGATCACAAATCAAAAATCAGAAAGCGGCAAAGATCGCTTCGGCCAGAGGGCTTGATGAACGACACGGCGAAACGGCATGGGACGGAGACCCAGGCGCCGGTTTTGGCAGCAAAGAACGTCGTGCGGCGTTTCGGCGGCCTTGTCGCCGTCAACGATGTCTCGTTCGAGGTCCGCCCGGGCGAGATCCTCGGCCTGATCGGCCCCAACGGCGCCGGCAAGACGACGATGTTCGACCTGCTCGCCGGCAGCATCCTGCCTACAAGCGGCGAGATACGTCTCAACGGGGCGCTCGTCTCCGGTGAAGCAGCGCACCTGCGCATTGGCCGCGGTCTTGGGCGCACCTTTCAGATTCCCCGGCCCTTGCCCAATCTCACGCTGATCGAAAACGTCATGCTCGCCGCGCAACGTCAGGCAGGGGAGCGGCTGCTCGCCAATTTCCTGATCCCGTGGCGGGTCGCCGCCGAAGAGAAGGCAGCCGCCGAGAAGGCTGCCGAACTGCTTGAACTCGTCTCGCTCACCCGGCTGGCGCACGAACCGGCGCGGGTGCTTTCCGGCGGCCAGCGCAAACTGCTCGAACTTGCCCGTGTGATGATGGCCGACCCGGCCATCATCCTGCTCGACGAGCCCGCGGCCGGCGTCAACGCCACGCTGCTCGAAGTCATCATCGACCGCATCCGCGACATCAACAAAAGCGGCATCACCTTTCTTCTGATCGAGCACAACATC
Organism: Mesorhizobium sp. B2-2-3; assembly: GCF_006442405.1. Taxonomy (NCBI): domain Bacteria; kingdom Pseudomonadati; phylum Pseudomonadota; class Alphaproteobacteria; order Hyphomicrobiales; family Phyllobacteriaceae; genus Mesorhizobium; species Mesorhizobium sp. B2-2-3. Next base: position 73,474 of record NZ_VFWC01000004.1, on the reverse strand, counting down.
GACATGGTGACCCGGCTTTGCCATCGCGTTCTGGTGATGGCGGGCGGCGAGCTTCTGTGCGAGGGCACGGCCGACGAGGTGGCGCGCGATCCGCGCGTCATCGAGGCCTATCTCGGGGGCGCGGCATGAGCGGGACCGTGCTTGACGTCCGCAACCTCGAAGCCGGTTACGAGCCCGGCGTGCCGATCGTGCGCGGTGCTTCGATCACCGTGAGGAAGGGCGAAATCGTCGTCGTTCTCGGCCCCAACGGTGCCGGCAAGTCGAGCCTGATCAAGGCAATTGCCGGTCTCGTCCCGGTCACCGGCGGCACCGTTCTCCTCGACGGCAAGGATATCACCACCGCACCGGCCCACACCATGGTGCGGCTTGGGCTCGCCTTCGTGCCTCAGACCGAGAACGTGTTTCCACTGATGTCGGTCGACGACAATCTCAGGGTTGCCTGCGGCATTATCGAGCGCCGCGAGGTTCCCGCCCGCATCGACGAGATGTACGCGACCTTCCCGGACCTGGCGCGCCAGCGCCGTATCGCCGCCGGCAATCTGTCGGGCGGGCAGCGCCAGATGCTGGCCGTGGCGCGGGCGCTGATCGTCCATCCCAAGGTGCTGGTGCTGGACGAGCCGTCGGCCGGCCTGTCGCCGAAATTCGTCTCGATGGTGTTCGAGATGCTGGCCGGCATCCGCAAGTCCGGAGTCACCATCCTGCTGGTCGAACAGAACGCCAAGGCGGCGCTCGCCATCGGCGACCGCGCCTATGTGCTGGTCGAAGGCAAGGACCGGCACGAGGGCATCGCCTCTGAACTGTGGAGCGATCCGGTGGTCGCCGAGCTCTATCTTGGCCAGCGCCCGGACAGCGCCGGCAAGGCCGCGCCTTCAGGCAAGGGAAGTGCGGCATGAACCTGCAATTCATCGTCGACGGATTGCTGACGGGCTCGATGATCGGCCTCGGCGCCATCGGCGTGACGCTGACCTATTCGATCCTGCGCTTCTCGAACTTCGCCCATGGCGACTTCATGGCCTGGGGCACCTATGCGACGCTGGCCGTCGTAGGCGCCATCGGCGCGACGATCGGCAAGGTGGTGCCGATCGCCCCGCTTTCCTTCGGGTGGCCTCTCATCGTCGCGCTGGTCGTCGGCATGGCATTCACCGCCCTGCTGGCGCTGCTGCTCGACAAAGTGCTGTTCGCGCGGCTGCGCTCCCAGGGCCAGGCCATCATCGTGGTGATGGCAAGCTTCGGCGCCTCGATGGCGCTGCGAAGCCTGCTCGAGTTCACCTTCACCTCACGCCCGACCTATTTCAGCCGCGCCATCCAGATCGCCATGCCGGTCGGCTTCGGCATCCGCATCACGCCGGACCAGATCGCGCTGTTGCTGCTAACGGCGATTCTGGTGTTGGGCGTACACCTGTTGATGACGCGCACGCAGACCGGCCGGTCCATGCAGGCCCTGAGCCAGAATGCAGCACTTGCCCGCGTCGTCGGCATCGATGTCGCCAAGGTGGTGCGCGTCACCTGGATCCTCGGCGCAGCGCTTGCCTGCGTCGCCGGCGTGATGATCGGCATCCTGGTGCAGATCCGCCCATTCATGGGCTTCGACATGCTGCTGCCGATGTTCGCGGCCGCCATTCTGGGCGGTATCGGCAGCATCCCGGGCGCCGTGCTCGGCGGGTTGATCATCGGGCTCACCGAGGCCGCCGCGGTGCAACTGATCGGCGCCGAATGGCGCGCCGCGGTCTCCTTCATCATCTTGATGGCGGTGCTGTTCGTGCGGCCGATCGGCCTTTTTGGTGTGAAGGAACGCTGATGGACCTGCTCGGCTATGGCGCTTTCTTCCTGACCACGGCGCTGATCTTTTCGTTGGTCACGCTGGGGCTCAATCTGCAATGGGGGCTGACTGGGCTCTTCAATGTCGGGCTCGCCGGCTTCGTCGCCATCGGCGCCTATACATCGGCGCTGCTGACGACGCCGGACGATGCCGCGCGTCTGGGCGGTTTTGGGCTACCGATCCTGGCCGGCTGGGTCGGCGCCATGGTCGTCGGCGGCATCGCCGCGGCCCTGACGGGCATCGCCACGTTGCGGCTCAGATCCGACTACCTTGCCATCACCACCTTCGGCGTCGCCGTGGTCGTGCAACTGGTCGCGCTTAATGCGCAGAAACTGACCGGCGGTCCGTTCGGCATCGGCTTCATCCCGCGCCCTTTCGGCAGCCTCGCCGAGACGCCGCTGCTGTTCAACCTGTCGAACCTTGCCGTCGTCTCGGCGGTCACGCTGGTCGCCTATCTGGCGCTGGAGCACCTGTCTCGCAGCCCGTGGGGCCGGGTGCTGAAGGCGCTGCGGGAGGACGAGCGGGCGGCGATCTCGCTCGGCAAGAGCGCGCGCTTCTACCGTGTCCAGGCCTTCGCGGTCGGCGGCGCCATCATGGCCCTAGCGGGCGCCTTGCAGGCGCATTTCACCGGCTTCATTGCGCCGGACAATTACCTGCCGATCCTGACCTTCCAGGTCTGGGTGATGCTGATCGTCGGCGGCTCGGGCAGCAATGCCGGTGCCGTCATCGGCAGCATCCTGGTCTGGGGGATATGGGCCGGGTCGGGCACGCTCACCAGCGCGCTGTTCCCGCCGGAGCAACAGGCCCGCGCCGCATCCCTGCAGATCGTGGCAATCGGCGTCATGCTGTGCATTATCCTCCTGGTCCGCCCCAACGGACTGTTCGGGGAACGGCCGCGGCGGGCACGGCTCGGCAAGCGGGCGAAGGTGGCCGCCGGCGAGAGCGGCTCGTGACCGCAATGGCCCGGCAGGAAGCGCTTTCGCTTTGGCACGCGGTCAGCCGTGAGACCCGCCTCCGCCCGGCGCTGGAAGGCGAGCTCGATGTCGACCTTGCCATCGTCGGCGGCGGCTTCACCGGCCTTTCGACGGCCTTGCATGCCGCGGCCAGAGGTCTTTCGGTCGCCGTTCTCGAGGCCGAAACCATCGCCTGGGGCGCTACCGGCAGGAATGCCGGCTTCATCGTGCCGAACTTCGCCAAAATGGATCCGGATGCGATAAAGGCCCATCTTGGACCCGAGCGCGGCGAGAGGCTGATCGAATTCGCGGCCGGCAGCGCCGATCTGGTCTTCGGCCTGATCAGGCGGCACGGCATCGAGTGCGACGCGGTGCAGAGCGGTTGGATCCAGCCGGCACATTCCCCTGTCGCGCTCGAAAAGGTCAAATCACGCGCGGGGCAATGGGCGGAGCGCGGCCGACCGGCCGTCGTGTTGGACCGGCAAGAAATCGAGGCGCTGACCGGCGCCCGCGGTTATGTCGGCGGTTGGATGGATCGTTCAGGAGGCGTGCTCAATCCGGTCGCCTATGCGCGCGGCCTGGCCGACGTGGCGGAAAAAGCCGGCGCGCGCCTGTTCGAGCACACGCGCGTCGCCGCGATCGACCGTATCGCGGACGGCTGGTCGCTGAAGACGCAAATGGGTTCGGTGCGCACAGGAAAGGTGCTGATCGCCACCAACGCCTATGGCGGACAGCTCAATCCGGGGCTTCGGAAAACCTATTTCCCGCTGAAAATCTTCCAGATCGCGACGGCGCCGCTGCCGCGCGAGGTGCGCAGCCGCCTGTTGCCCGGCGGGCAAGGCGTCGGCGACACGAGACGCAATCTCTTCACCTACCGCTTCGATGCCGAAAACAGGCTGATCAGCGGCGGCATGCATGTCTTCGGCCCCGGTGCGGACCGACGCCTGCCGCAGACGATCCAGCGGCGGCTGGCCCGGCATCTCGAGCTCCCGGACCTGCCGCCGCTCGCCTATGGCTGGTCGGGGATGGCAGCAGTCGAACCCGATTTCCTGCCCCACCTCATCGATCTCGGACCGGGGCTGATCGCAGGTCGCGCCTGCAACGGTCGCGGCATCGCCATGACCACGGCCATGGGCAAGGTGCTTGCGGACTGGGCTAGCGGAACCGACGCCCGCGATCTGCCACTGCCCTTTGCGCCGCCGTCGCCGATGCCGTTCCACAGCCTGCTGCGCTTCGCGCCAAACGCGCTGCTGCCGTGGAGCATGCTTCGCGACCGGCTGGACAAGACCGCATAGGCCGATCGCGGGGCGCGACGGCATCGCGTCGTCATTCGGCCGCGCGAAGGTTCCCCGCCAGCACCGCCGCCGCCATGGCGATGTCCTGTTCTATGAAGGTCCTGACGTCGGCGCCGTTGCGCTGCGCCAATGCCGCGACGATCTTGCGATGCGCCTCGTTCGACTGGGGTTTGTAGCGATCGGCCTGCATCAGGAGCTTGAGATAGGGCCCAACCCGCCCCCAGAGATCACGGATCATGTTGAGGAGGATCGGGGCCCCGGCATGCCGGTAGATGGCGAAGTGGAAGGCCTCGTTGAGCGCGAGATAGGCCCCGGCGTCGCCCGCCTCAATCGCGCGCTGCATGCCCGCCAGCGTGGCCTGTATGTCGACCAGCCCGTCTTCGGTGATGCGCGACGCGGCCATCTCACCCGCCAACCCCTCCACAGCGACGCGGATGCGCGTCAGTTCCTCGAAGGCGGGGGCAGACAGCAAGGGCACGATGATCGAGCGGTTGTTCTGCAACTCCAGAAGCCGCTCGGCGATGAGCCGTTGCAGCGCCTCGCGGATTGGTGTCGTCGAAATGCCGAACGTCTCGGCAAGCTTGCGGATGACCAATGTCTGGCCCGGGCTGAAGCCGCCCGAAATCAGCTCCTGCTTGAGCGCGCCATAGGCGCGGTCGTTCAGGGTCTGATGTTCGAGCTTCAGCATGTCGATTGCCGCACCCTTTCCTATCCCCTCACCAGCGAGACAGGGTGCGATCGAGCGTTTCGGCAAGTTGCTCGGCATTGTCCCTGGCGAACGGCAGCGGCGGCCTGATCTTCAGCACGTTGCCGCGCGGACCGCACGACGAGATCAGCACGCCGTCCTCGCGCATGGCTTCGACGACCGCCGACGTCCTGGTGGAGGCCAGCGCCTCGTCCCCCTCCGCAGTCAACTCGACGCCGAAATAAAGACCGTTATGCCTGACATCGGCGACCATGGCGTGGCGACCCTGCAAGGCGCGCAGCAGCTCGCCCGTATAGGCCCCAACCGTGCGCGCATTCTCGACCAGCCCCTCGCCTTCGATCACGTCGAGCACCGCGATGCCGACGGCGGCGGCGACAGGATTGCCGCCGAATGTGTTGAAGTAGCCGGTGTTGGAACCGAAGGAGGCAACAAGCTGCGGCCGCACGATGACCGCGGCCATCGGATGCCCGTCGCCGATCGGCTTGCCCATGGTGACGATGTCAGGTTCGAGGCCGTAATTGGCGAAACCCCACATGCCCTGGCCGAGCCTGCCGAAGCCGGACTGGACTTCGTCGGCAATGACGATGCCGCCCGCCTTCCTGACGTGATCGGCCGCCTCGCGCATCACCGATGCATCGGGGAAGAAAATTCCGTCGCTGGAAAATGCCGAGTCGAGCAGCAGCGCCGCCGGGCGCACGTTCTGTGCGCGCATGTCCTCGATGGCGGCGGCGACATTCCTGGCGAAATCGCGCGCGGCCCGGCCCTGGTTGCGAAACGCATCCGGCGCTGCCACGGTCCTGTGCTGCGCGGGCACGCCTTTTGCCCCGACCGCTGCCGGCGACAGCTGCGCCGTGGCGATGGTGGCGCCATGATAGGCGAAATCGGTGATGATCACGCCGGTATTGCCGCTGGAATGCTGGGCGATGCGGATGGCGAGATCGTTGGCCTCGCTGCCGGTGCAGGTGAACATGGCATGGCCGAGATGAGGCGGAAGCGTGCCGAGAAGTCTTTCCGCGTAGTCGAGGATGATTTCGCTGAGATAACGCGTGTGGGTGTTGAGCGTGGCCGCCTGCCCCGACAGCGCCTCGACGACACGTGGATGGCAATGCCCGACCGAAGCGACGTTGTTGTAGGCATCGAGATACTTGCGACCCTGGGCATCGTAGAGCCAGACGCCGCTGCCACGCACGAGATGGATCGGGTTGCGGTAGAAGGCGCGATAGGTCGGGCCGAGCAGCCTGGCACGGCGCTCGAGCAGCGCGGATGCTGATGCACCGGCATCGGCGGAGGCATTTGCGGGCGAGGATTGGGACACGAGCGTCTACTCCGGATTGGAATGATCGAGGAAATAACGGCGGGCATCGCTGTGTGACAGTCCGTCCAGCCGCTCGAGCGAGGCCCAGACCTCGGTGATGAGGCGCAGCACATAATCGCGCTTGGCCGGGAAGCGCTCCGCCTGCCAGGTGGCAATGTTGGCGATGAGAGCAAGGCGGGCACGGATCAGGTCGAACAGGATGCCGATCTCCTCGGCCTCGAGCGGCTGCACCGACTGATAACCGGCGACGAAGCGCGCGGCGGGCGCCAGCGGGTGACCGTCGGCTGGCCAGCGGTAGACGGCGCCGATGGCGAGATCGCAGATCAGCGGCGAATGGATCATGTCGCCGAAATCGAGGATGCCGCTGACGATCTCCGGCCGCGATGCGTCCATCACCACATTGTACGAGTTCATGTCGTTGTGGACGATCTGGGCGCGCAGGCTGGGGATGACGGGTGCGGCGTGCTCCTCGAAGGCATCGATGACGCGCTCGACCATGGCCCGGCGCCCGGCATCGGCGATATGTGCCAGCATGGGCCGCGTCTTGGCGACCTTGCGGATATCCCACAAAAGATCGCTGCCGGCGGCCGGGTGGAAAAAGCCGCGCAGTGCCCGGCCAAGCCGAGCGAGGAAGATGCCGAGATTGCGATCTTGCACAGGCGATACAGGCGAGCGCGAAAGCAACTGGCCGGGCAAATAGGTGACCAGGCGGATGATGCGCGGCTGCGAATCGCCGATGCTGACGGCGAACTGCGCATCGCCATCGAGGCTTTTGCGCACCGAAGGAATCGGTAAAGCGGGGTCGACCGCAAGGATGTGGTCCAGCGCCCTGTTCTGGAAATCGGTGAAGCCGGCCTCTTCCGCCGGATGCGAGATTTTCAGGACAAACTCGCCATTGCTGTCGGTGCGGATGTGAAAATTGTGGTCGCGCTCCCCGGGCAAGGGCTGAGCGGTGCCGGCAAGGCCGTAGTGCTGGCGCAGGATGGCAAGCGCTTCGGCGATCGAGACATCGGGCGCGTCCTCGGCCAGCGTTTCGCCGAATGCATCCGTCAGGGCGCCGGTCATGGTCTTGCCTCGGGGTCGACAGGCTCCAGCCCACACCAGTCAGCGATGAACAGCGCGATCGTCTGGGTGACCTTGCGTACGGATTCGAGTTCCACCGCCTCGTCATAGCCATGCGGCATGCGGCAGATCGGACCGTAGACGATGGCTGGCGTATCGGCGTAGAGGCCGAAGAAGCGCGCATCGGTGGTTGCCGAGGTGACGTGTTCCTGCAGCGGCTCGCCCCAGACGGCGGTATGGCTGCGGCGCAGCACGGCTTCCATCTCGTCGGCGCCCTCCAGCACATAGCCCTCGGCCATGAAGCCATTGTAGGTGATCCTGGGCGGGCGGTTGGCCATGAACGGATCGGCGCGGGCCGCGTCGGCGATGCAGGCCTCGAGCTCGGCTCTGGCATCCTCCAGCTTCTGGCCGGGATAGGTGGCGACACGCATCTCGAACACGCAGCGCGCGGGGACGCTCGATGTCCATTCGCCGCCTTCGATCTTGCCCAGATTGAAACGGATCGGATGCGGGTGATCGCAGAAATGCCTGTCGTCGACCTTGCGCGCGTTCCAGGCGATTTCGAGCTGCTTCAACGCCTGGATGATGAGGAAAGCCTTTTCGATGGCGTTGGCGCCGGCCGAGAAAGCGCCCGACGCATGCTGGGGATCGCCGTCGACCTCGACCCTAAACCAGATCGGACCGACCTGCGCCCGCATCAGCTTCGGCTCCAGCGGTTCGGGGATGAAGGCTGCGTCGGCGCGGTAACCGCGCTGCAGGCAAGCGAGCGCGCCATTGCCGGTGCACTCTTCCTCGACCACCGATTGCAGGAAGACCTTCGCGGCCGGCTGATAGCCGAGGCGGCGCAGTGCGGCCAGCGCGTAGAGGCAGGCCGAGAGCCCAGCCTTCATGTCGCCGGCGCCGCGACCATGCATCCAGCCGTCCTCGATGACCGGATCATAGGGATCGCGCAGCCAGCGATCGAGCGGGCCCGTCGGCACGACGTCGATGTGGCCGTTGAGGATCAGCGAGCGGCCGGTCGCGTTTCGCGGCATGTGGGTGGCGACGACGTTGAAGGCGTCGTCATAGGAGACGGCCACGGGCGAAAAGCCCGGCAGGTCGCGGATCGCATCGACATCGACACGCCACATGTCCACCGTATAGCCATCTGCTTCATACGCGGCTGCCATGAAGGATTGCGCCGCGTGTTCTTCGCCGCGTTGCGAGGGGAAGCGCACGAGGTTCGCGAGGAATTCCACCTGCCGCGCGAAGCCGTCGTCGACCGCGTTCAAAATGGCCTCGTCGGCAATTCGCTCAGGCATGATATTCCGCTTTCCGTTCGATGGTGTATCATATCTCATATGCCATCTCTGTGAAACGCAAGGGACAGGCGGGCCAAAAATCTTGACCCACCTCGGGAGCCTCTTGGCAGGCGAGCGCAGAGTTGGCATCAGCTTCTTGCGCGCCGGTGGGGAAGGTCGAGGACAGATGTTGGTCACCGAAGGCAGATTGCCTGATGAAATCACCAATCTAACGGTTGGCTATCGGCGGGTGCCGGCCGGCAAGATCGTCAATGCGGTGACATGGATGGAAGCGCGCGCGCCGGTGCCGGGTCTCGCGCGGCCGTTGACCATGACAAGGATCGCGAAACCCGACAGTGCTTCCTACCGTGCAATCTTCCTGGAGATCGGCGCTCCCTGGCTCTGGGATCACGCCGCCGAAATGTCGGATGCCGAGATCGCCGCGCATTTCGCCGATCCGCGCCAGCATCTCTATTACGGCCATGATGAAAGCGGCGCCCATGTCGGCATGGTCGAGTTCTCGGCGGCCGAGGACAACGAGATCGAGATCACCTATTTCGGCCTGTTCCCCTCCCTGACCGGCCGCGGCTTCGGCAAGCGGCTGATGGCCGGCGCGCTCGACCAGGCATGGCGTCTTCGGCCCAGCCGCATTTGGCTGCATACCAGCAGCTTCGACCATCACAGTGTCATCGGTTTCTACAGGGCCTGCGGATTTGAGCCCTTTGCGACCGGCTTTGAAATCGCCGACGACCCCAGGACCAAGGGAACGTTGCCGCGTGATGCGGCGCCGCAGATTCCCTTGATCGAGACGGACTGGTCCCCCGACGCCAGATGAAAACGCCTTCACAACCAGCCAGGCATCTCGGCATCGACGGCCTTGGCGCCAGCCGCCGTCAGGTCGCCTGCACCGCTGGCAGCCGCTCACGCAATTCGTCGACAAGCACCCTGATGTTTTCGGAATAGTCGATGGGCACGACGACGAGATGCACGCCGCCGCCGGCAAAAGCCTGCTCCAGCGCCGGCCGGAATTCGGCGACCGCGCCGACCCTGGTTCCCTTGGCACCATAGGCCTCGGCGTATTTGACGAAATCGGGATTGCCGAAGGTCATGCCGAAATCCGGAAACTCGTCGACCGCCTGCTTCCAGCGGATCATGCCATAGGCGTGGTCCTCGAGCAGCAGGACGACAAGATTGAGCTTGAGCCGGACGGCGGTCTCCAGTTCCTGGCTGTTCATCATGAAGCCGCCATCGCCGCAGATGGCCATGACGCGGCGCTGCGGATGGAGCAGTGCCGCCATCATCGCCGACGGCAGCCCCGCGCCCATGGTGGCCAGCGCATTGTCGAGCAGCAGCGTGTTGGCCATGCGCGTGCGGTAGTTGCGCGCGAACCAGATCTTGTACATGCCGTTGTCGAGGGCAAGGATCCCGTCGGCGGGCATCACGGCGCGCACGTCATGCACGATGCGTTGCGGCGTGAAGCGGTCTTCCGTGGCGCGCGCGGCGATGCGGCTCAGAATGCCTTCGCGCAACGGCAACAGGGCCTGCGCGTTGGGGATCTTGCCCTCGATGCGATCCGCCAGCAGCGCCAGCGAAGGGCCGAGGTCGCCGACGATCTCGGTCTGTGGGAAATAGACCTGCTCGACATCGGCGGTTTGATAGCCGACATGAATGACCTTCGGCCCGTTGACGCCCATGATGAAGGGCGGCTTCTCGACCGTGTCGTGACCGATGGTGATGATCAGGTCGGCCTGTTCGATGGCCTCGTGCACGTAGTCGCGTTCCGAAAGGGCCGCCGTTCCCATGTAGAGTTCGGTGCCGCCGGGCACGGTGCCCTTGCCCATCTGCGTGGTGAAATAGGGAATTTGGGTGCGCAGCACGAACTGGGCGACATCGGGCGTGACGCGCGGCCGCGACGCCGCGGCGCCGAACATCAGCAGCGGACGTTTGGCCTCGATGATCATGCGGGCGGCGCGGTCGAGCGCGCCCGCACCGGCCAGCGGCAGTTCGACCGGATGCGTCGGCACCAGCGGGACATCCTCACACTCAGCCGCCGCAATGTCTTCCGGCAGTTCCAGATGCACGGGACCCGGCCGCTCTTCCTGCGCGACGCGGAAGGCTTCGCGCACCAGCGAGGGGATCATCTTGGGCGAGACGATCTGGCGCGACAGCTTGGTCAGCGGTTTCATCGCCGCGACGATGTCGACGATCTGGAACCGCGCCTGCCTGGACGACAGGATTCCCTTCTGGCCGGTGATCATGATCATCGGCATGGCGCCGAGCAGCGCATAGGCCGAGCCGGTCGTCAGATTGAGCGCGCCGGGGCCGAGCGTGGTGATGCACACACCTGGCTTGCCGGTGAGCCGGCCATAGGTCGCGGCCATGAAGGCGGCCGCCTGCTCGTGACGGGTCAGGATGAGCTGGATCGAGGAGCGGCGGATGGATTCGACGATGTCGAGATTCTCCTCGCCCGGAATGCCGAATATCCGGTCGACCCCTTCGTTCTCGAGGGCCGCCACGAACAGATCCGAACCTTTGGTCATCAACCGTCTCTCCCGCAATGCGCGTGCATGCCGCCAGCTTTGCCCCATATCACATTGGAAAGCGATGCCTCAAAGAGCCGGAGGCGCCTCTCCACGGAATGTCCGCGCGATCCAAAACGAGAGTGGCCGCGAGCGCTGGCGATCAAGCCATCCGTTTCGGCAAGGCGGCCGCCAGCGCATCGACGGCCAGCCGAACTTTCAGCGGCAAGTGAGGCGTCTGCAGCCAAAGGGCGTGGCAGTCATAAAGATATCGCGGCTGGTCCGGCAAGAGCTCGACCAGCGCGCCTGCCTGAATGCGCTCGCGAACCAGCCACCATGGCAACCAGGCGAGCCCCATGCCCTCGGCCGAAGCATCGGCGATGGCATCGAGATCGTCGAGCCGCAGCCGGCTGCCGGGCATGATCTCCTGTGCTGGTTGTCCTTCGCGCGGGAACAGCCAAGGCTGAACGGCTTGGCCGAGCCGGCGATATACGATGGCATGATGATTGGCGAGATCTTCGATCCGCCGTGGCTCGCCCTGAATTTTCAGATAGGACGGCGCCGCACAGACAATCATGTCCTGGCTCGCGACGCGGCGCGCGATCACGCCTGCCCTGTCCTCCAGATCACCGGTTCGGATGGCAAGATCGTAGCCGTCCTCGGCAAGATCGGCGAAGCGGTCGCTGAGCGACAGATCGAGTTCCAGCATCGGATATTGCCGCGCCAGTTTCAGCAGCACGGGTGTTACGCAGTGGCGGCCGAAATGCGCCGGCATGGTGACGCGCAGCTTGCCCCGCGGCTCCGAGATTTGGCCGGCGGCAAGTTGATCGGCAGCTTCGGCCTCGGCCAGCACCAGCCGACAGCGGTCGTAGTAGGCGCGTCCGAACTCGGTGAGGTTCTGCCGGCGCGTGGTGCGGTTGAGCAGGCGCATGCCGAGACGCTCCTCCAGAAACCGGACGTGTTTGCCGACCATCGGTCCGGACAGATCGAGTGCGGCCGCGGCCGCCGCGAACGAGCCGAGGTCGACCGCCCTGACGAACACGGCCATGCTCTCAAGCCGATCCATATTCGAAACTCCTGGTTTCTACTGTTCTGCTCCGAAGGCCATTTATCCGACTTCATCTTACCGGCATAGCTCCTTTCGGTTCAGACAATTAGGAGTAGACCGAATGGCGCGCGTCGTTCGCTTTCATCGGCATGGTGGCCCCGAGGTCCTGCGGATCGAAAATGTGGATCTTCCCCTACCCGGCCCGGGCGAGGTTCAGATCCGCGTCAAGGCGCTCGGCCTCAATCGCGCCGAGGCGCTGCTGCGCGCGGGCACCTATATCGAGACGCCCACCCTGCCCTCCGGGCTTGGCCTGGAGGCCGCAGGCCTCATCGAAGCGGTCGGCGAAGCCGTGACGGGTCTGGCTCCGGGTGATGCCGTCAGCGTCATCCCGCCGCAATCGATGATCCGCTGGCCGGCTTACGGAGAGCTTGTTACCTATCCTGCCGGGCTCGTCGTCAAAAATCCGATATCACTCGACTGGCGGACCGCGGCCGCGATGTGGATGCCGTACCTCACCGCCTATGGCGCGCTGATAGACATCGCCAGGCTGCGCAACGAGGACTTCGTCGTCATCACGGCAGCCTCGAGCAGCGTCGGGCTTGCCGCGATCCAGATCGCCAACAGCGTCGGCGCGACGGCGATCGCGGTGACACGGACCTCGACGAAGAAGCAGGCCCTGCTCGACGCCGGCGCGGCTGAAGTCGTGGTCCTGGCCGAGGAGGATCTGGAGGCGCGGCTACGCCGGATCGCCGGGCCGCGAGGCGTGCGCATCGTGTTGGAGGCGATCGGCGGCCCGATTTTCGAGCCGCTCGCGGCTGCGATGTCCCGTGGTGGCATTCTCATCGAATATGGCGGGTTGAGCTCCGAGCCGACGCCGTTTCCCTTGCCCGCCGTGCTTGGCAAGACATTGACGCTGCGCGGCTACCTCGTCCACGAGATCACCGGCGACCCAGCGAAGCTGGAAGCCGCCAAGGCGTTCATCCTCGAAGGGCTGGAGGCCGGCACGCTGAAGCCGATCATCGACAGGACCTTTCCATTCGAGCACATCGTCGAGGCGCATCGCTATCTCGAATCGAACGAGCAGTTCGGCAAGATCGTGGTGACGGTCTGAGCAGGGACGCCGGGGTCGTTGGCGCAGGCGCGGTACCCAACGCTCGAAGCGCAATGACGTCAGCGATGGGGAACAAATTCGATCCTCGCGGACAATGTCGCTCTTGAAGGCGCGGTTCTCCATTCCTAACTCTCGCATGCGGGCCGGGCCCCTCTGACTGTCGCACCTCGCGACCGTGATGTCGGACCGCTTTAACGGGCCCGTTTCCATCCTTTCGGTCAAGCGGGCTCATCTCTTTTGGTTTGGAGCCCCATATGACATCGTCTTCCCTTCTTGGATTGGTTTGCCCCTCCTGCCGCGTCGCGCTCGTGATGAGCGAACGCCAGGGTATCGAGATCGATTATTGCCCGCAGTGCCGTGGCGTGTGGCTTGACCGAGGCGAACTCGACAAGATCATCGAGCGATCGGCCAAGGAGGCCTCGCCCGCGCCACAGCCGGCAGCGTTCTCCCAGCCCCAGCATGGCCGGGACCGCGATGACGACTATGCGCGCTCGCAGGGCCACCGCTATCCGAAACGGAAGAAATCGTTCTTCGAAGAGCTGTTCGATTGACCGCACGCCGGTAGCCGGCCCGACGTCTGTCGAGAATTTCCGAAACCCATCGATAAAGGTCCGTCCAGATGATTTCCCGCACAAGCCGATTTGCCGCCCTGTTTGCCGGACTGTTCCTGGCATTCTCCATGGTCGCGGTAGACCATGCCGAGGCCCGTCGCGGCGGCAGTTTCGGCAGCCGCGGCATGCGCACGTTCCAATCAGCGCCGCCGACCAGGACCGCTCCGGCGCCGACCGCTCCGGTCGAGCGTTCGATGACGCCCAATACCGGCGTGAACACCGCGGCCCGGCAGCCGCAGGCCGGCCCGCAGAGGCCCGGCTTCATGAGCGGCTTCGGTGGAACGATGATGCGCGGCCTGCTGATCGGCGGCCTGATCGGGCTGCTCCTGGGCCAGGGCTTCGGCGGGCTGGCGGGCATGTTCGGTTTCCTGCTGCAGGCCGTGCTGATCGGTGGCGCCATCATGCTGGCAATCAGGTTCTTCCGGTCGCAATCCGCGCGTGGCCCCGCCCCTGCGCTCGCCGGCGCCGGCAATGCCTCGCGATTTGAAAACCGCGCAGCCGGACAGAGCGATGCCAACAATGCGCGTTCTTTCGCCATTCCCGGCTTTGGCGGCGGTTCAGGCGGAGGCTCCGCGGCGGCCACCGGTTCCGATGAAATCCGGCTCGCCCAGACCGACCTCGACGCATTCCAGCAGCTGTTGAGCGATGTCCAGGAAGCGTTCGGGCGTGAGGATCATGCCGCGTTGCGCAAGACGACGACTCCCGAAATGGTGTCCTATCTCTCTGAAGAGCTGGCCGACAACGCGAAGAAGGGCCTCAGGAACGAGGTATCCGACGTCACCCTCCTGCAGGCCGACATCGCGGAAAGCTGGCGCGAGGATGACCGCGACTATGCCACGGCGGCCCTGCGTTATGAATCGCGCGACGTGATGCGCGAACGGGCCAGCGGCAAGGTCGTCGAGGGCGACGAGGATCATCCCACGGAGACGACGGAGCTGTGGACCTTCACGCGTCAGAATGGCTCGAGTTGGAAGCTCTCGGCAATCCAACAGGCCTGAGCTCCAGCGTGCGAACTCGCGTTGACAAAGGCGACCTGACGACGGCCGGTCCGGCTGTGTCAGCAGCCTTCCATGGCCGGCAGCTCTCAAGATAGGAATTTTTTCTTGACCGGGTGAAGGCAACTATGGTAGATATTTATCTATGGTGCTGAGTTGCGCCAGGAACCCGCCGCGCAGGCGGGTTTTTTTCGTTCAATGCTCCGTCAACAGCTCCGGCGAAGGCACCCGTCAACCCGGATCGCCCGGCCTGAGCTCCGGCCCGTTTCCGTCCGAAGCTCGATGCCGATGTCGCGCACGGTTCACCGCACGATCTTGACGCACATCGGCGTGCCGATCTCGATGGCACGGCCGGTGTCGGTCAGCCCGCCGCTCTCGGCGTCGCGCGCGAAGATCGAGATGCGGTCGGCATTCTGGTTGGCCGAGAACAGGTGGCCGCCGGACGGCGTCAGCGCCAGGTTGCGCGGCGTGGCGCCCCCGCAAGGGACATAGCCGACGAGGCTCAGCGCGCCACTTTGCTGGTCGACGGCCATGATGACCACGCTGTCATGGCCTCGGTTGGAGCCGTAGAGGAAGCGGCCGTCGGGCGAGATCTGGATATCGGCGCAGTGATTGGCCTGGCGCGCCTCGGCCGGCACGGCCGGCCTGGCGTCGATGGTCGAGAGCTTGCCGCTTGCCTTGTCCAGCGCCATCGACACGATGGTCGAATCCAGCTCGTTCATGACGAAGACAAAACGGCCGTTCGGATGCAAGGCGAGATGGCGTGGACCGGCGCCCGGCGGCAAAGCGGATTCGGCCAGTTTGGTCAGATTGCCATCGTGCTCGATCCGGTAGGACACCAGCCGGTCGATGCCGAGATCGGCGACAATGGCCGTTCCGCCGGCGATGGTTTCGGTGACGCTATGGGCATGCGAGCGCTCCTGCCGGGCTGGATTCGGGCCAGTGCCCTTGTGCGAAACGCTAGCCAGAGGAGCCGACAAGGCGCCATCGCCGTCGAAGCCATAGACCGCGACTGCGCGATCCGGACCGCCCTCGCCCATGCCGTAATTGGCGACCAGCAGCTTCGTGCCATCGTGGGTGATGGTGTTATGCGCGGTGATGCTGCCGAGTGACGGCTGCTTGTTCAGGTAAGTGAGCGTGCCCGAGGCGCGGTCGAAGCCGTAGGCCGAAACCGTTCCTTCGCGCCAGGCGAAGACTTCCGAATTGGCGTAGAGGCGCGAACCATCCGGCGTCACCGAAAGGAAGGTCGGATTGTCGATGTCACTGGTCTCGGCCAGCTTTCGTGTTTCCAGCGTCTCCTCGTCGAAGCTGTAGACGCCGAGGCCGACGCCGCGTGCGCCCTGAAAATAGGGCGCCTCCCGGTTCAGGCTGCCGACAAAGACCAGACAGGCATCGCGCATGTTTTCCTCCCTGTTCCGCCGGGCTCGAGCGCAGCGGGAACAGCCAAAATTTCGCCCGTCCTCGCTTGCAACGCAACCCCATATGTGAAAATAGTATTTACAAAAGAAGATTGACGGGAGGAGACGTCGTGCAATCTGGCGCCTTGACGGGTGTTCCGAAACTTGTGCCGTGCCTCGCGCAGTGCCAGCGGAGCCAGCGATGAACGACTTCGCACCGACCGTCGGCGTCGCCTCGACGCATCCGGCCAACATGCCCGCGGAACATGCCGCCTTGCCGGTTTGGAACGCCGAGAACTGGTTCTACGAGGACTGGCCGGTCGGCCAGAAGATCCGCTCGTTGCGCCGCACCCTGGCCGAAGGGGACAGCCACCTGTTCAACACGCTGGTGCTCGACATCCATCCTTACGTGCAGGACCAGATGTTTGCCGAGACGGAGGGCATTTTCGGCAAGCGGCTGGTGGCCGGCGCCTTCGTCTTCTCGGCTGGCCTGGGGCTCGTCGCCACCAATTGCGTCAATGCGTTTTCCTATGGCTACGACAAGCTCCGCTTCATAAAGCCCGTCTTCATCGGCGACACGATCTATTCGATCCGCTCCAACCTCGACAAGACGCCGCGCTACAAGGACATGGGGCTGATCCGCGCCAGCTACGAGGTGTTCAAGGGCGAAGGCGAACTCGTTCTCTATTGCGAGCATCTGCAGACTGTGAAGTACCGCAACCCTGCCGATTTCCTCGGCAAGACGGAGAAGTAGAAATGCCGGCAGCAGCCGAATTGCCGCTTGCCGGTCTCGTCGTCGTCGACATGAGCCAGTTCCTGTCCGGGCCCTACTGCTCGCTCAGGCTGCTGGATCTCGGCGCCCGCGTCATCAAGATCGAGCGTCCGGACGGCGGCGACCTGTCGCGCCGGCTCTATCTCAGCGACACCGAGATCGGCGGTGATTCCACCATCTTCCATGCCATCAACCGGGCCAAGGAAAGCCTCGCCATCGACCTGAAGGACGAGGCGGATCTCAAGGCGCTGCGCGGCCTGCTGGCCAAGGCCGACGTGCTGATCCAGAATTTCAGGCCGGGTGTCATCGAACGGCTCGGCCTCGACTACGAGGCGGTCCGCAAGATCAACCCGCGCCTGGTCTATGCCTCGATCAGCGGCTATGGCGAGGACGGCCCATGGGTCAAGCGGCCCGGCCAGGACCTCCTGGCGCAGGCGCGCTCCGGGGTGATGTGGCTGAACGGCGACGAGGACCAGGGGCCGGTGCCGTTCGGGCTTGCTATCGGCGACATGCTGGCGGGCGCGGCATGCGCGCAAGGCATACTGGCCGCCCTTGTGCGGCGCGGCATCACCGGCCAGGGCAGCCATATCGAAACCAGCCTGCTGGAAGCGCTGGTCGACTTCCAGTTCGAGGTACTGACCACGCATCTCAATGACGGCCGGCGTTTGCCGCGCCGCTCCAGCTTCCGCAGCGCGCATGCCTATCTGTCGGCACCTTACGGCGTCTATCCCGCCAAGGATGGTTACCTCGCCATCGCCATGACACCGATCCCGAAACTCGCCGACCTGCTGTCGCTGGAGGAACTGGCGCCCTACCGCGACAAGCCGGCATCCTGGTTCACCGCGCGCGACGACATCAAGGCGATCGTCGCGCAGCGGATCGCGACCAGGACGGTCGACGAGTGGCTTGATGTTCTCGAACCCGCCGACATCTGGTGCGCCAAGGTGCTGACCTGGCCGGAAATGCTGGCAAGCGGGGGCTTCCAGTCGCTCGACATGCTGCAGACGGTGACGCGCGAGGACGATGTCTCGATCCTTACCACCAGTTCGCCGCTCAGGGTCGACGGCATCAGGGCCAAGGTCGACCGGGCAGCACCGCGCATCGGCGAGCATAGCGCCGCGATCCGCGAGGAGTTCGGCCTGTGACCACGCGCTTCCTAAAGCCCACGCTCAGGGGCATGACCTGGAACCATCCGCGCGGCTATGATCCGATGGTCGCCTGCTCGTCGCTGTGGAAGCAGAAAACCGGCATTGCCGTCGAATGGGACAAGCGTTCGCTGCAGGACTTCGAGTCCTTCCCGGTCGAGGAACTGGCGCGCGCCTATGATCTGATCGTCATCGACCATCCGCATGTCGGCCAGATCACCGCCGAACGCTGCCTGGAGCCGCTCGATGTCGCCGGCCGCGAGGCGGAGCGCGCGGCACTTTCCTCCGGCAGCGTCGGCCAGTCCTATCCGAGTTACACATGGCAGGGACGGCAGTGGGCGTTTCCCATCGATGCCGCGACGCAGGTCCAGGCATGGCGGCCCGATGCGCTTGGCGCACCGCCATCGCGATGGAGCGAAGTGCTCGATCTCGCCCGGCAGGCACGCGTGCTGCTGCCGTTGCGGCCACCGCATTCGATGATGGTGTTCTTCACGCTCGCAGGCAATCTCGGGCATGCTTGCGCGACCGACCCGTCCAACGATCTCATCGACGACGAGGCCGGCAGCGAAGTCTTCGAGACAATGCGCGAGATTGCCGCGCTGGTCGACCCGGCCTGCTTCGAGATGGATCCGATCGCCGTTTCGGAGCGGATGGCGCAGGCCGGATCCCCGATCGTCTGCGCACCGCTGATCTACGGCTATGTTTCCTACGCGATGGCCGGGTTTCGCCCACATCGCCTGGCATTTGGCGACATCCCTGTTGTCGGATCCAGCGGCCCGATTGGCACGGCGCTTGGCGGCACAGGCATAGCGGTGTCGGCCTTCTCGAAGGCGAAAGAGGCGGCAACCGATTTCGCCTACTGGCTCGCCAGCGGCGAGGTCCAGCGTGGCCCCTATGCCGCGGCCGGCGGACAGCCCGGCCATGCCGCGGCCTGGGAGGATCAGGCCGTCAATGCGGCGACCGGCAATTTCTATCGCGATACGCGCGCGACCCTGGAGGGCGCATGGGTGCGGCCTCGCCATGATGGTTACATGGCGTTCCAGCAGGCCGCGTCCGACCGCGTCAATTCCGGCATGACCTCAGGGCATCGTTCCAGCCAGGTCATTGCCGATCTCAATCGCCTGTTTCGGCAGAGCGCCCCGGCGCAGGCGACCGGCACTGCCGGTGGAGGAGCCTGAAAAAATTGAACGGAGGAGACAAATGAAAAGCCTGATCCGCGGCCTTGTGGCCGCAACCGCCTTCGCCTCACTCGCAACGACAGCTTTTGCCGAAGACGTACAAGGCGTCATCAGCGGGCTGCCCGATGAACTCAAGGCGCAATATGACGGCGCGCCGCAGACGGTGCTGCCATCGGCCTGGGACAATTTCAACCCGCCGTCCAAGCCATGGAAATGGTGCCATTCGGAATCCTACCAGGGCAACCCCTGGCGGGTCACCGTCACCAAGGAGCTGAAGCGCCTGGTCGACGGGCTGATCGCCGACGGCACCGTCTCCAGCTTCGAAGTGTCGGATTCCAACAACGACGCCAGCCAGCAGATCAACCAGATCCGCGCCTTCATCGACAAGAAGTGCTCGATCATCACCTCGATCCCGGGCTCGGCAACAGCGCTCGATGACGCCATCGATGCGGCCGCCAAGGCAGGCATCCCGTTCATCACCGCCGCCGGTTCGGTGACCAGCCCGAACGCGATCAATGTCGATTCCAACTATGCGCGCTGGGGCTACGACATGATGACGGCGATCGGCAAGGCCAAGCCTGATGGCGCCAGCATCCTGCTGGTCGAGGGCATCGCCGGCCACCCGATCGTGGTTCAGGAGCGCCAGGGCGCCGACAAGGCGCTGGCGGAAAACCCCAAGCTGAAGATCTCGCGCACGGTCAACGGCAATTGGACGGCCAATGTCACCAAGACGGTGGTGCTGCAGGCGATCGCCACCAACCCGGCGCCGATCGATGCGGTGTGGACGACAGGCAGCGAAAGCCGCGTCGTCGCGGAGGCGTTCGCCGAAGCCAGCCGGCCGGCGCCGCTGATCACCGGTTCGATCACCGGCGATGCCCTGGGCTACTGGAAGGCCAATCCCGACAAGTACCGCTTCGAGGGCCATGCCGTGCTGCCGCACTGGACCGCCGAAACGCTGTTTCGCGTCGGCGAACGCATGCTCGACGACCAGAAGCCGAAGCTGAACACGCTGCTCATTCCGATTCCGCCGGTCCACAATGCCGATCTCGGCGCCTGGTACAAGGACTGCATGACGACGGATGCCGTATCGATCTTCCCGGTGCCGCCCAAGGATCCGATGCCGGAAGAATGGCTCGACGCCTATTTCTCCAACCCGGCGCCGACCAAGGGATGGGACTATTCGAAGGTGCCAGACGCCTGCGCGAAGTGACGCCTGGGCCAGATAAGACCTCGACAAGCCGGCTCCTTTCGGAGGGCCGGCTTGCCAGCTTCGAAACGCGACATGCTTGAAATCAGAAACATATCCAAACGCTATGGCGAGACGGTCGCGCTTGCGGACGCCTCGATCGCGTTCCGGGCAGGAACCATCCACACCATCCTGGGCGAGAATGGTTCGGGCAAGAGCACCATGGTCAAGCTGCTGTCCGGCATCGTTCAGCCCGACAGCGGCACGGTCCTGCTGCAAGGCAGGCCGTTTTCGGGCGGAACCCCCTCGGCCTTCCAGGCGCAAGGCTTCGCCACGGTCTTCCAGGAAGTGCTGATCGCGCCGGACCGCAGCGTGACCGACAATATCCTGCTTGGCCTCGACGGCCTGGTCCGGCGCGCGGTTCCCCGCAACGAGCGGCGCGACAGGGCAGCCGCCGCCCTCAAACGTTTCGCCGTCACCAACGTTCCGCTCGACATGCCCGCCGGGCAGTTGCCGCTCGCAGCACAGCAACTCGTCGTTCTTGCTCGTGCGGTCGTGCGCGATCCAAAGATCCTGATCCTCGACGAAGTGACCGCAGCACTCGACTTCGCCGACCGCGAGTCCGTTTTTTCGCTGATGCGCACGCTTGCCGGCGAAGGCTGCCTGATCCTGTTCATCACCCACCGCATGGATGAGGTGACGTCGCTTTCGGATCGCATCTCGATCCTGCGCGGCGGCAGCGTGGTGCGCACCGAGGAGCGCGGCGCTTCGACGCCGGCGGAGCTTCTCAAGGCGATGGCGCCACGCACCGCCGCGGAGCTGGCGCATGGCTGATCGCGCCGCCCTCACTATCCGCGACCTCGTCATCGCACCGGACGCCAGCCCGATCATGCAGGCGGTCGCCGCCGGCGAGATCGTTGGGCTCGCCGGCCTGGATGGCCACGGCCAGGAGCTTTTCCTCGAGATGCTCGCCGGCCTAGTCGCGCCGCTTGGCGGTTCGATAACCCTCGATCTGCCCGGCGCATCCCGCGCCATCACCGGCTTCCGCAAGGCCGTATCGAGCGGCATCGCCTATCTTCCGCGCGGGCGTGCCAAAGGCATTTTCCCGACGCAATCGGTGCTCGACAATTTCGCCGTCTCGACGCTGTCTCGCGATACCCGCCTCGGCCTGATCAGCCCGGCGGCGCGCAAGGCGCGCTACGAGGCCTATCGCGAAAGGCTGTCGATATCGGCGCCTCGGCCCGACGCGCCGATCACCACCCTGTCCGGCGGCAACCAGCAGAAGGTGCTGTTGGCGCGGGCCCTGGCGCTGGACCCCGCAATGTTGCTTCTCAACGACCCGACGCGCGGCGTCGACGTAGCGACCCGGCATGTTCTCTACGACGTCTTTCGCGGGCTGGCTTCCGACGGCATGGGGCTCGTCATCCTGTCCAGCGAGATCGAGGAGATCCTTCTTCTCTGCCATCGCGTGCTGGTGTTCCGCGAAAATGAAGTCGTGGCGGAAATCGCCGGCCAGGCGATGACCACCGGGAACGTGATCGCAGCCATGTTCGGACGCGCGGCATGAGACCCTTCGCACGCATCCTGTCCCTCGGCCGAAGCGTCGGCTTCGCCGTCGTACTGCTGATCGCCCTGCTGGCGATCAATCTGATGCTGAGCCCGGCACGGTTCCAGCCGGGCTCCTGGGGTGCGCTGGTTGGTCTGGCGGCGCCGCTGATCGGTGCGGCCATCGCCTCGACGCCGGTGATCCTCGCCGGGCGCGGCGGCATCGATATTTCGGTCGGGCCGCTGATGGGCTTCGTCAACGCCATCGTGATCCAGGTGCTTTTCCTGCGCGCCGGAATATCCTCGCCGCTGGCGCTTGTTCCGGCGGCGCTGCTCATCGGTGCGCTGGTCGGGGCGGCGAACGGTTTCCTGGCGACCATCGTGCGCATCCAGCCGATCGTGGCCACGCTCGGCACCTATCTGATCCTGACGGGGGTGACGCTGACCATCCTGCCGGCGCCGATCGGCCCGGCGCCGGCCTGGCTGAAAGCCCTGGCGGGCCCACTCTCGCTTCTGCCGCTGGCCTTGATGTTCCTTTTTTGGTGGCTGGTGCGGCGCAGCCCTTATTACGACCAGCTGATGGCGGTCGGCAGCGACGATCGCGCCGCCTATACGGCCGGCGTCGACGTCACGCTCGTGCGCTTCATCGCCTATGTCATGACCGGCATCCTGGGCGGCTGCGCCGGACTGATGCTGACTGCGCTGATCGGGTCGGCCGATCCCAACATCGGCCCGACCTACACGCTGATCGCCATCGCCGCCGTGGCGCTCGGCGGTGTCAGTCTTGCCGGCGGCCGTGGTGGCGTCGCGGGTGCCGCGATCGGCGCTGTCGACATCTTCCTGCTGCAAAGCGTGCTGACGACGTTCAACGTCTCGACCTTCGTGCTGCAGATCGCCTACGGCGCCATACTGGTGCTGGCGGTGATGCTGACCGCGCTGCAGGAACGCTTTGCCATCGGGAGGCGCTGACATGGCTGGCCGAAATCTATTCGCGACAACCAATGCCCGTGTCGTCGGCGCCTTCTGTGTTGCCGCCCTTCTGCATCTTGCCGGCATCATCCTCATTCCGGGCTACTCCAGCCCGTTTGCGGTGCGCGCCATGCTGGTGCTTGCCTCGCTGCTCGCCGTCGCCTCGATCGGGCAGACGCTGGTCGTCATCATGGGCGGCATCGACCTGTCGATCCCGTTCGTCATCGGCTTTGCCAATGTCGTGGCCGCGCAACTCTACGGCGATGGCTGGAATTTTGTCCTGGTCTGCGGCCTCGTCGGCGTGCTGGCGATCCTTATCGGTGGCCTGAACGGGCTCATCGCGCGCAGCCTCGACATCCAGCCGCTTATCGTCACGCTCGGCATCGGCATGGTCGTGCAAGGGCTGGTGCTTTTATGGACCGCGGGCTTCCCTTCAGGCTCCGCGCCGCAAGCGGTTTCGAGCTTCGTGTCGATCGGCGGATCGGCCGGGCCACTGCCGGTTCCATGGCTGGTGCCCTGTCTTGTCGTGCTGGCGGCGCTCGTCGTCCTGGTGCTGGAGCGGACGCCCTATGGGCGCCGGCTCTACGCACTCGGCAGCAATCCGGGTGCCGCGCCTCTGGCGCTGATCGGTCCCGTCCGCATGTGGGTGATCACCTATGCGGCAAGCGCCTTCTTCGCCGCGGTGGCGGGCGTTCTGCTGCTCGGCTTCACCGGCTCGGCCTATGGCGATGTCGGGCAGCCCTACCTGTTCCAGACCATCGCGGCCGTGGTCGTCGGCGGCGCGGCGCTGGTCGGCGGGCGCGGCAGCTATCTCGGGACCATTGCCGGCGTGCTGGTGCTGACCGAGATCAACACGCTGCTCATCGGGCTGGGCTTCCAGCCCTCGGCGGTGCAGGCAGCACTCGGCTTCATCATCGTGCTGTTGGTGTCGCTCTACGGCCGCGAACGGCACGTTTCGGCGACGATCTGAAGAGCCCCAAGCAGAGCCGGTTAAAGCCGCCAGAGCTTGCGGGCGTTCACCGAGAGCAGCCTGTCGCGTTCCGCAACACTGCAACCGGCAAGCAGCGCATGGGTCGCCGCCACCCAGGTCGAGAGACCGCCACCCAGCGTGCAGACCGGCCAATCGCTGCCCCAGACAACACGATCCCATCCGAACGAACCGATCGTGTGTTCGACATAGGGCCGCAGCGTCTCGACCGTCCAACTGCCGGGATCCGCATAGGCGACGACGCCGGAAATCTTGGCCACGACGTTGGGACGCCGCGCGATTTCGCTCATGTGTTCGCGCCACGGATGCTCGCCATTGCCCTTGATGTCGGGGACGCCGCAATGGTCGAGCACGAACTGGACGTCGGGCGCCAGATCGGCGAGCGCGATCGCCTTGGGAATCTGATGCGGTAGCACGACGAGATCGAAGGTGAGCCCGGTGCCGCCGAGCCGCCGGATGCTGTCCCGGAATAGCGCGCCTTCCGAGAGTTCATCGGGCATGACGTGGAGGACGCGGCGAAAACCCTTGACGAACGGCTTTGCTCGCTGGCGCTCGAGATAGGCCGCAAAATTGGCCTCTTCCGGACGGCAGGCGGCGATCGCCCCGGCCAGCATGCTGCCGGCCTGTCTCGACAGGCCTTCGACACGTTCGGTCTCGGCCTCGATATCGGCAGGGTCGACATCGACCTCCATATGCAGCACACGCTCGACGCCGACACGTTGAGCTTCCACGCCGTACTCCTCATAGGAGAAGTCGCGGTTGAGAGCGGGCACGCCGGCAAGCCACGGGTAGCGCAAGGCCGAGCGGTCGATGAGGTGCAGGTGGGTGTCGATGATCATGGCAGGGCTCCTCCCGTATCTTTCACATCATCTCACGGAGGAATTCTTCATTCAAATAAGAATTACACCGATGAACCGACGGCCGACCCGGCCAGACGCGACAGCTTTTCACATGTGGCCAGCAGCAGTTCGATGGTGCGGGTCATGTCCGGCGCGGACGGTGCGTTGACGACGGTGATGTAAGGAATCGAAAGCGCCGCGATCGCCTTGCCGTCGGAGCCGCGCACCGGTGCCGACAGATTGTAGACGCCGGCAGTCTGCATCGAGGCCATCATCTCATATCCCCGTTCCCTGATCTGGTCGAGACGGGCAAAGAACTCGGGCGGCTGCGCCGTATTGTCGGTGCTGCGGACATGTTCGGAGATCATCATCTGGCGCTCCTCCTGCGAACGGAAAGCGAGCAGCACATGTCCCGAACCGGTGTCGAACAGGCTGATGTGGGCGCCGACCCGGATCGAGATGCCCCAGTAGTTCGGCGCCTCCTGCTGGCCGATGACCACGGCGGAACCGCGATCAAAAACAACGAGTTGGTTGGCCTGCTGCGACGTCTCCGCCAGCTCCCGCATCAACGGCGTCGCATAGGAAACCAGCCGCCGCACCGGCGCGTGCAGTTGCGCCAGGCCGAACAGCTTGAGCGTCAGTGAATAGCGGTCACCGTCGAGCCGCGTGACATAACCGCGTCGCACCAGCCGGTCCAGCATGCGGTAGAACTCGTTGGGGCTGCGGTCGAGCTTCTTGGCGATTTCCGCCTGCGTCAGGCCGCCGTCGACGCCGGCCAGCAGTTCCAGGATGTCGAGCCCCTTGTCGAGCGCAGGCGCGCGATACCGCTCGTCTTCGCTATCATCCATGGGCTTTCCCTCCAGTGAAATCGATTCTTCATATACGCAGGAATGCTGCCGGCGGAAACAAATTTCGCCTTGACGTATCCATGAATGTTTTGTTTGTATATGAATGTAACACTTCTTGTCATCAGACGAGTTGCGGTCGCCGCCAAGGCGCACCCAGGGAGGATACCAATGAACAGACTGCTTTCCGGCGTGTGCGCCGGCGCATTGTTGCTTGCGTCAGGCGCAGGCGCGGCCCTTGCCGGCGACCTGCCCGGCAAGTTCGAAGGCGTTACCGTCGACGTGAAGCTGATCGGCGGCCAGCAATATGAAAAGCTCTACGAGCGTATCCCCGAATGGGAGAAGGCGACCGGCGCCAAGGTCAACATCCTGACCAAGAAGAACGGCTTCGACATCGACAAGGAGTTGAAGTCCGACATCGCCTCGGGCAGCACCAACTGGTGCGTCGGCTGGAACCATTCCTCCTTCGCGCCGCAGTATACCGGCCTCTATACCGACCTCAGCAAATTGCTGCCCAAGGAAGAGATCGACGCCTTCGTGCCATCGACGATCAAGGCGGCGACCATAGATGGCAAGCTGGAGATGCTGCCGCGCGCGCAGTTCGACGTCTCTGCCCTCTACTACCAGAAGAGCCTCTACGAGAACGCCGACAACAAGGCCAAGTTCAAGGCGAAATACGGCTATGATCTGGTGCCGCCGGACACCTGGAAGGAAGTCACCGACCAGGCCGAGTTCTTCGCCAACCCGCCCAACTTCTACGGCACGCAGTTCGCCGGTAAAGAAGAGGCGATCAACGGCCGCTTCTACGAGATGGTGGTGGCCGAGGGCGGCGAGTATCTCGACAAGGACGGCAAGCCGGTCTTCAACTCCGAAGCCGGCGTGCGGGCGCTCGACTGGTTCGTCAACCTCTACAAGGCCAAGGCCGTGCCGGCCGGAACCACCAACTATCTCTGGGACGATCTGGGCCAGGGTTTTGCCTCGGGCACCGTCGCCATCAACTTGGACTGGCCGGGCTGGGCCGGCTTCTTCAACGATCCGAAGTCGTCGAAGGTCGCCGGCAATATCGGCGTCAAGGTCGCGCCGAAAGGCTCGTCCGGCAAGCGCACCGGCTGGTCCGGTTTCCATGGCTTCTCGGTGACCGAGAACTGCCCGAACAAGGAGGCCGCGGCATCGCTGGTGTGGTGGCTCACCAATGAGGACAGCCAGAAGCTGGAAGCCGCCGCGGGCCCGCTGCCGACCCGCACCGCGGTCTGGGACTGGGACCTGAAGCAGGCCGAAAACGATCCTTACAAGAAGGAGGTCCTCTCCGCCTTCCAGGAAGAAGCCAAGCACGCCTTCGCGGTGCCGCAGACGCCTGAATGGATCGAGATCTCGAACGCCGTCTATCCCGAATTGCAGGCGGCGATCCTCGGCGACAAGACGTCCAAGCAGGCGCTCGACGAAGCCGCCGCCAAGGCGACGCAAATCCTCGAAGACGCCGGCAAGCTGTAGAACCGCTCCCAAGGCCGCCTCCCCCATCAGTCATGGGGGAGGCGCTCGCGTTTTAGGGCGCGCACTGCCTCGGGTGTTCCACGATGACGATGCCTGCCCCGCCCGGCTCGACAGGCGGCAATCGAATGCAACTCACAGGGTCCCAATGAAGGGCTTCAAGCCATCCGCGCCATTCCTGCTGCTGCTTCCGGCGATGATCGTGCTGGCGGCGGTCGTCGTGGTGCCGTTGCTTTTGTCGCTCTATTCCAGCTTCACGCCGTTCCGCCTGACCAAGCCCGAAACGTTCTTCGTCTTTGTCGGCTTCCGCAATTATCTCTCGATCCTGGCGAACGCCGATTTCTGGTGGGCGTTCGGCCGCACGGTTCTGTTGCTGACCATCGCGCTCAATCTCGAAATGCTGCTGGGCCTCGGCCTCGCCATGCTGGTCGAAAAGGCGACGCGCGGCCAGCGCATCCTGCGCACGCTGATGATGTTTCCGATGATGTTCTCGCCGATCCTCGTCGGCTTCCAGTTCAAGTTCATGTTCAACGACAATATCGGCCTGGTGAACAACGCCCTGCAATCGCTCGGCATCACCAGGGATGCCATTGCGTGGCTGATCGAAGGCCATCTCGCCTTCATCGCCATCTCGATCGCCGAGATCTGGTCGTCGACGGCGATCTTCGCCATCCTGATCCTCGCCGGGCTGCTCGCCATGCCCAAGGAGCCAATCGAGGCGGCGCGCGTCGACGGCTGCACGCCGTGGCAGACGTTCCGCTATGTGACCTGGCCGTTCGTCATGCCTTTCGCCTACATCGCCATGACCATCCGTTCGCTCGACGTGGCGCGCGCCTATGACATCGTCAAGATCATGACCGATGGCGGGCCGGCGGGCCGCACCGAGCTTTTGTGGACGCTGGTGGCGCGCACCGCCTACAGCGACGGGCGCATGGGCATGGCCAACGCCATGGCCTATTTCTCGATCCTGTTGTCGATCGCCTTCACCGTCTACTTCTTCAACAAGCTCGCCGCGGCGCGCACGCAGATCGGTGCGGAGTGGTGATGGACGAGAATTCTTCCGCCCGCCTCAAGCGCCGGCTGCTGGGCATCGCCTATCGCATCGGCCTGTTCCTGGCGATGCTGACCATCTGCCTGCCCGGCCTGTGGATCGTGCTTTCGTCGCTGCGGCCGACGGTGGAGATCATGGCCAAGCCGCCGGTGTGGATCCCGCAGCAGATCTCGTTCGACGCCTATGTCGCGATGTTCTCAGGGATCGGCAAGGGCGGCATCCCGGTCATAGAATATTTCCGCAACTCGCTGATCATCTCGGTGACCTCGACGATGATCGCGGTGGCCATCGGCATGGCCGGCGGCTATGCCTTCGCGCGCTACCGTTTCCGCGGCAAGTCGGGCGTCTTCCTCGGCCTGATGCTGACGCGCACGGTGCCGGGTATCGCGCTCTCGCTGCCGCTGTTCTTCCTTTATGTCAGGCTCGGCATCATCGACACGCATTTCGGACTGATCCTGGCCTATGTCGCGCTCAACGTGCCGTTCACCATCTGGCTGATCGACGGCTTCTTCCGCCAGGTGCCGAAGGACCTCGCGGAAGCCGCCCAGATCGACGGCTGCACCCGCTGGCAGGCCTTCTGGCAGGTCGAGTTCCCGCTTGCCGGGCCCGGCATCGCCTCCGCCGCGATCTTTGCTTTCCTGACCTGCTGGAACGAGTTCGCGCTGGCCTCGCAGCTTACCCGCTCGGTCAGCGCCAAGACCCTGCCGGTCGGCCTGCTCGACTACACGGCCGAATTCACCATCGACTGGCGCGGCATGTGCGCGCTCGCCGTGGTGATGATCATCCCGGCGCTCACCCTCACCTACATCGTCCAGAAACACCTTGTCGGCGGCTTGACCTCCGGCGCGGTGAAAGGCTGATCCCATGGCAACGGTTTCCCTCCAAAAGCTGACCAAGCGCTACGGCAATGTCGGGATCGTGCACGGCATCGACCTCGACATCGCGGACCGCGAATTCATCGCGCTGGTCGGCCCCTCCGGCTGCGGCAAGTCGACGACGCTCAGGATGATCGCAGGGCTGGAAGAGATCAGCGCCGGCTCGATCGAGATCGGCGGCCGCGTCGTCAACGATTTGCCGCCGCGTTCGCGCAACATCTCGATGGTGTTCCAGTCCTACGCGCTTTATCCCCACATGACGGTGCGCGAGAACCTCGGCTTCTCCCTGAAGATTGCCGGGGCCGCCAAGGAGGATATGGAGCGCCGCGTCGCCGAAGCCTCGGCCATCCTCGGCCTCGACACGCTGCTCGACCGTCGCCCGTCGCAACTTTCCGGCGGCCAGCGCCAGCGCGTCGCCATGGGCCGCGCCATCGTACGCGATCCCGACGTGTTCCTGTTCGACGAGCCGCTTTCAAATCTCGACGCCAAACTGCGCACGCAGATGCGGACCGAAATCAAGAAGCTGCACGCCAAGGTGCGGTCGACGGTGATCTATGTCACCCATGACCAGGTCGAGGCGATGACGCTTGCCGACCGCATCGTCATCATGCGCGACGGCCATATCGAACAGGTCGGCACCCCAGACGAGGTGTTCCGACGGCCGGCGACGCGGTTCGTCGCGGGCTTCATCGGCTCGCCGCCGATGAATTTGCACGAGGCGACGATCGATGACGGCCAGCTGGTTTTCGCCAGCGGCGAAAAGCTGCCGCTGCCTAGCCAATTCAAAGCCAATGTCGCCAGGGGTAACAACGTGGTGTTCGGGTTGCGGCCCGACGACATCTACCCGACCGGCCATGGTATCAGTTCCGGTGGTGCCGCAGACGTCCACCAGATCGAATTGCCGATCACGGTCACCGAACCACTCGGCAACGAGACGCTGGTGTTCGTCGAATTCAATGGCGCAGACTGGGTTTCGCGCATGCTGAACCCAAGAGCTTTGAGATCGGGCGAGCGGGTGGCCATGAGCCTCGACCTGTCGCAGGCGCACCTGTTTGCCGCCGACACGGGAAAGTCATTGCGGAGCTGACGACATGGCCACGATCGAAAAGATAGAACTGCGGATGGTGGACCTTGTGCCGAAGGTCAAGCGCACGGACGCGATCCAGAGTTTCGTCAGCCAGGAAACGCCTCTCGTCACGATCACCGATTCCGACGGCGCCGTCGGCACCGGCTACAGCTACACGATCGGCACCGGCGGCTCGTCCGTGATGCGGCTCTTGTCCGACCATCTGGCGCCGCGCCTGATCGGCCGCGACCCCGACATGATCGAGGCGATCTGGCACGATCTCGAATTCGCCACGCACGCCACCACGATCGGCGCGATCACGGCCATCGCGATCGCGGCGATCGACACCGCGCTTTGGGACCTGCGGGCGAAGAAGCAGGGCCTGCCTCTGTGGAAGCTGGCGGGCGGCGCCAAGGACCGCTGCCCGCTCTACACGACGGAGGGCGGCTGGCTGCACATCGAGACGCAGGCGCTGGTCGATGACGCGCTGGCCGCGAAGGCCAAGGGATTTCGCGGCTCGAAGGTGAAGATCGGCAAACCGCACGGATCGGAAGATCTGGCGCGGCTGGCGGCGGTGCGCAAGGCGGTGGGCGACGGCTACGAGATCATGACCGACGCCAATCAGGGATTCTCCGTCGACGAAGCGATCCGCCGCGCAGCGAGGCTGCGTGAACTCGATCTCGCCTGGATCGAGGAGCCGCTGCCGGCCGACGACATCGATGGCCATGTCAGGCTGTCGAATTCGACGCAGACGCCGATTGCCATCGGCGAGTCGCTCTATTCCATCAGGCATTTCCGCGAATACATGCAGAAAGGCGCCTCTTCGATCGTGCAAGTCGATGTCGGTCGCATTGGCGGTATCAC
This sequence comes from Mesorhizobium sp. B2-2-3, assembly GCF_006442405.1. Classification (NCBI taxonomy): domain Bacteria; kingdom Pseudomonadati; phylum Pseudomonadota; class Alphaproteobacteria; order Hyphomicrobiales; family Phyllobacteriaceae; genus Mesorhizobium; species Mesorhizobium sp. B2-2-3. The sequence goes on along the minus strand of NZ_VFWC01000004.1, from coordinate 42,552 downwards.
GCCCTGGCTAAAGGTGGCGCATGCGGCGGAGGCCTTCGACATCCCGGTCTGTCCGCATTTCCTGATGGAATTGCATGTCAGCCTCACCTGCGCTGTTCAGAACGGCCGGTATGTCGAGTACATTCCGCAGCTTGACCAGTTGACCGGCAAGCGCATGCGCATCGAGGATGGGCACGCTCTGGCACCCGAGGAGCCCGGCATCGGCATCGATTGGGACTGGCACGCGGTCAAGGCCATGAGCATCGCCGAATTCACCACGGCGATCACGAAATAGGGGAACGAACATGCAGCGGATGGGAATGGTTCTGGGACTGAAGCCGGAAAAGGTCGAGGAATATGTGCGCCTCCATGCCGCCGTCTGGCCCGACGTGCTGACCATGATCTCGGCTTGCAACATCGAGAACTATTCGATCTACCTGAAGCGGCCGGAGAACCTGCTGTTTGCCTATTTCGAATACCACGGCACCGACTATGCCGCCGACATGGCCAAGATGGCGGCAGACCCGAAAACACAGGAATGGTGGGCCCTCTGCATGCCTTGCCAGGAGCCGCTGGCGACCCGCAAGGAGGGCGAATGGTGGGCTTCGATGGACGAGGTCTTCCATCATGACTGAAGGCGGTTTCGACCCTGCCTCACTCATCCAGTCCTGGCCTAAGCCTACAAAGCCCCGGCCGATCGTCACCTTTGGCGCAGGTTCGATTGTCGGCGATGCCCATTTTCCCGCCTACCGGAAGGCCGAGTTTCCGGTTGCCGGCCTCTATGATCCGGACCAGGCCAAGGCGCGGACGTTGGCCGAGAAATGGGGTGTCACCGCATTCCGCTCCGTGGAAGAAGCCGCCGGAATCAACGATGCGATCTTCGATCTCGCGACACCGCCCGGTCGGCATGCCGAGATCCTGAAGGCGCTTCCCGAGGGGGCGGTCGCACTGATCCAGAAGCCGATGGGCAACTATCTCGGCGAGGCAACCGAAATCCTCGAAATCTGCCGCGCCAGGAAGCTCAAGGCTGCGGTGAATTTCCAATTGCGTTTCGCGCCGATGATGCTGGCGCTCAAGGACGCCATCGCCAAGGGATGGCTCGGCGAGGTCGTCGACTTCGATGCCTGGCTGGCGCTGGCGACACCTTGGGAACTGTGGGAATTCCTGCTCAAGGCGCCGCGCGTCGAGATCGCGATGCATTCGATCCACTATCTCGACCTCGTCAGGCAATTGCTGGGCGAACCCAAAGGGGTGCACGCCAAGACGCTCGGCCACCCCAACCATACCGTGGCTCAGACGCGCACCAGCGCCATCCTCGACTATGGCGACACCGTGCGCTGCGCGCTGTCGATCAACCATGACCACAAGTTCGGGCGCCGGCACCAGGCCTGCGAATTCCGCATCGGCGGCACCGAGGGCGCGGCCTATCTCAAACTCGGCCTCAACCTCGACTATCCCCGCGGCGAACCGGACATCCTGGAAATATACCCGAAAGGCGGGACGGATTGGATTGCCGTGCCACTCGCAGGCGAATGGTTCCCCGATGCCTTTGTCGGGCGTATGGCCAATGTCCAGCGTTTTGCTTGCGGAGAAGACGACGAGCTGGTCAGCTCGGTCGAGGACGCCTGGAGCACGATGGCGCTGGTGGAAGCCGCCTATAAATCGAGCGCGGCGCCGGCGACGCCGCTGGCCGAAAAGCCGTAAGGCAGGACATGGAACAGATCATTTATTTCGAAGACTACGAGATCGGCTCCTCGCGGCTGACCAGCGGCCGCACCATTACCGAGACCGATTTCGTCGTCCATGCCGGCCACACCGGCGATTTCTTTCCGCACCACATGGACGCCGAGTTCATGAAGACGACGCCGTTCGGCCAGCGCATCGCGCACGGCACGCTGGTGTTCTCGGTCGGCATCGGACTGACGGCAAGCGTCGTCAATCCCGTTGCCTTCTCCTATGGCTATGATCGGCTGCGTTTCATCAAGCCGGTGTTCATCGGCGACACGATCCGCACGCGCACCACCATCGCGGCCAAGGAGGACGATCCGAAGCGGCCGGCCGCGGGCCGGGTCATCGAACGCTGCGAGGTGATCAACCAGCGCGACGAAGTGGTGTTGGCCGCGGATCACATCTACATCGTCGAACGCAAACCCGGCTGAGGCAGCGCTACGATCCGGTGGCGCGCGCGGTGATGCGCTCCAGACCGAGCAGCAGCGCCAGGGTCGCCACCACCAGGATCATGGTGAGCGCTGCTCCCGCAAAGATGTCGCCTCGGTCGGTGAGGCTGAAGATCGACACCGGCAGCGTCACCCAACCCGGCGGATAGACCATCACGGTGGCGCCGAGTTCACCCATCGACAGTGCGAAGCTGAGCCCGAACGCTGCGACCAGATAGGGTGCGAGCAGAGGCAAGGTGACGTGCCAGAGGCGGTAGGCCGGCCGCGCGCCGAGGCTCGATGCCACCTGTTCGAAGTCGGGCGAGAGCCGCGCCAGGCCGGCCGACACATTGCCGAAGGTGAAGGCCGATATCAGCACGAAATGCGCGATCATGACGATCGCGATCGTACCGTTGAGCAGCAGCGGCGGATGGCTGAAGGCGACCAGCAGGCCAAGGCCGACGGAGACCGAAGGCACGGCGCTGGGGATGAAGAACAACAGGCCGAGCAGGCGCCGCAGCGCATGCCCCTGGACCCGCAGCGACAGCGCCGCCCAGGTGCCGCTGACCAGCGCCAGCGCGCTGGCTGCAAAACCGGTGAGAAGGCTCGCCTTGACCGCATCGCCGGCCGCGCCATGCAGGACGTCGCTGTAGTGTTCCGTCGTCAGGCTGCTCGGCAGCACCCCGTTCCACTGGCCGGCAAGGCTGGACAGGAGAATGACCGCAAGCGGCGCCAGGAACAGCACACCGAAGATCAGCGCGAAGAGGAGCCACAGAACGAGGCGACCGGAGCGGGACCAGACGAGCATGGCTAGACCCCCAGCCGGCCGGCTGCGAAACGATAGAGCCCGAACAGGCCGAGCGACAGCGCGATGTTGATCAGGGCGATGATGCAGGCGACCTGATAGGCCGATTCCTGGATCGCCTTGCCATAGATCAGCAGCGGCAGCGTGATGACCCCCTTGGCGCCGATGAACAGCACGATGCCGAACTCGTTGACGGTGAGCAGCAGGCAGAGGCTCCCGCCGGCAATGAGCGCCGGGATGGCGGCCGGCAGGATGATTTGGCGCACGATGCGGAACGACCGCGCGCCGAGCACGCTTGCCGCTTCGATCTGGCCGCGGTCCACCAGCGAGAAGGCGGCAAGCAGCGGCCGTAGGATGAACGGCGTGTAGACAGTGACCTCGGCCAGCACCACGCCCCAGCTCGAATAGAGAAAATCGACGGGCGGCGACGGCAGTGAAAAGGTCTCCATCAGCCCTGCGTTGAGCATGCCTGCGGAACCGTAGAGGAAGGTGAAGGCGAGCGTCACCAGGAAGGTCGGCAATGCGATGAAGGTGTCGATCAGCCTGGCGATGAAGCCGCTGCCGGGGAACGGAACGAAGGCCAGGATCAGTGCCAGCACGAGACCGACGATCAGGCACCCGGCAGTCGCGGTAACCGAAATCGTCACCGTGTTGATCAGCGCGTTGAGGAAGAAGCGCGAATGCAGGACGCGGATCACTTCGGCGACATTGGCAACGCCGCTGTCGTCCAGGAAGGCCTGCCGGGCGATGAGCGCCAGCGGATAGAAGAACAGCAGGGCCAAGAGTGCGGCCGGCGGCACGATCCAGAATCTGCCAGGCTCTCTCCTGACCGCTGGCGAGGCCATAGCGACAGCCTCAGACACCGGCGTCTTCCGGAACGAGCGAGGTGTCGGTGGGCGCGAAGAACAGCGGCACCTTGGCGCCGGGTTCCGGCAGGGCCATCGGCAGTCTCGTCGCCGAGACGCGCACCGTCGTGCCGTCGACATCGAGCACGAGATGGGTGAGTTCGCCTTGCCAGTGCACCTCCAGGAGCGTGCCGACAATGCGATTGGTATGGTCGCCATCGGCCGTCAGGCTGAGGTGCTGGGGCCTGATACAAAGCAGGCTCTTGTCGCCGGCCTTCTCGTCACGGCCGGTGCCCATCAGCACCGCGTCGCCATGCCTTGCCGCGGCAAAACCCTTGGAGCCGGCAGCCTCGGCAATGGTGACCGGCAGTAGATTGGCGCGGCCGAGGAACTCGGCGGTGAAGCGGTTGGGCGGGCGGCGGTAGAGCTCGGTCGTCGGTCCATGCGAACAGACCGAGCCGTCGCGCATGATGGCGATCTTGTCGGCGAGGGTGAGCGCCTCTGTCTGGTCGTGAGTGACATAGAGGATCGTCAGGCCCGGCAGGCTGCGGTGCAGCCTGGCGATCTCCTCGACCATATTGCGGCGGATCTGTGCGTCCAGCGCCGAAAGCGGCTCGTCAAGCAGCAGCACGCGGGGCCGCACGGCAAGAGCGCGCGCAATCGCGACACGCTGCTGCTGGCCGCCGGAAAGCTCGCGCGGATAACGTGCTGCATAGGCAGCCATGCCGACGGTGCCGAGCGCATCCTTGACCCGCTCGGCGATCAGCGCCTTGTCGGCGCCCTGAGCCCTGAGGCCGAAGGCGACGTTGTCCTCGACCCGCATATGCGGAAACAGCGCGTAGTTCTGGACCACCATGCCGAGCCCGCGCTCATAAGGCGGCAGATCGGTCACATCCGTCGCGCCAATGCGGATTCGTCCGCTTCTCGGCCGCACGAAGCCGGCCACCGCCCGCAAGGCGGTGGTCTTGCCGGAGCCGGACGGGCCGATCATCGCCAGGATCTCGCCGGGAGCAATATCCAGGGTCAGCGGATGCAGAACGACATGCGCGCCATAGGCGACAACGACCTTGTCGAAATGGACGTTGGAGCCGGCGCCGCGAACCTTCGCGGCGTCGATGTCCATGACACTGGTCCCAGTAAAAGCGGCGGCCGACATGGCATGGTCCTCCGGATTGGCAGGGATCAACTTCCGGTCGCTTCGTTCCACCGCTTGACGTAGTCAGGCAGCTTGGCCAGAGCGTCATCCCAGTTCGGCGACCAGATGGTCAGGCCCTTCATCGCCTCTTGCGCCTTCGCGAAATTGGCGTCGTTCGGCGTCACATCCTTGCGGGCCGGCAGGCCAAGTGCCACGGAACTGACCTTCGACTGAGCTTCCTTTGAGAGCAGGAAGTCGATCAGCTTCTTGCCGTTGTCGGCATTGGGCGCGCCGGTTACCAGGCCGATCTCATAGGGCAGCGCAAAGGTGGAGCGCACGCCGTCAGGCCCCGCCGGCCAGAACACCTTGATATTGGGATTGTCGGCCATTTGCGACATGTTCATCTGCAAATCGCCGTTGGCGACATGCAGCTCGCCCTTGTTGACCAGCGCCGTCAGCTTGCCGGTCGAAGCGGAGGGGCCGACATTGTTGTCCTGCAATTTCTTCATGAACTCGAAACCTGCATCCTCGCCGCCGAAGGCATGGATGATCTGCAGCATGACAGCGGTGCCGTCGCCGGCCTGGCCGGGCGTCGAGTATTGGATCTTGCCCTTGAATTTCGGGTCCAGCAGGTCGTCGTAGCTCTTCGGCGCTTCCGAAAGCACGGCGCTGTTGTAGATGAAGTTCATGTAGTTGTTGACCAGCGGCCGGTATTTGTCGGTGCCGCCGTCGATCTGGTCCGCCCCTTCGGGCTTGTAATCCTGCAGCAGGCCGCCGGCGGCGGCGCGCTGCACGAAGGGCGGCAATGTCACCAGCACGTCCGCTTGCGGGTTCGACTTCTCCTTGGCGACACGCTCGACGACACCGCCCGAACCAGCCTCGATATACTGCACCTTGATGCCGGTGGCCTTGGTGAAGGCGGCGAACTCGGTTTCGAACCAGCTGCCGTTGCCGTCATGCAGGCCATCGGCGGAGTAGATGGTGACGACGCCATCTGCCATCGCCGGTCCGACGAGGGCAGCCGACGCCAGCAACGCGGCGAAAGCCGCGACCGTGGTTGCGTTGCGTGATTTCATGTCCAGTTCCCCTTTTTTGATTGATGGCACATTCTGCGATGCACTGTGGCGACGGCGCCGGCTGCTTCTGCTTCGATTAGTACCGGCAGCGTCGTCGTTATGGACAACTCTGGGGATTGGGAATCGATAAGTAAAATCTATTTATTTTATGACAGGCAAACTTCATCTGATAGTTGTCATGGAACCGTCGCAGTCATGTCGCGAACATATTTCGGCCTGCTCAGGGCAGGCCGTCGAAGCGTTTGAGCAGGTGATGATCAGACGAATGAAACGCCAGAAGTCTGCGCCCGCAACCGCGGGTCGGACGAGCGCACGATCACCGGCCGGCCGTCGAGAATCTCAAAGCAGCGCGCGAGCGTGTCGTCCTCGAGCCGGCGCATCGCCTCATGCGTAAAGAAGGTGAGGTGCGGGAACAGGATGACGTCGTCGCGGCCGAAAAGCGCGCTCATCGGATGGCCCGATTTGGCCAGCGGCTCGACCGAATAGACGTCGAGCCCGGCGCCGCCGATGCGCTCGGAAACGATCGCCTCGACAAGGGCCGCCTCGTCGATGAGCGCGCCGCGCGAGACGTTGACGATGATGGCGGAAGGTTTGAGACAGGCGAGTTCAGCCTTGCCGATCAGGCCGCGCGTGCTGTCGTTCAGCACGCAATGGATTGAGACGAAGTCGCAGGCGCGAAGCATTGCCTGGAGGTCGTCGGCTTTTTCGATGCCGGCGGCGCGCATCGTTTCGGCGTCGACACCAGGATCGAAGCCAAGAAGCCGCGCATGAAATCCGTGGCCGGCCATGCGCGCCATGCTGCGGCCGATTTTGCCACAACCAACGATCCCAAGCGTGGCGCCTGAAATGTCGCGTCCCAGCCAGCGCGGCTCGGGCCAGATCCAGCCATCGCGCGATACCGCCGCGGTGATGGCGGGCAGCCGCTTGGCCAGCGCGACCATCATGGCGAAAGCACCTTCGGCGACGGTTTCCTCGGCATATTCGGGCACGTTGACGACGGGGATACCGCGCCGCATGGCAGCGGGGATATCGATGGCGTCGATACCGACGCCATATTTGATGATGCCCTTCAACCTCGGCGCCGCGTCGATCACCTCCGCAGTGACTGGCGTGTAGCACATCAAGAGCAGATCGGCGTCGGCGACCGCGGCTTTGAGCTCCGCCTCGGAAATGCCGTCCGGCAGCGTCACCAGCTCGACACCCCTTGCCCGCAAGCCGGCATCGATGCCCGGGCATTCGAGCTCGCGGTCGGTACGGACGGCCTTCACGGTAAGGCCGTCAGCACGGCGCGTTCGACGATATCGAGCGCACGGTCGAGATCGGCTTTCGAAATCACCAGCGGCGGCGACAGCGTCAGCACGTTGCCGTGGCTGACCTTGAAGCTCAGCCCCCGTTCCAGGCAGGCATAGAAGACGCGTTCGGCAAGATCGCGCGCGGGCTGGCGCGAGGTACGGTCCTCGACGAGTTCGACGCCGACCATCAATCCCCTGCCCCTGACATCTCCGATATGAGGCGAGCGCCCCATCAGATCCTGCATGCGTCCCAGCATATGCCGGCCAAGCTCGGCCGCACGCTCGACCAGTCCTTCCTCCAGGATGATATCGATCGTCGTCAGCGCCGCGCGCGTCGTCACCGGGTTCTTCTCGTGGGTGTAGTGACCGATGGCAAAACCGCCGGTGACGTCGAGATCGCGGCGGGCGATGACAGCGGCGATAGGCAGGATGCCGCCGCCGAGCGACTTGCCGAGAACGACGATGTCCGGCGTCACGCCGTCATGCTCATGGGCGAAGAATTTTCCGGTCTTGCCAAGGCCGGTCGGGATCTCGTCGAAGATCAGCAGCGTGCCGTGCCGGTCGCAGGCCTCGCGCACCCGATTCCAGAAACCGGGCGGCGGCGGGTTGGGCGTCGCCCGCATCGGCTCGGCGACGACCGCGGCCACATCCTGTTCGCGACCGAGCACATAGGCGATCATGTTGGCGCAGGCGAGCCCGGAGGCTTCCAGGGTGCCGTGGCCGTAAGGACAGCGGTAGCCGTCCCAGGGCGCGACATGTTCGGTGCCGGTCATCATCGGGCCGGCGATATGGGAACGGAAGGTCGCTTCGCCGCCGACGCTTGCGGCACCGAAGCCGGCGCCATGAAAGGCATCCCAGAACGAAACCGTCTTGAAGCGACCGGTCGCGGCGCGCGCGATCTTCAGCGCCACCTCGATGGCGTCGGAACCGCCTGTCGTGAACAGCACCTTGCCGAGATCGCCGGGCGCCAGCTCGGCCAATTTCTCGGCCAGTTCGACAGCGGGTTCGCAGGTGAAGCGGCGCGGCGCAAAACAGAGGTCGTCGAGCTGTTTCTTGATCGCGGCGACCAGCTTCGGATGGCCATAGCCGAGATGGTGCACGCTGTTGCCGTGGAAATCCATGAAACGGCGGCCGGCGGTGTCCTCGATCCAGATGCCTTCGGCCTTGGCAATCGTCGAAAGACAGGGGCTGGACAGGCTCTGGTGCATGAAGGCCGAAGCGTCGCGGTCAAGCAGTCCGCGGATGCGCGGATCGTCCTGGCCGGAATCCCAGCGGCTGCGGGCCGCCGTGGTGTTGGAATCACCCTCGGTATGCACAAGCTCTTTGATCGCGACCATAACCCTCTCCGAAACGCGAATGAGGGAGCGTGGAACGCTCCCTCTCTGTTGTTCTGTCAGCCGAGTGGTCCGGTCAGGACCAGGGCAGCGAAAACGTCTTCACATTGGTGTAGCTCTTCATCGCCTCGATGACGCCTTCCTTGTAGCCATTGCCACTGTCCTTGATGCCGCCGAAGGGCGACATCTCGATGCGGTAGCCCGGCACTTCCCAGATGTTGACCGTGCCGACCTCAAGGCCGGCAATATATTTCTGCATGCGGGGGAACGAGTTGGTGCAGACGCCCGACGACAGGCCGAAGGCGGTCGAGTTGGAGAGCCTGATCAGCGCCTCGTCATCGTCCGGTGCGCGCACGATCGGGATGATCGGGCCGAAGGTCTCTTCCATCACCAGTTCGGATGTGTGCGGCACGCGATCGACGACGATCGGCGGCAGCAGCGCGCCTTGCCGGCCCGGATTGTAGAGGATTTCGGCGCCCTGCCCGGCGGCCATGTGGACCCGGGCTTCGAAGAGTGCCGCCGCCTTCTCGTGCACGACGGTGCCGAGATCGGTCGTGCGGTCCATCGGGTCGCCGAAGCGGATCTTTCGGGCCCGCTCCAGCACCAGCGGCACGAAGCGGTCGGCGATGCTTTCCTGGACGAGGATGCGCTTGACCGCCGTGCAGCGCTGGCCGGAGTTCTTCGTGGCGCCGGCGACGGCGAGATCGGCGGCCCTGGCCAGATCGTCGTCCGAGAGATCGTTGAGGATGATCAGCGGATCGTTGCCGCCGAGCTCCAGCACCTGGCGCTTGTAGCCGGCTGTGCGGGCGATCATCTTGCCGACCGGCACGCCGCCGGTAAAGGTGATCAGGTCGATGTTGTCGTTGGTGATCATCTCGTTGCCAATGTCGGCCGGCCAGCCGGTCACCACCGAGAGCATTTCCGGCGGCAGGCCGGCTTCGTAGAGGATGTCGGCCAAAAGCAGCGCCGTCATCGGCGTCAGTTCGGTCGGTTTGACCACCACGCAATTGTTGGTGGCGATCGCCGGCGCCACCTTGTGCGAGACCATGTTGAGCGGATGGTTGAACGGGGTGATCGCCGAGATCGCCTTCAGCGGCTCGCGCGTGGTGAAGATCTTGCGCGCTTTGCCGTGCGGGGTGAGATCGCAGGAGAAGATCTGGCCGTCATCCTGGATGCACATCTGCGCCGACAATGTGAACACGTCATAGGCGCGGCCGACCTCATAGAGCGAATCCGTCTTGGAGATGCCGAGCTCGAGCGTGATGAGATCAGAGATTTCTTCCCGGCGCGACGCGAGTTTTTCCGCCGTGCGGAACAGGATCTGCTGGCGCTCGTAGCGCGTCAGCTTCGACCTGTAGCCGGCGGCGATCTCGAAGGCCTGGCGGGCATGCTCGGCGCGGCCGGCAGGCACGGTGCCGATAACGGTGTCGTTCCAGGGATAGCGCACCTCGACAACGTCGTCGGCATCAACCTTCTTGCCGGCGATGCGCATCGGCTCGTGGCGAACTTTGATGGCAGGGTCGAGTTGGGTCATGTGCTCTGCTCCAGCAGATTCTTGGGTACGTCGCGGCGAGGGTCGACCCCCACTCCGGCCCTTCGGGCCACCTCTCCCCCGATCGACGGGGGAGAGGAAATCAGGTGAGGTCAGCGCCCCAGGCTTGGCGCCTTTCCTCTCCCCCGTCGATCGGGGAGAGGTGCCGAGCGGAGCGAGGCGGAGTGGGGTCGACCAGCGCCATCTTGGAGGCGACACCGGCACCCGACCCATCCGTCACGCGAGCGCGGCCGCCATCGTCGCGTAGTAGAACGCGTCGAAGTTCCTCAGCACGGGCTCATCAGGCAAATCGGCCAGCACGCGGTTGACGATGAACGGAACCTCCTGCTCGGTCAGCCCGCCATGCGAGCGCAGCGGCTCGTTGAGGGCTGCCAGGTCGTGACGGTGTTCCGAGGTGCCGATGGTCTTGTTCTGCGTCGAGATCAGCACGATGTCGCCGATGCGGTCGGCCGGCAGTTCGAAACGCTCGCAGGCGGTCGGGCTGTCAACAACCAACATGATGCCGTCGATCTTCGCCAGCCGCGCCATGATGTCGGCCTGATCGGCGCCGTCAGGAAGGTAGGCGGTGGCGAACGAGCCTAGCGCGCCGTGATGCACGACATAGGGATCTGTGATCGGCAGGATGACGCGCGCGGCATCCTTGCCCAGCCATTCGTCGAGCAGGTCCTGGACATAGACGACGTCAGGCGAACCATCCTGCTTGTGCTTGGGCTTCATGCCGTGGTCGGCGGTCACCACGATTGCCGCGCCCAGCGCATCAAGCTCGGTCAAGTACTTGTCGAACATCTCGTAGAAGGCGTTGGCCTGCGGCACGCCGGGTGCGTATTTGTGCTGCACATAGTCGGTGGTGGTCAGATACATGATGTCGGGGCGGAATTCCTTCAGCAGTTGGACGCCGGCGGCGAAGACGAATTCCGACAGTTCGGCCGAATAGACTTCCGGCACCGGCAGCCCAAAGTGCTTCGAGGCATTGTCGATGCCGTGCTCGGCCTTGGTGGTGGTGTCGGATTTTTCGGCCGAGAAGCACAGCGCGCGGCCGTCGTCGAAGGCGAGGCCCTTGCCGAGCAGCGCACGCAATTTGTCCTTGGCGGTGACCACCGCGACCTTGGCGCCGGCATCGTAGAAGGCCTGGAAGATGGTCGGCGCGCGCAGGAAGCGCGGGTCGTTCATCATCACTTCCTTGCCGGTTTCGCGCTCGTAGAGGTAGTTGCCGCAAATGCCGTGCACCGACGGCGGGCGGCCTGTGGCTATCGACAGATTGTTGGGGTTGGTGAAGCTCGGAATGACAGAATGCGCAAAACGCACCGTGCCTTTCTGCTTGATCCTGACCAGCGCCGGCATCAGCCCGGCCTTGATGGCTTCTTCAAGATAGGCCGGCTCGCAGCCGTCGAGGCAGATGGCGATGGCCGGGACACGTGGCCAGGCGTAGGTGCGGCCGTTGACCGCGACGTTGATGGGAGACATCTGGTTCATCGAAGTCCTCAAAAATTCTGCCGCTTCAGGCGGCGAGTTTGGCGCGCTCGGCGATTGCCGCCGCGGGAGGAGCGGCGGTGTCGACGTCCATCTCCTTCAGCGACTGCGCCGCCGCCTCTACGACGCGACGCATGACATGTTCGTCCATCTGGCCGATGCAGCCGATACGGAAGCTATCGACGACGGTCAGCTTGCCCGGATAGATGATGAAGCCCTTGTCCTTCATCAGCTCGTAGAAGCGGTCGAAGGCGAAGTTGGCGTGGGCCGGGTTGAAGAAGGTGACGATGATCGGCGACAGCCAGCGATCCCTGAGCAATGTCTCGAAGCCGAGCTCGCGCATGCCGGCCACCATCACGTCGCGGTTCCTGGTGTAGCGGGCGCCGCGGCCGGCAACACCGCCCTCGGCCTCGTGCTGGCGAAGCGCTTCGAGGAAGGCGGCGACGACATGGGTCGGCGGAGTGTAGCGCCACTGCCCGGTCTTGTTCATATGCGCCCACTGCGCATGGACGTCGAGCGACAGCGAATGGCTGCGGCCCTTGGCGGCTTCCAATTCGCTCTTGCGGGCGATGATGAAGCCGAAGCCCGGCACGCCCTCGATGCACTTGTTGGCGGACGAGACCATCGCCTCGTAGCGGATCTCGTTCACGTCGAGCGCGATGGCGCCGAAGGCGCTCATGGAATCGACCAGCAGCTTGCGGCCCTTGGCATGGACGGCTTCGGCAATCTCGGCGACGGGGTTGAGGATGCCGGAACTGGTCTCGCAATGGATGGCGATCACATGCGTGATGGCAGGATCGGCCTCGAGGGCGGCGGCCACCTCGTCGCCGCGCGGCGGCAGGTAGTCGCCCTTGTCGATCAGCGTATAGGCGCGGCCGAGATACTGCATGGTCTGGGCCGCGCGCAGGCCGTAGGCGCCATTGGCCAGGACCAGAACCTTGCCGTCCTTCGGCACGAACGAACCCAGCATCGCCTCGACGCAGAAGGAGCCGCTGCCTTGCATCGGCACACAGTCGAATTCGCCTTTCGCATCGCCGGTCAGCGCCAGCAGGCGCCGGCGCATGTCTGACGTCATGGCGCGGAAATCGCCGTCCCAGGATCCCCAGTCGCGCAGCATCGCCTGCTTGACCGGATAGGAGGTGGTGAGCGGCCCCGGCGTCAGCAGGTACGGCTCGCCCAGCGCCGGACCGGCCAATGGCTCCGCGGCAAATTTCGTCTCGGCGAGCATAGTGTCCTCCGCTGCTTGTTATGTGGAGACATTCTTGGCTGGAACGACGTATTTGTAAAATCGTTATTTTGTATTGATGTATAAGCTCACCCGATGATCTGGCTTGCAGTCGAATTATTGCCCGGCGGGATAATCGCGCCTCCAGCCGAGCGCAGCCTGCGTGGTATCCATGACATGTGCGTGACCGTGGGCGATCATCCCCAGATATAAGAAGAATCGTTTTTTCATGCCTTTTTGCCTGCGAGGCTTATGATAGGGTGGCGGCCGGAACTCGGATCTTGAAAGCTGAGAACATGCGCTACGTTCAATTGCGAGCCTTTCACCAGGTGGCGATATCAGGCGGGTTTTCACGTGCCGCGGAAGCGCTGTTCCTGACGCAGCCAGCAATTTCGGACCAGGTGCGCAAGCTCGAGGAAGAATATGACGTGCTGCTGTTCAACCGGAACAAGAAGCAGGTCACGCTGACCCATTCGGGCCAGAAGCTGCTCGAAATTACCCACCGCATGTTCGACACCGAGCAGCAGGCGCTCGAGCTTCTGACGGAATCGCGCGCCCTGCGCTCCGGCACGCTGCGCATCGTCGCCGACGCCGCGCATCATCTGCTTCACATCCTCGGCAGTTTTCGCGCGCGCTATCCCGGCGTCCAGGTTTCGCTACGCGCCGGCAACACCGAGACGGTAATCAGCAGCCTCTACAGCTATGATGCCGACATCGGCGTGCTGGGCGAGGTGCCGACCGGACGGGACTTCGAGGTGCTGAAACTCAATTCGACGCCGATCATCGCTTTTGCGTCGGTCGATCATCCGCTGTCGGGCAAGAAATCATTGAGCCTCAAGCAACTCGTGCAGGAATCGCTGGTCATGCGGGAGCGCGGCTCCAAGACGCGCCAGAAGCTCGAGGATCTGGCCGCGGCATCGAAGGTCGAACTCAGGCCGGTGATCGAGGCCGAAGGCCGTGAAGCCGTCCGCGAGATCGTCGCCTCGGGTGCCGGCATCGGCTTTGTCTCGGCGGCCGAATTCGGCCAGGATTCGCGGCTGGTAGCGATCGCGCTCGACGCGCCTGAGACGTTGATGGACGAAGCGCTGATCTGCCTGCGCGAACGCAGCGGCGGCAAGCTGGTGCGCGCCTTCCTCGACATGGCGCGTTCGATGTCGGCGGATTAGACGGCGGCCCTGATCTCCTCCACATCCGCTTTCACCCGTTCCGACTTCGGATCGTAAGGGGTGCGCAAATGTGCCGTGGCCGCGTGGCGAACGCCGGCAAGATCGATCTCGAAACGGCCGCTAGCCAGAAACGCAGCGTCGACGCCCGTCTCGTTCTCGATCAGCCCGAGCGCCACCGAGCGGCCAAGCGTGTGACCGTAGGCGGCCGAGCGGACCTCGCCGACGGGCTTGCCGTCGCGCAGGATCAGCTCGCCGCCCCACAGCATCGGCTCGGCATGGTCGAGCGTGAACAGTACGATGCGTTTTGCTGGCGCCGTCGACGGCTTGGCCTCGACCAGCGCGTCACGGCCGATGAAGCCACCCGATTTGTCCATGGCGACGGCGAAGCCAAGCCCCGCCTGCCAGGGGGTAATGTCAGGCGTCAACTCATGGCCCCAGGCGCGAAAACCCTTTTCGATGCGCAAGGCATTAAGCGCGTAGTAGCCGGCGTCCAGGAGGCCGAATTCGCCGCCAGCCTCGTGCAGCGCCTCGTAGACGCCGACGGCGAATTCCGTCGGCACGATCAGCTCCCAGCCGAGCTCGCCGACATAGGTCATGCGGTTGGCGTAGGCGGTAGCGTAGCCGATATCGATCTCGCGGATGGTGGCGAAGGGGAAGCCGGCGTTGGAAAGATCGGCCGACGACAATTTGCCCAGTAGATCGCGCGAGCGCGGCCCCATCAGCGCCAGCACCGCGTAGGACGAGGTGACGTCGGTCACGATGGCATGTGCGTCCGGTGGGATGTTCCTGGCGATCCAGTCGGCGTCGTGGACCGCTTGCGCCGAACCGGTGACGATGAGGAATTTTTGCGCACCAAGTCGCATTACGGTCAGATCGCTTTCGTACCCGCCGCGCGCGTTGAGCACGCCCGTGTAAACGGATGTACCGACCGGTACATCGACATTGCCGGCGCAGATGCGGTTGAGCAGGGCACAGGCGTCGCGGCCCTGCACGAGAAGCTTGGCGAAAGAGGTCTGGTCGAATACGGCAACAGCCTCGCGCGTCGCCTTCATTTCGCGCTTGACTGCCTCATGCCAGTTCTGGCGGCCGAAGGCATAATCGTTCCCGGCCCTCTCTCCCGGGGCCGCGAACCAGTTGGCGCGCTCCCAGCCCATCTTGGAACCGAAGCAGGCGCCCCTGGCGGCCAGCCGGTCGTAGAGCGGCGAGCGGCGGAAGGGTCGGGCGGTGTCCAGCTCGCGGTTCGGCCACGGCATGGCGTAATGCAAACCGAGCGTCTCCTTGACGCGATCATGCAGCCAGCGCGGATTGTTGTTGAAGGCGGCGAAGCGCCTGATGTCGACAGGCCACAAATCCATGGTCGGCGCGCCGTTGACGACCCACTCGGCCAGCGCCTTGCCGGCACCGCCGGCGCTGGCGATGCCCATCGAGTTAAAGCCGGCGCCAACATAGAAATTCTTCAGCTCCGGCGCCTCGCCGAGGAGAAAATTGTTGTCGGGCGTAAAGCTTTCGGGACCGTTGTAGAACTTCTTGACCTCGGCTTGCGCCAGTTGCGGCACGCGCACCAGCGCGTTTTCCATCAGAATCTCGAACTGATCCCAATCGTCCGGCAGCAGCCCGAACTCGAAATTCTCGGGGATGCCGTTCATGCCCCACGGCTTGGCATGCGGTTCGAAGCCGCCCATGACCAGCCCGCCGACCTCTTCCTTGAAATAGATGAAGCCGTCCGGATCGCGCATGACGGGCAGGTCCGGATGCACACCCTCGATCCGGCCCGTGACGATGTACATGTGCTCGGCCGAATGCAGCGGCACCGAGACGCCGCACATCAGCCCGACCTTACGCGCCCACTGGCCGGCGCAGTTAACGACGATCTCGGCGACGATGTCGCCACGGTCGGTCTCGACACCGCAGGCGACGCCGTTTCTCACCGTGATGCCGGTGACCTTGACCCGCTCGAATATCCTCGCGCCGCGATTGCGCGCGCCCTTGGCGAGCGATTGCGTGAGATCGGTCGGATTGGCCTTGCCGTCGCCAGGCAGCCAGACCGCGCCGACCAGATCGTCCGTCGCCATGACCGGCCACAGATCGCCGGCTTCGCTCGGCGAGATGACATCGATCTCAACCCCTTGCGCACGCGCCGACGCAGCCGTGCGCTTCAGCACCGTCATGCGGTCGGCGGTGCGCGCCACCGACAGCGAGCCGCAATTCTTCCAGCCGGTCGCGAGACCGGTCTCGGCCTCCAGTTCGCCATAGAGTTGAGTGGAGTATCTGATCAGGCTGGTCATGTTGGAATGGCTGCGCAATTGCCCGACCAGGCCCGCGGCATGCCAGGTGGTGCCGCCGCTGAGCTGCCCCTGTTCGAGCAGGACGACGTCGGCCCAGCCAAGCTTCGTCAGGTGATAAGCGACGGAGCAGCCGATGATGCCGCCGCCGACGATCACGACGCGTGCCTGCGTTGGAAATTCATGTGCCATGAGGGTTCCGCCATCTTGAGGGATGGTCGGCAAGCTAACACAGGAAAGTCAAATATCAAGCCAAAAAGTCACAAAATATCACATCAAGATGGGATGATCAGTTCCGGCCCTTTTTGTAAAAGCGCGTCGGCAAGCGCAGTTTGCGGCCGGGCGTCGACGATAACGCCGGCGGCGCGGTCGAAATTCGGAATCCTGAGCGGCGTCAGCTTGCCGAACTTGCTGCTGTCGAGGACGAAATAGGTTTTGCCGGCGAGCGCGATCATGCGGCCGCGCTGCTCGGCACCGGCCCTGGTGAAATCGGTCACCTCGCCATTCGGCGACAACGCGCCGCCGCCGAGAAAGGCGATGTCGACGCGAAAGCGCGCCATTGCATCCAGCGCATCGATGCCGGAAGCGGCCTCCTCGCCTGGGTCGACTTCACCGCCCAGTATGTGCACGCGCATGCCGGGGACATGGCACAGATGCAGTGCAATCTTCAGGCTGGTCGTGCAGATAGTGAGATCGCGCAGGTCGCTCATGGCATGCGCGACGGCCAAGGTGGTGGTGCCGGAATCGAGGAAGACCACCATACCGCTGCTGATAAGGCCGGCCGCCGCCCTGCCGATCGCCGCCTTGCCACGCGCATTCTCCCGGCTGCGCAGGCCCATTGCCGGCTCGCTCGGCTCGAAGCGAGCGGCGCCGCCATGCACGATGCCGAGCCGTCCCTGGTCAGAAAGCAGCTTCAGGTCGCGGCGGATGGTCTCGCGCGAGACGTCGAAAAAGCCGGCCAGTTCGGCGACGCTGACCGAGCCCTGGGCACCCAGGCGCCTCAGGATCTCGTCATGACGGCGGGGAGCAAGGGCACGTGCCGGCAGACGGCTGTCGGGGGACATGGAGGGCCTCATATCGAACGAATAATGTTGCGATATGTGGCAGTGAACCGGCCAGGAGGCAACCGCGAGGACGGCGTGGCCATGGCCGATCCATAAGGTCCGGCCTGTTCGGGATGCTGGTCCGGCGTCAGCGTCCGCGCAGGCTTTGCAGATTGTGCACGTGGACGTGGTCTCCGGCCGCCACGGCAGCCGTCAGGCGGCCGATCGCCTCGCCGTATTTTCGTACGGTGGAGCCGGCGGCCAGGTCGTGCAACGCCAGCTTGTGACCGGCTTGCAGCGCGGCGCCGGCCTTGAGGACAAGCCCCTCGCGGGCGCCTCGCGTCGTCACTTCGGCGCCTGCCTCGACTGGTTCGACGAGGACAGCCACGTCGTCGTCAGCGTGCAGCACTATGGCTCCAGGCTTGGTCATGCGCCGGCAAGCCGGACCTGGACGCCGGTCGCGTCTTCGCGCAGCTTCAGCACGGCGCCGACATCCTTGCCGGCCATGCCGGCGTCCATCGCCTCCCTGAGCACGGCAAGCGTGGCGCCCCCGACCGGCGTCTCGACGCCGAGCGCATCATTCATCGCCAAGGCAAGCCGGCAATCCTTGTGGGCGAGCTTGACCATGAAGCCGGGCTCGAAGTCGCCCTTGAGCGCGCGGTTGTGCATCGCCACCGCCAATTGCTGGTTCCAGGCCATCGTCGTCTTCAGCACGCTGATCATGGTGTCGAGCGTCAGGCCCGCCTTGGCGCCGGCGACCAGCGCCTCGGAGCTGGCCGTTATAAGCACGCTGGCCAGCAGGTTGTTGGTGAGCTTCATTGCCTGCCCCATGCCGAGCCCGCCGCAATGGATGAGGTCGGCCCCCATGCTCGACAGTATCGGGCGCGCGCGCTCCAGCACGGCGGCATCGCCGCCGATCATCAGCGTCGAGGTTCCGGCGATGGCGTGCTCCACCGTCTTGCCAACAGGGCTGTCGATCATGTCGACGCCGCGTTGCGCCAGCCATGCGCCGATACGCTGGGTGGTCTGCGGGTCGATCGTGCTCATGTCGATATAGAGGCTGCCGGCCCTGAGGCCATGGCCGATGCCGTCGGCACCGAGCACGGCCGCCTCCACATCAGGCGCATCCGGCAGCATGGTGATGACGATTTCCGATTGCTGCGCAACCTCGCGCGGCGACGCCGCCGCCCGGGCGCCGGCGTCGACGAGTTTTTTCACCGCCACGGGATTGAGGTCGAAGACCGTCAGCGCGTGTCCCGCCTTGAGCACGTTGCGGGCCATGGGTGCGCCCATGGTTCCAAGCCCGACAAAACCGACTGACGTCATGGATCAACTTCCTTCCCTGAATGACTCTGAATGCGCGTGCCGCCCGAACTCCTCAGGACGGCACTTTCCACTGGTCGAGCTGCCATGCCGGCAGGCCACGCAGATCCTTGGCATTCTTGTCGGTGAAGCCGCTTTCGTCCGGCACCTTGCCCGTGCCCTCATAGGCTTTCTGAAGCAGCGGCGCCGCCTTGCCGAAGGCGGCCTTGACCTGGTCCCAGCTCAGCGCCTCAGGAATCATCTTGCCGGCAACCATGAACTGGGAGATCTGGCTGATCGCCGCCGCATCGCCTTCGGTCGGCCAGACCCAGCCGCGCTGGAAAAGCACCTCGTCGCCGATGACCTTGGCGCCCAGCGCAGGATCGAGCCCCCAATATTTGACAACCGACTGCGAGATCTCCCGCGCGTCGATCTTCTGGAGATCGGCAAGCGCGCGTTGCGCGGCCGTCAGGAAGGCCTGGCCGAGCGCGGCATCGTCGCCGACGATGCGGTCGCTGCAGATCCAGAAGGAACGGTGCAAATAGTAGCCGTCGGGGTAGAATTTCGACTTCTTGACGCCGGGCAGCATGTGGCCTTCGCCCTCGCCCGCGGGTCCGCTGTAGCCGGCCTCGGTATAGCCGAACGAATTCATGATCCCGGTGAGGCCGGTTTCGGCATTCGCCTTCAGGAAGGCCGGGTAGATCACCACCGACGCGTCCATGCCCTCCGGGAGGGACGCGGCAACGGCCTGGGTCGGCGTGTTGACGATGTTGATGCCGAAGGCGCGCGGGTCGGCGTCGCCCAGTTCCTGCAGCAGCATTTGCGAGAGCGCGTTGTAGGGGTCGCCGCCGACAAGCGCGCCGACGGTCTTGCCCTTGAGGTCGCCGATGTTCTTGATAGCGGAGCCCTTGCGGGTCGCCAGCACCATGCGCATGTGGCCCTCGCCGACGGTGAGGATGTTGATCGGCTGCGCCTGCGAAAGCAGCCGCACGATCGGCGTGTTGCCCCACATGCCGACGTCGAGATCGCCGGAGACGAAAGCTTCCACCATCGGCAGCGCGGAGGGATAGTCGCGCCAGTCGACCGTCAGGTCGTAGCCGAGTTCGGCGGCCGCCTTCTCCAGCAGCTTTTCGTTGATCATGCGTTGCGTCAGCGGCGAGTTGCCGGCCGCGTAAGGCTGGCGGCCGATCGAGACCTTGGCCGGCTTGCGGTCCTGCGCCCGCACGATCGATGGCATGGCCAGCGCGGCGGCCGCGGCGCCACTCAGGACTGCGCGTCGGTTGAATGCGGTTTCCAGAAATTTCCTCATGACAATCCTCTCCCTGTTGTCGTTTCAGTTCATCGTTGCGCGGTAAGCCTCTTCGCGGATCAGTTCCCAGATCGATTGGCTGAGCCTGGCGAAATCGCCGGAGCGCCGCGTCTCGTCGCCGCGTGGCCTGGGCAGGTCGATGTCGATGACCTGCTTCAGGCGGCCCGGATGGCTGCTGAGCACCGCGACCCGGTCGGCCAGGAACACCGCCTCGTCTATGGCGTGCGTGATGAAGACGACCGTCCGTCGCTCGGCGGCGGGGCGGTCCTGCCCCCAGATGCGCAGCAATTCGTCTTGCAGGATGACGCGGGTCTGCGCGTCCAGCGCCGCCAGCGGCTCGTCCATCAGCAGGATTTCCGGCTCGTTCGCCATCAGGCGCGCCAGTGCCACGCGCTGGCGCATGCCGCCCGATAGCTGGTGCGGGTACTTGTCCTCGGAGCCGGTCAGGCCGACCATTTCGACGGTACGGCTGACGCGGTCGGCACGCTGCGCGGGCGAAAGCCTCGCCCCGGCCGGCCCATAGATCAATCCGAACTCGACATTGCCGCGCACGGTGCGCCAGGGAAACAGGGCATAGTCCTGGAACATCACGCCGCGTTCGGCCCCCGGTCCTTCGATCGGCCTGCCGTTCAGGCTCATCGTGCCCGACGTCGGCCTGTCGAGGCCGGCGAGCATGTTGAGAACGGTCGTCTTGCCGCATCCGGATGGGCCGACGATAGCCATGAACTCGCCGGCCTTGATGTCCAGCGACAGGCTGTCGACCGCCACCACGGAGGCAGATTCCCCGAAAGATTTGCTGACGCCGTCGAGGCGGATCTTGGCATCGCTCATGGCTGGCTCCACGGCACGGCGAAGGCGAGTGCGGCACGCAGGATGCGGTCGAGCGCGAAGGCCACGATGCCGACCGCGATCATGCAGACCACCATGCCGTTGAGGTTGATCGAATAGGCGTAGAAGACGAACATCATCTGGCCGATGCCGCCGCTGCTGCCGGACTTCGCGCCGACCGCGAGCTCGGCGGCAATGATCGCCGTCCAGGCGATGCCGAGGCCGATGCGCATGCCGACCAGAATGGATGGCAAGGCAGCCGGCAGCAGCACCACCCGCATCCGTGTCAGCGGCGCCAGCCCCATGGTCAGCGCGGCGCGCATCAGACTGGGCTCGATGCGCTTCACGCCCGAGATGGTGTTGATCAGGATCGGGAAGAAAGCGGCATAGGCAACGATGGCAACCGCTGCCCCGGAGCCCGAGCCCAGCCAGAGGATAACCAGGGGCAGGATGGCAAGTGCCGCTATCGGCCGGAAGGTCTCGACCAGCGGATCGAGATTGCGCTCGACGGCCGGCATGCTGCCCATGGCGATGCCAAGCGGTATCGCCAGCAGCGCGGCCGCCGCGAAGCCGGCGAAGACCCGTCCGAGGCTGGTGGCGAGACCGGCCAGGAGATCGCCGTCGCGCAGCATGGAAATGGCCGTTTCGGCCACCGTGCTGGGGCGTGGCGCCTGGGCGGAGCCGGACGCGAGAGCTTCCCAGACGACCAGCAGCAGCACGGGAACGATGAGGCGAAGCGCAAACCTGTTCATCGCGCCACCTCCGTCCGCGCCCACGGAGTCAAGACATCAGAGAGCCAGCGCAACCCCTTGTCCGTCAGGAAGCCGAGCAGGCCGATGGCGACGATGAAAGCCATCACCGTCGGCGTCGACAGCATGCTGCGGTAGTATTCGATGGCGTAGCCGAGGCCGTTCGGCGCTCCTACCAGTTCGGCAGCGACGACGGCGGTCCACGAGGCCGCCACCGCAAGCCGCGCCGAGACCAGGATCGCCGGCAGCGCCGCCGGAACGATGACGCGCCGCATGATCGCCCGCCCGGACAGGCCCATCGTGCTGGCCGCCGCGACGAGCCGCCT
Organism: Mesorhizobium sp. B2-2-3; assembly: GCF_006442405.1. Taxonomy (NCBI): domain Bacteria; kingdom Pseudomonadati; phylum Pseudomonadota; class Alphaproteobacteria; order Hyphomicrobiales; family Phyllobacteriaceae; genus Mesorhizobium; species Mesorhizobium sp. B2-2-3. The sequence goes on along the minus strand of NZ_VFWC01000004.1, from coordinate 20,678 downwards.
GTCGACGGCGGCGGCGCCCGCGGCGGTGCCGATCAGCAGCGGGAAGAAGGCGGTATAGAACATGATGAACAGCGGCAGCCGATGGCCGATGCCGAACATGTAGAGCGCAAGCGGTATCCATGCGATGCCGGCTATCGGCCGCAGGATCTCCACCGGCAGTTCGAGCAGATCGTTCCAGAGCCGGCTGCGGCCCATCAGCAGCCCGAGCGGCACCGACACGGCGGCGGCCGCCGCGACGCTTGCCAGCAGCCGGGCCAGACTGATCCCTGCATTGCCGAGCAGTTCGCCGTTGAGGGCCGTATCGCGTAGCGCAAGCGCAACCGCGACCGGCGACGGCAAGAGCAGCTTCGAAGGCACGAACAACGAGCCGACATACCAGGCAAGGACGAACAGGCCCATCGTGCGCAAATACACGAACAGGCTGGTCAGGCGCGCAAAGCGCATTGTCCTTTGGCTGGCATCGTTCGAGGGGATAGCCGTCACAACGAGCCCCGCACGCGGGTCGGAACTTCGAGCCCTTCCCCCAAAATCTCGCCGAAGGTGAGGGTGCCGCCAGCGACATCGAGGATGGTCGCCAGCAGCCGGTTCGCCGCTTCGGCGACGGTTTCGGTCCCCTCCGAAACCGGGCTGGCGTCGAAATCGATCTGCTCAGGCAGCCGGCGAGCCGTCTCGCGCCGCGCCGTGATCTTGATCGTCGGCGCGAGCGCGCTCGCGGTGCTGTTGCCTGGTCCGGTTGTGAACAGCATGATCTGGGCACCGGCCGCGGCGAAGCCTGTCATCGATTCCGGCGAGAAGGACGGGCCGTCCATGAGGTAAAGGCCGCCGGCGGTGACCGGTTCGGCCATGCCGAGCACGCCGTCGATGCGGCAAGTTCCCGTCTTGGCCAGGGCGCCGAGCGACTTCTCCTCGATCGTGCTCAACCCGCCGCGTATATTCTCCTCGCCCGGATTGTTGCCGGTCAGGCTGTGGCCGGAAGCGGCGGCGAAGCCTTCCTTGCGCTCCACGGCCTGCAGGATCTGTCGTGCCACCGTTGCATCGCGAGCGCGCGCCGCGAGTATATGTTCTGCCCCCAGCCACTCGACGGTCTCACCGACAATGACGGTGCCGCCATGCGAAACCAGAAGATCGACCGCGGCCCCCACGACCGGATTGCTGACCAGACCCGACGTCGCGTCAGAATGGCCGCATTCGATGCCGACCACCAGCTGCGCGCCGGGCAAGGTCTCGCGCCGGATCCGCGAAGCCTCGCGCAGCAACGCCGCACCGCGCCTGATGCCCTCGCCCATGACCGACAGCATGTCCTCATGCTGCTCGGCGAAGGAAACGCTGGCGACCGGCTTGCCGCAAGCCGAAATGCGGGCCGCGACCATCTCGGTCGTCGCCGAATCCACTCCGACCACCAGAACGGCGGCGGCGTTCGGATTGCGGCCGAGACCGACAAGTTGATCAAGGTGCAGGCCGAGGTCCGGCTCGATGTGCCCCCTGCCCGCGCTCGTCGCGGCCAGAAGCGCGCCTTCGAGACCCGCCGCGATTCGCTCGCTGACACGCAGCGCCAAACCATTGATGCACAGGATCAGCACATAATTGCGGATTCCGGCGCGGCCATCGACCCGCCTGTAGCCACTGAATGGCGGCAGGCCGTCGATTTTGTCGGCACCGGAGGCAGGCAGTGGCATTGGCGTTTCCAAACGGTCGCGAGCGTGGCAATCTCTTCAAATCTCAATATTTGATCAAATGTCGCCTTGGCAAGGGCAAAATTGACTTCTTTCGATCGCCGTGCGAGCAATATTTGCTCAAATCAGGGTAGGCTTGGATGCATGGCGCGTATTCCCGACGTTCAGAAGCTTCTTCGAGACGACATCGTTTCCGGAGCCATTCCATTCGGGGCAAGGCTGAGGATCGACGATCTCGCCGGCCGCTATGGCGTAAGCCACATGCCGGTCCGCGAGGCCTTGCGCGCCTTGAGCGGCACGGGACTGGTCGTGCTGGAACCCAATCGCGGTGCCAGCGTCAGGACGGTCCACATGTCGTTTGTGATCGACCTGTTCGATATCCGCAGCGCCGTCGAAACGATGCTGGCACGGCGCGCCAGCGAAAGGCGCACCGCCGAGCACCTGCGCGATCTGAAGGCCGCGCAGGACATGCTTGAGCAAAGAGTGGCCAGCGACGACTTCCTTGCCGTCCCACATGCCAACAACATCTTTCACGGCGTCATAAACGAGGCGGCCGGCAATCCGGGCGCGCTGTCGATGGTGGATCGCAACTGGCTGCTGGTGGCGGCGATCTGGCAACGCTACGGCTATGACGAGGGGCGCTTCCATGGCGTCATCGACGATCATCGCCACATCATCCGGGCCATAGAGCGCCAGGATGCCGGCTCGGCGGCGACCTTGATGGGCGCGCATATCGAAAAGGCCAAACACGACCTCCTGGCGCGCATCGCCGTCGATCCCAAACCCGATATCGGCCGGCAATGACGGCCGGGTTCGAGGTCGCGGCGTCGACGGGCGATACGCTGGGCGAATCGCCGACATGGCTGGCGCGGGGCGGAGAGCTGTTCTGGGTCGATCTGCGGCGTCCTTGCCTGCACAGGCTGCGGCCCGAGACAGGAGCGGTGACATCGTGGCCGATGCCTGAGGTCATCGGCTCGGTGGTTCCACGAGCATCGGGCGGTGTCGTCGTGGCCTTGCGGCAAGGTCTCCACGCATTTGATCCCGCCAGCGGCGCACTGAGCCTGCTGGCGCGCGTGGAGGATGGGCCGCCCGAGCATCGGCTGAACGACATGAAGTGCGATCCCGGCGGCGGCATAATCTGCGGCAGCATGTGGGACTATGGGCTGCATGCGTCCGGGGCGCTTTACCGGATCGACGCCGCCGGAAGTTCGAGCCGGATCCGCGACGGGATCGCCGTGCCCAATGCGATCGCCTTTGCCCCGGATGGCCGTACCGTCTACTTCACGGATACGCGGCAAGGCGACATAGAGCGGGCGGATTTCGACCCGGCGAGCGGATTTGTGGGGCCGTGGTCTCTGTTCGCCGACCGGCACGCGGCGCCTGGAAAGCCCGACGGCGCCACCGTCGATGCGGACGGCTTCCTCTGGAATGCGCGCTACCAAGGCGGCTCGCTGGCGCGGTTCGCGCCCGATGGCCGGCTCGACAGGCTGGTCCCTCTGCCAGTCACTCAGCCGACCTCCTGCGCCTTCGGCGGTCCAGGCCTGAAGACACTGTACGTGACGACCGCAACGCAGAAGCTGACGGAGGATCAACTGGCCAACGAGCCCCTGGCGGGTTGCCTGCTTGCACTCGACGTCGGCGTGGCGGGACTGCCGGAGCCGGCTTTTGCCGGTTAATCTCGGCTATTGCCAGCCGAGATGGCGGCCACCCGTCGCCTGCAGGTCCGCCCCGGTGATGAAGCTGCCGGCGTCGGAGCAAAGCAGCAACGCCGCTCCCGCCATCTCGCGCGCCTCGCCGGCCCGCTGCATCGGCGCGGACCCCTTCTGGATCTCCGCCCATCTGGCCGCGTCCTCGCGGCGCCAGCGATTGCGCTCGGTAACGACAAGGCCGGGCGACAGGTTGTTGATCGTCACCCCGTGTGGCGCATAATCCTTGGCAAGGTTGAACGACAGATTGTGCTGCGCGCTCTTCAGCGCGGCATAGACGGCGAGATCGGATTCGGGCCGCGTCTGGTTGATGCTGCCGATCGTCAGCACACGGCCCCAGCCATTGTCCTTCATGCCGGGCAAGGCGGCCTGCAGCAATTCGATCGTCGCCTTGAAGTTGATCTGGATCTGGTGCTCGATCTGCTCGGCGGGTAGATCGAGGAAAGGCGTGCGGTACTGGATCGAGGCGCAGACGACAAGCACGTCGACACCACCCAACGCCTCGATCGCCGCCTGGACACAGCGAGCCGCCTCTCCGGCCCGAGCGAAATCAGCATCGATGGCGACGCCGCGCCTGCCCTTCCCGCGAATTTCACGGACAGCTTCGGCGGCCGCATCCGGCTGCCCGAATGCCACGTCGGCGTCGCGAGCGAAATGGACGGCCACATCGGCGCCCGCCTCGGCAAAAACCCGCACGATCTCACGACCGATGCTGACGCTGCCGCCGGTCACCAAGGCGCGCCGGCCAGCCATCGTGAAGCGCTCGGCAAGAGCCAGCGCATTCTGGATGTCGATCTCTTCCTTTTGCACCGTCAATAGCCCAGCCTTTCCAATTTGATCACACTTTTCTTTGGAGTGCTCTTCAAAACGCATTTTCAGGGAGAAATCCAGAACCAATTCTTCCATTTGATCAAATCAGGCAAGCTGAAAAGCAGCGTCCCTGGCGGCAGCGGCTAGACGAGGGCGTATAGCCCGTCACGCGCGCCCATCGGAATTGGACAAGATTCTAAGATTTCGCGACAGACCGTCGCCCTCTATGGCGTTGACCAGTGTCTCGCTGCCTTGGCGCAGATGCTGCGTCAAAACGCTGACGGCCTTGCCGGCGTCGCGTCGCCGGCAAGCGGCCAAGAGGTCGCGATGCTCCGTCTGCGAGCGGGCGCGGTAGTCGAGGTTCGACAACAGGATACGGACGTAGCGGTCGGCCGCATTATGGTGCGCCTCGATCAGGCCGAGCAACCGGCGATTGCCGCAGGCGTCATAAAGCGCCAGATGAAAGGCCCGGTTCAGCACGCCCCACCTGCCGACATTGCGCTCGGCATCGATCTGATCGAGCACCTGTTCGGCCTCGTCCAGCTTGCCGCCGGGCAGGCCGGGAATGGAGAGCCGCAGTGCCTCGCACTCGAGCAGTTCGCGCACGGCATAGATCTCTCGGATCTCGTCGCCGTCCATTCTGGCGACGTGCGCACCCTTTGTCGGGTGGATGGACACGATGCCTTCGGCCTCGAGCTGACGAAGCGCGTCCCGGATCGGCATCCGGCTGAAGCCAAACTGCTCGGCCAGATCATCCTGGCGCAACGTCGTGCCGGCCTTCAGGGTCCCGCTGGCAATGGCCTCGCGCAAGACATTGGCGACCTGCTCGGCAACCGTTTGCGGCCTCTCGATCAAGCCTTCGCCAAATCCGCGCAATCCATGCTCCCATTTCACGTATCGTCAGCTTAGGGGAAAGCTTCATTCTCGGATATAGGTATCCATGTGTACGAGAAGAGTTGCAAGCCGGCGGCGATGCGCCCGGCATGGACGCGAGATCGCCGCGGCGAAACCTTCGGAACGGGAATGGCTTGCAGTTTGGCCCGCGGAAACAGCAAAACCGGCAGCCGCCAGCCGCATGCGGTGAGGCCCGCGCGGCATTGGCGGCAGCGATCATGGGGGCAGGATATGACACTCAGAATGGTAGTGCTTGACGGCAAGCCGCTCAGTGCGGCTGATGTGGCCGAGGTCGCACGGCGCAACGCCCGCCTCGAGTTGGGCGGTCAGGCGATGCGCCGCATCCGCGAGAGCCGTGCGCTCATCGAGCATCTCACGCAACTTGGCAAGCCCATGTATGGCGTCACCACCGGTCTCGGTGCGTGCGTGGATACGCCGCTTGCGCAGGCCGACCTGATCGCGTTCCAGCATAGCGTACCGCTCAGCCACAGTATGGGCATCGGCCCCGCCCTTCCGACGGAGGCCGTGCGGGCGCTTATGGCCGCAAGGATTTCAGGCATGGCGGCCGGCGGCACCGGCACCTCCGAACATGTGGTCATGGGCCTTGTGGCGGCACTTAACGCCGGGGTTCATCCGGTGATCCCCAGTTGGGGATCGATCGGGGCGGCGGACCTTGCCGCCCTCGGGCATATGGCAAGGGCGCTGCGCGGCGACGGCGAAGCGGAGTTCCAGGGCAAGATCATGCCGTCCGCCGAGGCGCTGGCTCTCGCCGGGCTCGAACCACTCAACCTGCGCGAGAAGGACGGCCACGCCATCATCGTCGCGAACAGCCTTTCGACCGGAACGGCATGCCTGTGCCTGGAAGACGTCGCCCATCTCATCGACTGGTCGCTGGCTGCCGTGGCCCTCAATTATGAGGCATTCCGCTCATCCGTCAGCGCAATCAGCGAGGAGGCGCTGTCAGCCCGCCCGGCATTCGGCCAGCGCGAGATCGGCGCGCGTCTGCGGGCGGAACTGGCGGGAAGCGGCCTGTGGGAGGACAACGCCGCGCGGCGTCTCCAGGACCCGCTCAGCTATCGCTGCGTGCCGCAGGTGTGGGGCGGCCTGCTGCATGCGTTCGAACAGGCGAAGCTGGCGACGGAGATCGAACTGGCTCATTCGGGCGACAACCCGGTTATCCTGCCGGAGATCGAGCGGGTCGTCTCGAACGGCAACTTCGACCTGACGGCGATGACGCTGGCCTGGGAACAGCTCGGCCAGGCGCTTGCGCATTGCGCGGTCGGCACCGCCAACCGTTGCATGAAGCTGATGTCGCCGATAACGGCGGAGCTGCCGCGCTTCCTGTCGGCCAGGGGTGGGAGCCGCCAGGGCTACGCGGAGCTGCAGAAACCGCTTGCCGCGCTGGAAGTCGAGATCCGGCACCTCGCCAACCCGATGTCGCTCAGCCCGCTTGCCGTTTCGGACGGCATCGAGGATCAGTCGTCGATGGCCCCGCGCGTGGTGGCCAAGACAGCCGAGATCGTCGAGCGGCTGCGTTATCTCGTTGCGATGGAACTGATCTTTGCGGCTACGGGGGTAGAATTGCGCGGTGTCGTCGACGGCATGGGCGACGGACCGCAGCGCACCTTCGCCGCCGTGCGCTCCCTTGTCAGCCCGCTTGACGACGACCGCGAAATGAGCACGGACATGACACGGATCGCACGGATGGTGGCGGGCCCACGCGACTGACGCGCCAAGGCGCTCGGCGAGCCCATGGCCCGCGAGCCTCTCCTCACGCAGAAAAGGACACGCCTCTGCGGCGCATGCCTGCCTGCACGCCGTGGACGATCAGCCGTGACAGGATTTCCATGTCGGGCGGCATTCGTGGACGCCAGATATCCAAAAGCAGGGCCACGCGAGGCTTGTCGGCGTTGTTTGTCACTTCATGAGGGAACGTGTCGTCCCACAACAGACACTCGCCGTCGGCGATCCGCCTCTCCTGATGATTGATCATCATGACCGTCGCCGGACGACCATCTGCCTGTCGAGGGATCACCAGGCCGAGATGGAACCTCATTATGCCCCTGAATGGGCCGCGGTGGCTGGGAATGTGCTTGCCCGGAGCCAGGAAAGAGATCGCCGCCGACTTCACCTCAGGGCATTCTGCAAGCAGCCGGTCGAGGACCGGCATTCGCGCGAGGTTTTGCGGAACCGCGACATCGTAAGCCTTGAGCACGAACATACGCCAGTCGCGACCGTCATTGGCCGAGATGTCGGCCTGTTCAGGCATGATGTCGTGGAAGCGGGGCGCCTTGCCCACGGCAAGCGCTTCGTCGCGGATGGCCTGCCAGGCGGCCGTGAACTTGGTGGCGTTTGGAAATTCGCTGGCGGTATCGAGGATCGCCGGCGCGTCGATGCGCTTTTCGTAGATCCGCCGCACCAGACCGGATGCAAGATCGTAAACTTGAGACATTTCATGGCCTCGAGGACATCATGAAACGAATATCCGGCAATTAAGTTGCTGATCTTGTTCGGCGTATGCCTGTCAGCACGAATTCGTGACCGACGAACAGTCCCGCGATCCCGCGCCTTGTTGCTGGCGTTCGTCAGCGTTCAGGGGCGCGTTCGACCAGACGAAACCTGTAGCGATCCCGTATGAATTCATTGAAGAAGCGCCCCTTGGAAGAGGCGGCTTTGAAGGCAGCGTAGGTCTCGGGCTCCACGTCTTCGTAGTCGTAGCGGTTTCCGCTCGGTACGAACCAGACCGAAAGCGCCCTGGTGGTGGGATCGTACTGTGTGCTGCGGATGGCCGTAGAAGGCATTGGCGTTCTCCCGGATGGATAATCCGGGGCGCAAACGGAAGTTCCAACTGTGCCGGGCAGCCCTGGCCGACAGGCCTTTCCATTCGGGAGCAGCGCAGCCGGATCGTCCGTCCGCGCCAGGAGATGAAGGAGCCGGCCCGCTTCTGCCGAGCCGGCCCCAAGGGATCAGAACGCCGGCTCGACCGCGTTGACATTGTCCTTGGTGACGACCGTCAGCGGGATCGGCAAACGGTCCTTGACCTCCTTGCCGTCCATGATCTCCGCCATGGTGTTGATCGCCAGGCGGCCGTCCTCGACCGGCGACTGCACGATGGTGGAGTACATTTCGTTGGTGCGGATCGATTCGAACGCGTCCTTCTGGCCGTTGATGCCGACGATCGGCGGTGCCGCCTTGGACGGATTGGCCTCCTTCCAGGCGTCGATGAAGCCGCGCGCCATGGTGTCGTCATTGGCATAGACGCCGCTGATCTGGTCGCCGAAACGGGTGATCAGGTCGCGGCTGACCACCAGCGCCTTCTGCTGGTCGAAATCGGCATTGACCGTATCGAGCACCTTGATGTCGGCGCTGGTTTCCTTGAGACGATCGGTGAAGCCGCCGACGCGGCCGATCGTCGTGCCGTTGCCGGCCTGGCCGGCGATGATGACGACGGAACCCTTGCCGCCAAGCGCCTTGCTGAGCGAGTCGGCCGCAAGCTTGCCTTCCTCGTAAACGTCGGGCCCGGTGAACGACTTGATGAACGGCTTGGCATCGTCGCTCATCGGCGAGTTGATGAGGATCGCGGGAATGTTCGCCTGCTGTGCGCGGGCGAGGCCCGGTATGTAGGCCTGCGGGTCGAGCGGCCACAGGATGATGCCGTCAACCTTGCGCGCGACGCAGGTGTTGAGCTGCTCGGTGCCCTTCTGGACGTCGAAATCCTGGCTGAGGCTCAGGATCTCGATGCCGAGCTCGCCGGCGCGCGCCTGGAGCGCCTTGTTGGCCGGCGTCGCATAGGCATGCGAATCCGCGGCCGTGACGTAGCAGACCGTCTTTGCACTGGCCCAGCCCGTCGAGGCCAATATTACCGCCATGGCGGTAATGTGGAGCATGCTTTTCTTGCCAACCATAGGTTTCCTCCCGATCATGTATTTCCTCCTTGAGTGATTGGATTGTCGCGAATGAGCGCGGGGCCTGTGCCCGGCGCCCTCCCCTTGGTAGTCACGGCCCGATCGAGCACGACGAGCAGGATCAGGATAAGCCCCGACACGACTTGCTGGACGTATGCGGGAACGGATTGGAACTCCATCGCGATGGTCAGCGAGCCGATCGTCAGCACGCCGCCAAGCGTGCCGAGCGCGGATCCCTTGCCGCCTTCGAGGCGGGTTCCGCCGACCACGACCGCGGCAATGACGGCGACCGTCAGTTCCGAGCCGAAGACGGGCGAACCGGTGTTGGTGACGAGGCTCTGGAGAACGCCTGCGAGACCGGCGAGCGTGCCGGCGAAGACGAAGCCCAGAAAAACGATGCGATCGGAGGCGATGCCGCTCTCCTTGGCCGCCGCCGGATTGGACCCGACCGCAAAGACATTTCGGCCCGGTATGGTACGCGTCAGCCAGACATGCAGCAGCACGATCAGAACGATGAACAGCGCACTGCGGATGGTGAAGATTTCGAGATGGATCTTGGCGAACGCCAGCGAAAGCATGATGTCGGTGCCGGTCACCGGCTGGCTGTTGGTGATCCAATGCGCGAGCGAGCGGAAGATCAGCATCGTCGCCAGCGTCAGCACTAGCGAGTTCACCTTCAGCCCGACGACCAGCGCGCCGTTGATGGCGCCTGCCAGCATGCCGACCAGGATACCGACAAGTGCGGCAGGCAGGATGCCGATCTCGCGCTGCAGGATGACCGACATGATCCCCGCCAGCGCGAACACCGCGCCGCCGGAGAGGTCGATCTGGCCGGCGACCAGAAGCACCGTAAGTCCAATGGCGATCAGGCCGATCGTCGCCGCCCGGTCGAGGCCGAGTCCGAGGGTCGATGCGGAGAAATAACCCGGAACCGCCAAGGCGGAAATGATCAGCGTCAGGCCGAGGATGATCACCACCCTGTGCCGCGAGGCAAGCGCCAGGAACCTCATCACGCCACCCCCCTCTTGCGCAATGCCGCGTCCATGCCGACGGCGCCGACGATCAGGATGCCGAGGACAAAACCCTGGATCGGCGTGCGCACGCCGTCGAGCACCATGACGTTGGTCAGAAGCTGCACGAAGATCAGGCCCGCGATCGCCCTCGGCACCGAGCCGAAACCGCCGATAATCGACACGCCGCCGACCACGACCGCGGTGATGGCGCTGAACTCGTAGCCGGCGCCGATCAGCGGCCGCGCGCTTTGCAAGGTCAGGCCCAGCAGGCCGCCGCTGACGCCCGAAGCCAACGCCGTGATCACGAACGCACCGGCCTTCACCGCTCGCACGGGCACCGCGCTCGCCTCGGCGGCGCTGTAATTGCCGCCCGTGGCGAGCGTCCACCTGCCCCAGAAGGAGCGCGAGAGGACGAAATGCCCTATGAGAGCGATCAGCAGGAAAATCAGCACCACGACCGGGACGCCGAAGAGCCGGCCCTTGGCGAATTCGGCCGAAGCGGGATTGTTGCCATAGACGATGACGCCGCCGACGGCCGCCTGCACGATGCCCAACCCGATGGTGCCGATGCCGAGCGTAGCGATGATGGGATTGATACCGACATAGCCGACCAGCACGCCGTTGAGCAGGCCGATAAGGCCCGCAAGCGCCACCGCCAGGACGAAGGCAGGAACCGGCCCGATCATTGGCTGCAGCCCGAGCGAAAGGATGGCCCCGCAGGCGATGGTGGCCGGCACCGACAGGTCGGCCAAGCCGCCTGCCACAAGCACGAAAGTCATGCCGACGACGACGATGCCGACAATGGACATCGAGGTCAGGACGTTGAGCAGATTGCCCGTGGTGAAGAAGGCGGGGCTGACGAATGAGCCGTAGAGCATCACTGCAAGGATGGCAAAGCCAAGCCCCGCCTTGGACAGGACATCGGCAAGCCTGCTGCCGCGCGTGAAGCGGTCATTGCGGTTCGCCCCGCTGGTCTCCATGGCCGCATCAGTCATGCCGCCTCCCCCGTCGCCAGCGCCATGATGCGCTCCTCGCTCAGTTCGGCGCGGGCGAGCGGCTCCGATGCGCGGCCGTCGCGCATCACAACGACGCGATCGCAGACGCCGAGGATTTCGGGGAGTTCCGACGAGATCATCACCACCGCCATGCCGTCGGCGACAAGCCGGCCGATGATGCTGTGGATTTCGGCCTTGGCGCCGACGTCGACGCCGCGCGTCGGCTCGTCGAGGACGAGCACAGAGGGCTTGGCCGCGAGCCATTTGGCGATGACCGCCTTCTGCTGGTTGCCTCCCGACAACAGGTTGATGCGCCGCTCCCCGTCGGGCGGCGAAATGGAAAACTGCTTCACATAGGTCGCCGCCAGCGAACGGTCGGCGCTGCGCCTGATGCGGCCGAAGCTGGTCAGACGCCGCAATATCGGCAGGCTGATGTTCTCGCGGACCGACATGCCCGGAACGATGCCGTCGCCCTTGCGGTCCTCGGGGACGTAGGCGATCCCGGCTCGCACCGCCTCGGAAGGAGAGTTGATGGCGACCTTGCGCCCGTTGACGCTGACCGTTCCCTCCACCAGCCGCGACAGGCCGAAGATGGCGCGCGCTACCTCGGTGCGCCCCGCCCCGACCAGTCCGGTCAAGCCCAGTATCTCGCCGGCGCGCACATCGAAGCTGACATCGCGGAAATGCGCCCCGTCGCCGATGCGTTCGACACGCAGCACGGACTTGCCGATCGCGGCCGGGCTTTTCGGGAACACGTTGGCGACCTCGCGGCCGACCATCAGCCTGATCATCTCGGCCGCGGTTATGCCGTCGATCGGACGGGTCTCGATCATTGAGCCGTCGCGCAGCACGGTCACCTCGTCGGCGATCTCGAGAACCTCCTTCAGCCTATGGCTGATGTAGACGATGGCGATGCCGTCATCGCGCATCTTGCGAAGGATCCGGAACAGCGCCGCGGTTTCGTGCTCGCTCAGGCTCGATGTCGGCTCGTCCAGCACGATGATCCTGGGCTGCGCCGCGTAGGCCTTGGCGATCTCGACCAGTTGCTGCTGGCTGATCGACAGGTCGCCGAGCCGCGCGCGCGGGTTGATGGCCGCGCCCAACTCGTGGAGGACGGCGGCGGCCTTCCTGACCATTTCGCCCTTGTGCAGCCAGCTCCATTTGCCGGGCATGCGGCCGAGATAGACGTTCTCCGCGACGGTCAGGTCGGGAACAAGATTGATCTCCTGGTGCACCATGCGGATGCCGAGCGCCTGGGCGTCGGCGGGACGCCGCATGCGCACTTCGGCGCCGCCGACGAGGATCGTGCCGGCGGTCGGAGCGTAGGATCCGTTGAGCACCTTCATCAGCGTCGATTTGCCGGCGCCATTCTCGCCGACGACCGCATGGACGGTGCCGAACCGGACAGCGAAATTGACGTTCGACAGGGCCTTCACGCCGGGAAAACTCTTGGAGATGCCTCTCATGTCCAGGGCACAATCGGCGGCGGCACTCATCTGGGCTTGGTCCTCCCTGGTAGCATGCGGGCAGCGTTATGTTAGTATAATGCACTTCAAGGCACGGTTCGGCCCACCTCGAGCCCGCCCGAAGGCCCCTTTCAGCGCATCCGCACCAGGCACTTCACCATAGGCTGAAAATCACGCAACGGGCGGCACTATTGCACTAATATAATAGTTCTGGCAAGCTGGATCTGACCGCTCCCGTCACTGGCGTCGGATCGCAACGAACCCGGCGTCGCAAGCAGGTGCATTCCGTTTGACATTCGAATAATTTTGCCATTTCAGGTGGACGAACGATGGGATTTTCCATGGATCTAGATCCTTCGACCCTCAATCGAGCCCTCCCGCTGCGCGACCAGATCTACAACAAGATCCGCAACATGATCGTCGTCGGACGGCTGAAACCGGGTGAGGTCATCAATGAGATCGCAATTGCCGAAGCGCTGGGCGTCTCGCGCACGCCCGTGCGCGAAGCGGTCAAACGCATCAGCGACGAAGGGCTCGTCAAGATCCTGGCGCAGACCGGCACCTACGTTGCTCCCATCAGCCGGGCCGACCTCGAGGAAGCCTATGTCATCCGGCGTGCATTGGAGATGGAGAGCGCCAGGCGCGCCGCCGCCAAGCTGACGCCGGCTGCCTGTGAATTGCTGGAAGACAACATGGCCGCGCATAAGCTCGCCATTGCGCGCGGCAGGTACGCCACAGCGATTCAGCTCGACGACGTCTTTCACCGCACCATTGCTGAAATATGCGGCTTGCCGATGATCTGGCGCGCCGTCGACATCTCAAAGGCGCAGATGGATCGCGGCCGCTATCTCGCCATTCCGAAGCCCGGCTATGGCGAGCAGACGATCGAGCAGCACGAGGCCATTCTGGACGCGCTGAAGCGTCACGACGCCGAGGGCGCCGCACAGGCAATGGAGCATCACCTCGAGACGTCATTTCGCAACACGCTCGAAGTCGCCGCCGAGCTTCTCGACTGACGACCTCGACTGAGCGCTGAGACGGGCGGCGCAGGTTTGAGGTCCCGAACCTGGCATCCGACCGGCTTGCCGATGCCTGGTGAGCCGTGTTCGCAGCTTGACCGTTGACAATCTATTATATTAGTATTCCGATCCATTCGGCGGCATTGTGCCGGCGGGGCTTTTTCAGAGTTCGTAATGGCGCGGTTCATCCAGCTTTCGCATGCCGACAACATCCTTCTGGCGGTCGATCCGTTGATGATCGGCGACAAGGCAGGCGACATCCCCGCGAAGGCGCGCATACCGCGCGGCCACAAGATGGCGATCCGCGACATCGCTTCGGACGAGCCGGTCGTGAAATACGGACAGACCATCGGATTCGCCCGCGGGCCGATCGCCGCCGGCGATTGGGTTCACGAGCACAATGTATATCTGCGCAATTTCGAACGCGACTATCTGTTCGGCACCAACGCCAGCCAAACGCCTGTCGTCCCTGAAGCCGAGCGCGCGAGCTTCATGGGTTACCGCAGGCCGAGCGGCAAGGTCGGGACGCGCAACTTCATCGCTGTCCTGACCTCGGTGAATTGTTCGGCCAGTGTCGCCCGCTTCATCGTGGAAGAGGTCAACCGCTGCGGCATCCTGCGCGACTATCCCAATGTCGACGGCGTGATCTCACTCGTCCATGGCACTGGCTGCGGCATCGACACCAAAGGCCCCGCTTACGACCTCTTGAAGCGCACGCAGTGGGGTTTTGCCACGAACCCCAATGTCGGCGGCGTGCTGATGGTCGGGCTCGGCTGCGAGGCGTTCCAGATTCCGCGCTGGATGCAGTCCTACAACATCGAGGAGAGCACGACCTTCCGCACGATGACGATCCAGGAGACCGGCGGCACACGCAACACGGTCGAGGCCGGGGTCAAGGCGATCGTCCATATGCTGCCCATCGTCAACGCCGCGCAAAGGACGCCACAACCGGCCTCCGAACTGGTGCTCGCGCTGCAATGCGGCGGGTCGGACGGCTATTCCGGCATCAGCGCCAATCCGGCGCTTGGCGCCGCCGTGGACCTGCTTGTCGCGCAAGGCGGCACGGCGGTGCTGTCCGAGACGCCGGAGATCTACGGCGCCGAACATCTGCTCACCATGCGTGCGGAAAACCGCGCGGTCGGCGAGAAGCTGATCGAGCGTATCCGCTGGTGGGAGGACTACACAGCCAAGCACGACATGGAGATGAACAACAACCCGTCTCCCGGCAACAAGCTCGGCGGGTTGACGACGATCCTGGAGAAGTCGCTCGGCGCGTCCGCCAAGGGCGGGACGACCAATCTGCGCGCGGTGCTGGAATATGCCGAACCGATCAACGAACGCGGCCTCGTCTTCATGGACACGCCCGGCTACGATCCGGTTTCGGCAACCGGCCAGGTCGCCGGCGGCGCGAACATATTGTGCTTCACCACCGGGCGCGGTTCGGCCTTCGGCTGCAAGCCGACGCCCTCGATCAAGCTTGCCTCCAATTCCTTCATTTTCGAGCAGATGCGCGAGGACATGGACATCAATTGCGGGGACATCCTCGACGGCGTCACGCTGGACGACAAAGGCCAGGAGATCTTCGCAGAGATCCTGCGCGTGGCATCGGGTGGGCGTACCAAATCGGAATCGCTGGGCTACGGCGACAATGAGTTCGTGCCCTGGAATCTCGGCGCCACCATGTAGCGACATCGCCCGCCCGCAACGGGCAACCTCAATTCACTCAACCAGAAAGAACGCTCGGCATGAACAGGATCGATCTAGACGGCCAACACGCCGTGGTCACCGGAGGCGCGCAAGGCCTCGGCTTCGCGATGGCCAAACGTTTCGTCGCCTCCGGCGCGACGGTCACCTTATGGGACGTCGACGAGGCGCGCCTCGAAGCGGCCAAGCGCGACCTTGGCAAGGCCGCCACGACCCTGGTCGTCGACATTGCGGATTGGGAGGCGGTGGACGCCGCGCGGGCAAAAACCGAGGAGAGCGCCGGCAAAATCTCCATCCTGGTCAATTCTGCCGGCATTGCCGGTCCCGCCGCCCCGCTCGACAGCTACGACATAGAGACGTGGAAGAAGATCATCGACATCAACGTCAACGGCACCTTCTACGTCAACCGCGCCGTAGTGCCCGGGATGAAGGCGCGCAATTACGGGCGGATCGTCAACATCGCTTCCGTCGCTGGCAAAGAAGGCAATCCCAACGCCGCCGCCTATTCCGCTTCGAAGGCGGCGGTCATCGGCATGACCAAATCGCTCGGCAAGGAGCTCGCGCAATATGACATTGCAGTCAACTGCATCTCGCCGGCCACCGCGCAGACTCGAATCCTCGAACAGCTCACGCCCGAGCACATCGAATACATGCGCTCGCGCATTCCACGCGGCCGTCTGCTGGAGGTCGACGAGGCCGCCGCCATGGTCGCTTGGCTCGTCTCAAAGGAAAACAGCTTCACCACCGCCTCGACCTTCGACCTGTCGGGCGGGCGCACGACCTATTAGTCGAATACCCGCGCGCCGCGAAGCGTCTGCGCCGCGGCGCGCCGGTACACCGGCACTTGCTGCCTCACGGAGATGCGGCCGCGTCGCCTGCGAAGACTCGAGCTGCCTGGATCTGGGGGCGCACCATCAGGTAGAACGCGACGACGTGCGTGATCATCAGCAGTGGGACATAGATTACGGGGATCGCGTATGCAGCACCCAACTGCCCCGCCAGCTCAGGAAGACCGGCTTGGCTGCCGTGATAGTAGTCGACGGCGATATCGATCGTCCCCACGAGATTGAACGCGACGACGGACAACCAGAACAGCGGACGTATCCTCGTCGTCAAAAGCGCCAGCATGGCCAACACTCCGGTTGCGAAGTCGCCATAGGCGGCGAAGGTGGCGAAATCAGCCGGCAAATCGCGCCCGACGACGCCTGGAACGATGAAGACAAGCCCGAAGAAGCGGAAGCTGTGCAGCGTGGCGATGGCACGTTGCGCCTCGACCAGGTTGACGGATCTGAGCCGGGGCAAGACATACACGCCGACGCAGAGCAGCCAAGGCACGTAGCCTAGAGCGAGATGTAACAGGAAAATGGTTGCAGGCGACATATGGCCTCCCAAGAGATGTAAGGCGCAATTTACGCCCGCTTCCAGCGGTCGACTATTCGCGATAATGTTGACGGGGCATGAAGCAGAACTTCACAATCCGGAAAGGTGCGCTCGACGGCGTGGAGGCGTTCCTCGGCGTCGCGCAACACCGCAGCTTCCGAAAAGCGGCCGCGGAGCTCGGCGTCACGCCATCGGCGATCAGCCAGGCGGTGCGCGCGCTCGAGGTGCGCGTCGGTGCGGCGCTCTTCATGCGCACGACGCGCAGCGTCGGCCTGACCGAAGCCGGCGAACGGTTCCTTTCGCGCGCAAAGCCCGCTTTCGAGGAACTGGTCGCCGCAAGCGAAGTCGCACGTGAACTTGGGCAGCGGCCGACCGGGCTGTTGCGCCTCTCTGTGCCGCGCGCCGTGGTGCCGATCCTGCTGGAGCCGCTGGTGGCATCCTTTTGCCAGGCCTATCACGAAGTAGAGGTGGAGATCGCCGCAAGCGGTGAGCTGGTCGACCTGGCGGCCGAGGGGTTCGACGCCGGCATCCGGCTCGGCCAGTTCATCGCCGCCGACATGGTCGCGGTTCGGCTGACGCCGCCGTTCCCGCTCGTGGTCGTCGGCAGCCCTGGCTATCTGCGCCGGCAGAAACGGCCGGAGCGCCTCGACGATCTGCGCGGCCATGCCTGCCTGCGCATGCGCCGCTCCAACGGATCGATCGCGCCTTGGCCCTTCATCGACGGCAACAAGACCGTCGAGGCAATCGTCTCCGGGCCGCTGGTCGCGCATGATTACCCGACACTGCTTGGCGCGGCGATCCAAGGTGTCGGACTTGCACAGGTGCCAGGCCCTCTCACCGAAGCCCCGATTGCCGATGGCCGGTTGCAAGCGTTGCTCACGCCCTTCGCCGTCACGACGCCGGGCGTTTTTCTGTATTATCCCGACAGACGCCAGGTCTTGCCCAAGCTGCGCGCGTTCATAGAGCATGTGAAATATCGGGGGACGGACGCCGAAGGCGCGCGAACTCCCTGAGGCCACCGCCCTCGGTGACGTGCTTGCCTGCTCGTGCCGCGCTAATTGGCGAGAAGGGCCGCGATCACCGCGGCGGTAACCTCGGCGGTGCTCGCGGTGCCACCGAGATCGGGGCTGAGATATTCCGCCCGGTCCGTGACAAGCTCGATCGCAACCATGAGGCGCCGCGCGGCGGCCTGCTCGCCGAGATGCTCAAGCATCAGGCTCGCCGTCCAGAACGATCCGAGCGGATTGGCGACGCCCTTGCCGGCAATGTCGAAGGCCGAACCGTGGATGGGTTCGAACATGGACGGCCGGCTGCGCGAGGGATCGATGTTCGACGTCGAGCCGATGCCGAGTGATCCACCCAGCGCGGCGGCCAGGTCGGAGAGGATGTCGGCATGCAGGTTGGTCGCCAAAACCGTGTCGATGCTGCCGGGCTTATTGACCATGCGCTGGGTCATGGCGTCCACCAGCATCCAGTCGACGCTGAGACCGGGATAGTCGCGAAGCACGCCGCGCACGACTTCGTCCCACAGAACCATGCCGTGACGCTGCGCATTCGACTTGGTGACAACTGTCAGAAGCTTGCGGGGGCGCGACAGCGCAAGCTCGCAGGCGAAACGTGCGATGCGTTCTATCCCGGCGCGGGTAAAGACGGCGACATCCATGCCGACCTCGATAGGCAGTCCGCGATGGGCGCGACCACCGACGCCGGCATATTCGCCTTCGCTGTTTTCGCGCACGATCACCCAGTCAATCTGCTTGCCGAGATCGGGCCGCAACGGGCCGGTCAGCCCTGGCAAGAGGCGCGTCGGCCGCACGTTGGCGTATTGGTCGAACCCCTGGCAGATGGCCAGGCGCAGCCCCCAGAGGGTGACGTCGTCGGGAAGGTTCGGATCGCCGACCGAGCCGAAATAGATCGCATCGAAGCCCTCCAATTGCCCGAGGCCGTCCTGCGGCATCATGCGGCCGTTGCGGCGGTAATAGTCGGAGCCCCAGTCGAAGCGCTTGAAGTCGAAGGCCAGACCCGGCTCGACAGCGGTCAGGGCTTCCAGCACCTTCACGCCGGCTTCGACGACCTCCGGCCCGATACCGTCACCGCCGATGACAGCGATCCTATGCGAGGACATTTTCAGTTTCCTTCTCGATGGCAGCGACGATGGCGCCGCGGTTGTGGCCAAGCCATTGCAGCAGCATGCGGGTGGATTCGATCATCGCATAGGGATTGACGATGCCCTCGCCCGCGATATCGGGCGCGGACCCGTGCGCCGCTTGCGCCCTGGCTATGTCGCCTTCGCCGATGCACAGGCCCTACTGCTGATAATGCCGGCGGTTCTTCAGCCTAGCCGAGCGGCGTGCCACTTCAGGTGATCGTCCATGAAGGTCGAGATGAAGTTGTAGGAATGATCGTAGCCTTCCTGCATGCGCAAGGTGAGGTCGATGCCGGCCTTCTTGCAGGCTTCATCGAGCAGCCACGGACGAAGGCCTTCGTCAAGGAACCCATCGGCCGTGCCCTGATCAACCAGGAACTCGCCAAAACGGCGGCCGTCCTCGATAAGCAGCGTGGCGTCATAGGCGCGCCAGTCCCTGTCGTCGGCGCCGAGATATTTCTCGAGCGCAGGCCGCGACCAGCCAGCGGTCGTCGGCTGAACGATCGGCGCGAAGGCCGAGCAACTCCTGAAGCGGTCGGGGTTCTTCAGCGCGATCGTCAAAGCGCCGTGTCCGCCCATCGAATGACCCGATATTCCCTGGCGCGCCATGTCGGCAGGGAAGTTCGCGGCGATCAATCCCGGCAGCTCGTCGAGGACGTAGGAATACATACGGTAGTTCCTGGCGTAAGGCTGCTGCGTCGCATCGACATAGAAACCGGCGCCGCAGCCGAACTGCCAATTATCCTTCTCGTCCGGCACATCGGCACCGCGCGGGCTGGTGTCGGGGCAGACCACGATGAGGCCAAGCTCGGCCGCCAGGCGCCGGTACTCGCCCTTGTCCATGACATTGGCATGGGTGCAGGTGAGACCCGAAAGATACCACAGCACCGGCACCGGCCCATCGTTGACCTGCGGCGGCACGAAGACGGCAAAGGTCATATCGCAGGCGCAGACCTCTGAAGCGTGCGAATAAACACCCTGGACGCCGCCATGCGACTTGGACGTGGAAACGACTTTCATCAACTCTGCCTTTTCGTCATGACCTTTCCGTCCGACATAGCTGCCGGCCGCCGCACCCGCAACCTTCAGCCCTGCAAACAGCACCGGCGGCGTAACCGAGGTGCACCTTGGTCACGCCGCCGGTCGACGCCGGACTTTGGGAACACGCCGACCTGGCCGGGAGGCTGGAGGTAGCGAAAAGTCCGGGCATTTCTGTGGCCCGCCTTCTCAAGCCGACAGGGCTCCTGTCGGTCCAAGCGGGGATGTCCTCGGGCCCGCGGCGTGTGGGCCGCCCTCAGTAAACCACGACACTCCTGATCGACTTGCCCTCATGCATGAGGTCGAAACCCTTGTTGATGTCCTCGAGCTTCAGCGTGTGGGTGATCATCGGGTCGATCTCGATCTTGCCGTCCATGTACCAGTCGACGATCCTGGGCACGTCGGTGCGGCCGCGCGCGCCGCCGAAGGCGGTGCCCATCCAGGTCCGCCCGGTGACCAGCTGGAAGGGCCGCGTCGAGATCTCCTGGCCGGCGCCCGCCACACCGATGACCACCGACTTGCCCCAGCCGCGATGCGAAGCCTCCAGCGCCTGGCGCATCACCTTGGTGTTGCCGGTGCAGTCGAACGTATAGTCGGCGCCGCCGATCTGGTCGGCGCCGCGCTTGGTCATGTTGACGAGATGGGGAACGATGTCGCCGTCGATCTCCTTCGGATTGACGAAATGCGTCATGCCGAAGCGCTCGCCCCAGGCTCGTCTGTCGTTGTTGAGATCGACGCCGATGATCATGTCGGCGCCGGCAAGTTTCAGGCCCTGGATGACGTTGAGCCCGATGCCGCCGAGGCCGAAGACCACCGCGGTCGCGCCTTGCTCGACCTTGGCGGTGTTGATGGCCGCGCCCACGCCGGTGGTCACCCCGCAGCCGATGTAGCAGATCTTGTCGAAGGGCGCGTCGGGATTGACCTTGGCA
>NZ_VFWC01000033.1:0-1030 GCF_006442405.1 Mesorhizobium sp. B2-2-3 | reverse complement strand
GGCGTCTGCGGCTGAAGGCCTCGGCAACCGCGATGAAGAAAACGACGAGCCCGGCCGTTGAGATGTAGGAACCGATCGACGAGACGAAATTCCAGCCGGCAAAAGCATCGGGATAGTCGGCGTAACGTCGCGGCATGCCGGCCATGCCCAGAAAATGCTGCGGGAAAAAGACGAGGTTGACGCCGATGAACATCAGCCAGAAATGCAGCTTGCCGAGCGTTTCGCTGTACATATAGCCGGTCATCTTCGGGAACCAGTAGTAGAAGCCGGCGAAGATCGCGAAGACCGCCCCCAAAGACAGCACATAGTGGAAGTGAGCGATCACGAAATAAGTGTCGTGGTACACGCGGTCGATACCAGGGTTCGCAACCATGATGCCAGTGACGCCACCAATGGTGAACAGCAGGACGAAACCGAGAGCCCACATCATGGGTGTCTTGAACTCTATCGATCCTCCCCACATGGTCGCCAACCACGAAAACACCTTCACGCCGGTTGGAACGGCGATGACCATCGATGCGAAGGCGAAGTAGCGCTGCGTGTCGACCGACAGGCCGGTCGTATACATATGATGCGCCCAGACGACAAAGCCGATCGCGCCGATTGCCACCATTGCATAGGCCATGCCGAGATAGCCGAAGATCGGCTTCTTGGCGAAGGTCGAGATGACGTGGCTGATGATGCCGAAGCCAGGCAGGATCATGATGTAGACTTCGGGATGGCCGAAGAACCAGAACAGATGCTGGTAGAGGATCGGATCACCGCCGCCGGACGGCGAAAAGAAGGTCGTCCCGAAGTTGCGATCGGTCAACAGCATGGTGACCGCGCCGGCGAGCACCGGCAGCGACATGAGAAGCATGAAGGCGGTGACCAGCATCGACCAGGCGAACAGAGGCATCTTGTGCATGGTCATGCCGGGTGCGCGCATGTTGAAGATGGTGGTGATGAAGTTGATCGCGCCGAGGATCGAGGAGGCCCCCGAAAGGTGGATGGACAGAATAACGAGGTCGACGGCGGGACCTGGCTGGCC
>NZ_VFWC01000032.1:0-1066 GCF_006442405.1 Mesorhizobium sp. B2-2-3 | reverse complement strand
GAATCGAACGAAACAACCGTTTTGGTGGTGCGTGTTTTTGCAGCAAACAATTGGTATTGCTGCGTTTTTCCGGGAATCCCTGGGTTTTTTCACAAGGAAGGGGCATTCACCACAGACGTTTGCTGGCGAAGGCGTGCCCGGAACCGGATTTGAGATAACGCTCAATGAAGTCGCCTTGGCTTGATTCGAGAACGCCACATAGGTGACGATCTGCCATGGCAGGAACTTGGATGTGTGACTGGATTTTCCGTCATTGTGCTCGGCAAGCCGTCGCTTCAAGTCGGACGTGATGCCGACATAACGCTCACCGTCGGCAGTCTTGCTTTCCAGCAGGTATACATACCACACGACCGGCCCTCCTTTGCCAAGGCTTCGGAGGGCATCCTGCTTCGCGCTGAGGGTATTGCCAATCCTGCTTTTGCAAGCTTGCGGCCCTCCTTCGCCGAGGCTTCGGAGGACATCCTGCTTCGCGCTGAGGTCTGGTCTGGGCTTGTCCTGCGAAGCTCGAAGAGCGAAGCAGGATGGCGGAGAGGATGGGATTCGAACCCACGAGAAGCTTTTGACCTCTACTCCCTTAGCAGGGGAGCGCCTTCGACCACTCGGCCACCTCTCCGTTGCGCCGCTGGATAAAGAAAAGCGCCGGCACAATCAACAAGCCCCAGCCAATATCTCGGAAAAAGAAGCCATTATACGGAAAAATAAGAACGCACCGGCCTGCGGCCTTCCGCGATGCGGCGGTTCTGCGGCGATTCCCTGGCTGGCGGCTCAAGGCCTCGCCATGATTCCGTCAGCCGATCGCCGGATTCGCCCGTAAACAAGGGGCTGGGGCGGGCCGAAGGTTAATGAGAGCTTTCTGAGTGAGGCCAAATCGTGTCATTTGTGCAACAACGCTGGGGGATAGCAGCCGCACAGCCCTTTCGCCGGTACGATCGTGGTTGAACCCCGTCTGCTCATGGGTAATGTCGATTTCGAAGGAGCGGCGCGGTGCGCATCTTTTTCGGTAGTGGGGATGGGGCAGGGAACGCTGTCCTTCAGCAAAGAATACCCAGACCCGTTTTTTAACTTT
>NZ_VFWC01000031.1:0-1137 GCF_006442405.1 Mesorhizobium sp. B2-2-3 | reverse complement strand
TGTCGTAAGCAGATGAGTTGTCCGGATTAGGTAGCACGTGAGTTGTCCGGTTTTATCGCCAGCGGATGGAGGCTGGGGATGAAGCGGACGGCATGGCTACAGGACCGGAGAATGCAAAAGTTTCGGGACGTATTGAGCCGCTGGAATGGCGGCGATCTTTCGATGATGGAGGCAGGCGAGTTGCTTGGCATGTCGGAGCGGCAATTCCGACGCTACCGCGACCGGTACGAAGAAGCTGGGGAAGCAGGGTTGCTGGATCGGCGCTTGGGCAAGCTTTCGACGCGTCGGGTGCCGGCGGAAGCGATTGAGGAGATGCTGGAGCTTTACCGTCATCGCTACCTCGGCTGGAATGTGAAGCATTTCCACGAGCACCTGCTGCGCGATCACCATTTCAGCTGGGGCTACACCTTCATCAAGACGCAGCTCCACGCGGCGGGCCTTGTGGAACGGGCCAAGCGGCGCGGTGCTCACCGGCGCAAGCGGGAGAGGAAGCCTTGCGAGGGGATGATGCTGCATCAGGATGGCAGCCGTCATCGATGGCTGGCGGGTGAGCCGATGCTGGACCTGATCGTGACGATGGACGATGCGACGAGCACGATCTATTCGGCCTTCCTGATCGAGGAGGAAGGCACGGCGTCGAGCTTTCAGGGCCTTCTGGAGACATTCGTCGCCAAGGGATTGCCATCGAGCCTCTACAGCGATCGCGGCAGCCACTATTTCGTGACGCTGAAGGCCGGCGAGGCGGTCGACAAAAGCCGGCTGACCCAGGTCGGCCGGGCGCTCGAGCGGCTGGGTATCGAACATATTCCAGCCTATTCCCCTGAAGCGCGAGGCCGCTCGGAGCGGATGTTCTCCACCTTGCAGGATCGGCTGCCGAGGGAGCTGGCGCTGGCCGGAATTGCCGACATCGAGGCCGCCAACCGGTTCATCGCACAGACCTACCTACCAGCTCACAATGCCCGCTTCGCCAGGCCGGCCGCGGTCGAGGACAGCGCCTTTGTCGCCGCAGACCCGCAACAACTGGCCCAGATCCTGTGCATCGAGGAGGAGCGCGTCGTTGCCCGCGACAACACGGTCGCCTTCGCGCGGCTGCGATTGCAGCTGCCACAGAGCCCGATCCGGCATCACTTCGTCAAA
>NZ_VFWC01000030.1:0-6042 GCF_006442405.1 Mesorhizobium sp. B2-2-3 | reverse complement strand
GCCAAGCTCTACAATGCATGCCGGCGGAGCGCCAAGCAGTGGTGGGAGCGCATGTTCCATTCCAAGCGGCGTTCGATGACCGTTTTAGGAGCAGCTGCGAGCATTCTCCATCTCACCATTTCGGCAGCAATGATCACCGTTCAAATCGGCGCAAGAAGTCACTCGGGTCGATCGCCGAGCCCACGGCACTTTCGACAAGGTGTTTGCATCCTTCGTGCGAAATCCGCGTTGGTAGGTGCACATTGAAGGTGGTGCTCAAATGGATTCCAAACCCGCTTTTGCCAATCCCAAGACCGCTGCTGCCAGCGACGCGGACCTCCTGGTGAATAAAACGGCACATTTCGTCGGAGAATGGATCGATGAACATATCAGCGATGCCCCTTCGGCAATGGCGGCCGAAATAGTCGCCGAGAAGCTAGCCGATCAATGTATCTCCGATGCTGAAAGCGAAGGGATACTGGCGGACGAGATCAGCGAGGAAGTCGGCGACCTCAAGGAATACATCGCCAAGACCGTGCTCGCGGACGATGGCTCGAACAGCGACAGCCGCCAACAACCGGCTGCCGGCGCTTCGCCCTAACTAGAATGAGAGATGTGAATGCCGAAATTCCGTTTTGAGTCCATAGAAAGCACGGCGGACCCGGCAATTCACGCCGAGCTCGCGAACCTTGCTGCGGCCGACGGGCAGGCGAAGCGAGCAGCAAAGAAGCAATGCTTGCCGGATTCGCCTCAGGTCTGGATCGACATCTTGGGAAGTTTACGAGGAACCCGGCTATCTCGTTGCCACGAGCGGATTTCAGGATCTGGTATCCACTCCAGAAGGCGATGGGCGCGATCGACGATACCGACGAGCCAGGCGTAATGCGGTCGGGGTGAGGGCAGCCCCGGTCTCCGGCCAAGTCCCTTACATGCATATCGTGGTCCGGCCGTTGGGGCGAAGGTGTCGCTCCAGGGGAAGATATGAAGCGTTCTTCTTCCTGTGGAGCGGAACCTTCGGCCTCGTGCAGCCTTACGTTCATTAGGTGAATGAGGGGAGATGCAGCTTGCCGGAATGGGTGCTGGGCATCGCGAGCGAGCGCTCGGCAACGCCAGAGCTATCGGCCACACGAAGAAATGGATGGTCTGGCTTGCCGCTCTCGACCCCTTAGACAGCGGTACTATCCATGATGCTACGATTTTGATGGCTGTCGACGTGATCAGTTCCCAAGCATAGCGGCGAGGCACGGCACGGCATCCGGCCTGATCTGAGCTTTTGAGCGGCGCTCGACATTGAGGAGGTAACTCTTGCCAAGTGAGACGATACTGCCGAACCGATCAGTTGTCGACGTATCGGTGTTGTTCAAAGTGCTGGAGCGACGGGACGTTCTCACGGATCAAGACCGGGCAGTACTTCAGGACGGTCCCTGGCGGGTACGTGACTACGAAGTCGGTGACGAAATCGTCGCGGAGCACGCCGAACCCAAGGAGAGCTGCGTTATCGTCTCGGGGATCACGGGAAGAACTGTCACCTTCGCCGACGGCAGGCGCCAGATAACGGCCCTCCACATTCCCGGCGACTTCGTTGATCTGCATGCATTCCTGTTGCACGTAATGGACCACAACGTCGTTGCTTTGGCACCGGCTCGCATGGCGTTCATCGGCCATGATCCGCTGCGTCGGATCACTGAGACCCACCAGCATCTGTTCCGCGTGCTGACGACGATATTGGCGGTGGATGCCGCCATTCAGAGGGTATGGATTGCCTGCCTGGGGCGCCGGTCCGCTGAAGCCCACCTGGCGCACATCATTTGCGAGATGTTCCTGCGGATGGAGGTCGTCGGCTTGACCCGGGAATGGTCATTCGAATTCCCTGTCACGCAAAACATGCTGGCGGATACGATCGGACTGTCTGTTGTCCATCTCAATCGGACGCTCATGGCATTGCGCCGTGCTGGCCTTATCACCTGGCAGCGTAAGGTGGTGACCATCACGAACTGGGATCGCTTGGCGCGAGCCGCTGAGTTCGATGCGACTTATCTCAACCTTCGCAAAGAGCCACGATAGAAAGGTTATTCGCCTGCTTCTTCCCCCAGAGGCAGCAATGAGGCCTAGCAACGGCGCGCGGCAAGCGATTTTCTTTTGAGCTCCTCTGCTGAATTTGCACCTATCCAGGCGACCCACGGAGCCCGCGATCCACGGTGTCGATGCACCTGGCATTGACGGATCTGATGCGTCTGGCGCCGACTGAAGGGGCAATGTGGAACCTTTGGTCCTCTCACGCATTTCCAACTGCTTCTTAGGAGACGGGGGTACCAAATGAAACAAGGGGGTCTTCCTGCTCGAGTCGATGAGGTGGCATCTTTCTCGGAGAGGAGTCGCGAACGTCAGCTTCCCGATCCGATCCTCACTGATGAGTTTGAGGATTTTTTCGAGAATGCCGCCATCGCACTTCACTTCGTCGGAAAAGACGGCACGATTCTGCGTGCCAATCGCGCAGAATTGGAAATGTTGGGATTCACGGCCGAGGAATATATAGGCCGCAATATTCGCGAATTTCACGCAGATCAGGTTGCTATTGGAGACATATTGGACCGCCTGTCCCGGCGGGAGGAACTTAAAAACTACCGGGCCCGGCTGCGGGCCAAAGATGGGTCGATCCGCTGGGTAGAAATAACGTCCAACGTTCGCCTAGTGGCTGACCGCTTCCTCAACACCCGCTGCATCACCATCGATGTGACTGAAATGATCAAGGCGCAGGAGCTTATACGCGAACAGGAGCGGCGCCTTGCCATCACCTATGAGAACGCTGCCGCAGGTATCGTAGAAGCGAATGTCGAAGGGCAACTGCTGCGGGTGAATTCCCATCTGTGTGCCCTTTTGGGATACACGCAGGATGAGCTGATTGGACGGTCGATTTTTGACCGCACCTTTCCGGCCGATGTTGAAGCAGATCGAGAGCAGTATCGACGGCAAATGGCCGGTGAAATCGACAGCTACACACTTGAGAAGCGATTTGTTCGCAAGAATGGATCAGTTTTTTGGGCTGTTGTGACTTCGTCGAGTGTTCATGACTGCGAGGGGTCGTTTCGATACGCTGTACGGGTTCAGCACGATATCAGCGAGCGCAAGCGGGTTGAGGCGGCGCTTGCCAAACGTGCCGAGGAACAGGGTGCGATACATCGATTCACTGAAATGCTGCAGCATGCGCGCACGCAAGAGGATGTGTATGAGCCGGCGCTCGATGCGATCCAACGTGCGCTCCAATGCCAGCGTGCTTCGATATTGCTGTTGGATAAAGATGGGCGCATGAAGTTTGTGGCTTGGCGTGGCCTGTCCGATACTTACCGCTTAGCGGTGGAAGGACACTCGCCTTGGTCGACGGAGAGCCAAGATCCGCAGCCTATCTGTGTCGGCGATGCAAAGCATGCGGACTTGCCGGAACAATTAAAACAGGCGATCCGCAGCGAGGGAATCGGTGCGGTCTACTTCATTCCGATCACACAAGGTGGACGGCTCCTTGGTAAGTTCATGGCCTACTTCGACCAGCCTCAGGAGTATTCGGAAGAGCAGATTGAATTGGGTCGGACCATCGCTCGTCAGCTCGGTTTCGGCATTCAGCGCATAAAGGGCGAAAATGCTGCTCAGAGGCTGGCAGCAATCGTGGAGTCTTCCCATGACGCGATCGTCAGCAAGGATTTGAATGGGGTCATTTTAACGTGGAACCGGGGGGCTGAGCGGCTGTTCGGCTATTCGGCCTCGGAAGTGCTCGGCAAGTCCATCACGATCATCATCCCTCCGGATCGGCTGGGGGAGGAGCCGCTCATCCTGGGTCGGATACGCAATGGCGAAATTGTCGATCATTTCGAAACAATCCGGCGCCGCAAGGATGGGTCGCTAGTCGACATTTCTCTGACAATATCGCCTGTCCGAGACGCAGCGGCCCGTATCGTGGGCGCCTCCAAAATTGCCCGGGACATAACCGAGCAGAAAGTCGCGGAGGCAAAGGTGCGCGACAGTGAACGTCACCTTCAGGATTTGCTTGCCGCCATCCCTGCAGCAATCTACACAACCGATCAGCAGGGCAAGATCACCTATTTCAATGAGGCAGCGGTCGAACTCGCCGGCCGAACGCCGGTGATCGGCAGTGATGAATGGTGCGTTACCTGGAAGCTCTATTGGCCAGATGGAACGCCACTTCCTCACGACCAGTGTCCAATGGCTGTTTCGCTTCGTGAAGGGCGACCGGTCCGGGGAGTTGAGGCGATTGCCGAGCGGCCGGACGGCACCCGGATCCCATTCATTCCCTATCCGACGCCGATGCGGGATGCAGCTGGAGAAATTGTCGGCGGCATCAACATGCTGGTCGACGTAAGTGAGCGCAAGCAAGCTGAGACACAACAGCGGATCCTGCTTAACGAACTCAACCATCGCGTTAAGAACAACATGATGATGTTGACGTCCTTGCTTTCGGTAGCGGCCAGGACCAGTCAAAATCCCGAGGCTCGCAAGACAATTGGTGAGGCAAGCAAACGAGTGGCGACCATGGCTGCGGCTCAACGTGTCCTCTACGACACGCCAGATGCATCCAATTTCAGCGCGCCACTTTTTGTCGGGGCCATTTGCGAAACCACAAAGCAGATGTTTCCAGCGAATGTCCAACTAGTTTGCGACGCCGATCCCATCCAATTGCCCAACGATATCGCAATGCCGCTTGCGCTCATAGTCAATGAGCTTTTGGTCAATGCGGTCAAACATGGATCAGCGGCCAAGGGAAGGAGCACCATTCGGGTTGAGATCAAGCAAAACGGTCAAAAGCAGGTGTTGACGGTCGAGGATGAAGGTCCAGGTTTCGATTTGCGGGCAGAGCGTCATTCCTCGTCAGGTTTGCGGTTGGTTGAGGGATTGGCGCGCCAGATTGGTGGGATTTTCGAAGTTGAGCGAGATCCGTCTCGCTGCATCGTGATTTTTTCTCAGGCTCCCGGGGAGAACGGCTTTGACGTTAAAAACGGCAATAGTTGAGACAAGCCGGACGGGGGTTTCGAGCCGACCATCCAGACCTCAGCTAGTTTTCTCCAGAGACGATGGGACTGGTGCAGAAGCGAGAGTTTCCGGCAAACCATCCATCATGATCGTCGAAGACGACTACCTGATTGCACTTGATATCGAGGCCAGTCTTAGCGATGCAGGTTTCGTGTTGGCTGGGATAGCCAGCACAGCCGAGGAGGCCATCATAATTGCGCGCTCGGCTCAGCCCACGATTGCCTTGATGGATATCCGTTTGCTTGGCAAGCGCGACGGAATCGACGCAGCGTTGGAACTTTACCGGGCCTTCGGTATCCGGTGCATCTTTGCAACTGCGCACGCTGACCGCGATGTAAAGCTTCGGGCCGAAGCGGCAAGACCACTCGGCTGGGTTCAGAAACCCTACTCTACGCCGATGCTCATCGAAGCCATCCAGAATGGTTTGCAGGAGCTCGACAACGAAGGCTGAGCGTCACAACCGCCACGTCAAGGCTGGCGGATCCCTGGTTGGCATCGCTGTGAATTAATCGACAACCGGATGTAAATCTTGCTGGGCGCTTCGCCCGAGTCGATACCCGGGAGAAGGATGGCATGTTTGCCGCATTTCTCGAGCAGTGCCGCCTTGGCATTGCCGAGACCGTTCCGACCATGTCCAAAGGGGGCCGATTCCTGAACCGGGAAGAAAACGGACCGTAGGTCTATGGATTGGCCGGCCACGCATTGAGCTGACGCGCATGCAAAGAAGCTTCAGCCAAAAATAGCTCCCTTACAGTGGTGCCTCGGTACCGCGCTTTCCGTGTTGATCCGTGTGGAGTTGCAAGAACCAGGTTTGCAGATTTTTGGCGATCCGGGTGTCTACAACGTCGTCGTCAGTGCCCATGGACTGGTCATGATTTTTTTCGTCCTCATGCCGGCGCTGATTGGTGGCTTCGGCAACTGGATGGTGCCAATCATGATTGGCGCACCCGACATGGCTTTCCCCCGCTTGAACAACATCTCGTTCTGGCTGCTGGTGGTGTCATTCATCCTCTTCATCACCTC